>NZ_JBVJMV010000153.1:0-1012 GCF_055584025.1 Streptomyces sp. NPDC104309 | reverse complement strand
CTAGGACTTGTCCGGTCGATCACGTCCGGAGCCAGATGACGAGGGCGGTTGCGGTGACAGTGCCCAGGTAGACATAGCCGCGCTTGTCATAGCGAGTTGCGACCGCGCTGGCGTGCTTGAGCTTGTTGATGGCCCGTTCGACGGTGTTGCGTTTCTTGTACCGCTCCTCGTCGAAGCCCGGCGGTCGTCCGCCGTGTGAGCCCTTGCGCAGGCGGGCGGCCCGGCTGTCGGTCTTCTCCGGGATCGTGTGCCGGATGCCGCGTCTGCTCAGGTAGGCGCGGCACGGGCCGTTGCTGTAGGCCTTGTCGGCGGCCACGCTGTCAGGCGTCTTGCGGGGCCTGCCTGGCCCGGTTCGCGGGACGCGGATCTTCTCCAGCACGGGCTCGAACTGCGTGCAGTCCGCCCGCTGTCCTGGTGTGACGACCAGGGACGGCGGGCGGCAGCGGCCGTCCGCGCTCAGGTGGACCTTGGTGGTGAACCCTCCGCGCGAGCGGCCCAGGCCCTCGCCTCCAGTACCACCTCCGCCAGGTGGCCGACGAGGCTCCGCCACGGTGTTTCGTCCTGGTGTTCTGCAAGGAGCCCAGCCCCCTTTGAGGCCAGGGCCGGCGGCGGGTCGGTGCGGGCACCGGCCGCGTGCTGGTGGGCCCGCACGATCGTGGAGTCGACGGAGACATCCCAGTCGATGTCGCCGGCCGCGTCGGCTTCCGCCTGGACCTGCTGGAGCAGTCGTTCCCAGGTCCCGTCGGCCGACCACAGCCGGTGACGCTCGTAGACCGTCTTCCACGGCCCGAACCGCTCGGGAAGATCACGCCACTGCACGCCGGTCCGCACCCGGTGCAGGATCCCGTCGATCACCTGCCGATGGTCCCGCCACCGGCCACAACGCCTGTTGCTCACCGGCAGGAACGGCCGCAACCGCTCCCACTCGGCATCCGACAGATCACCGCGCTCTTCCCGCCCCATGCCCGGAACAACGACCAAAGCAAGTGATAGTCACATGATCGGGCGGACA
>NZ_JBVJMV010000152.1:0-1137 GCF_055584025.1 Streptomyces sp. NPDC104309 | reverse complement strand
GTTCTCCAGACTTCGCGATGTCTCATGAGACACCGGCGGCTGAGCTGCCTCTCTTACCGCCAAGTCATTGGCTCGGCTTGCACTGGCGGTCGTACCCCGCTGGTCAGCAGACTGTCAGCACGAACCATCGGCGCCCGGAAGGCGAGAACCCTTGCTCCTTGCGACTGGCAGTGTCGTCATTTGCCTATGGCTGTTAGTTCCATCGGGTCCGGCGCGACATAGACCGAGCGCGGCCGGCCGAACTTGGCGCAAGCCTTCAACTCGACGTCCGTGAACGCCGGCCGCTGGCCATCCACCAGACCGAGTTCGGGCAGGAGCAGCGTGGACCACTCCTGGATCCGCATCCCCGTCATCAGCGCCAGTTCGCAGGCCGCGCGGTTTCGGTGGGGCCGCCAGCCCCGGAACGAGACATCCAGCCCGGCGTCCGGAGCCAGTCCCCCGAATCCGACGTCCCTCAGGTAGAGATACTGGTCGAGCTCCATGTGCCGGACGCGCAGGTCAGGGCGGATTCTGCTGGCGAGGTTGGAACGCTGCGGTGTCGACCGCCAGGGCTGCCGGACGACGACACCGAATCGGATCAGATACCTGTAGAGAGACTCGATGGCGGCCCAGTCCCGGTCCCATGCGGCGTCACCGACGACATCCTCCGCCCCGTCCTGCCGCCACAGACGAAACTCCCGAAGGTCTGTCTCCGTGGCTGACTGCAGATCCGCCTCCCGGGCCAGCAGGAAGTGCAGCAGCATCAGTACGGAGTACGCGTACGACCGCATCGTCTTCGCGTCCTTGCGTTCCAGTGCCAGCGACCGGAACCACGACGACACCGGCTCGACGGGCCGCATCGCCTCATCCAGCAAGATCGGCGTACCGGCGGGCACCAGACGTCGCGCGAACAGAGCCGACAGCTCTGCACGACTCAGCCCAGCGACCTGGCCGACCTTCCAGACCTTCCGCTGGTCGGTGAAGAACAGCTGCACGTGACCCCACAGGCATGCGTCACCACTCTGGCAACGTGCAGTCTTCCGGCGCCGGTCGGGGCTGTGCTGGGAGATGCCGCGATGTCACTCGGATGAGACAACTTCAAGTGTCTGGAGAACCGTCGAATTTGGGCTCGTACCACCAGCCCGGCCCCTCAGGCAG
>NZ_JBVJMV010000151.1:0-1268 GCF_055584025.1 Streptomyces sp. NPDC104309 | reverse complement strand
CGCCCGGAGCCCCGCGACGACTCGACCGCTAATTGGGATACGCGACTTGATCGCTTCGTAGGACAACGCCGGCGAGGTCGTCTGCTGGGACCAATGTGAGACGACGAGCTGGCGGAGGTGGCCGTGCGCCAGATATGGGCCGGAGTGGACATCGGCAAAGAACATCACCACTGCGTGGTGATCGACGCCCAGGGCAAACGCCTCCTGTCACGCCGGGTCCTGAACGACGAGAAGGTCCTGCTGGAGCTGATCGGCGATGTACTCGCGCTCTCCGAGGATCTCCTGTGGGCGGTGGACATCAACCACGGCGGCGCGGCCCTGCTGATCGGGTTGCTCCTGGGCCACGGCCAGCCGATGGCCTACCTCACCGGCCTGGCGGTCCACCAGGCATCCGCCGGCTACCGCGGCCAGGGCAAAACCGATGCGAAGGACGCCTTCGTCATCGCCGACCAGGCCCGGATGCGCAACGACCTCGGCCTGCTGCGGCCCGGCGACGAGATCGCCGTCGACCTGCGCACCCTGACCGGACGCCGCACCGACCTCGTCTGCGACCGCACCCGGCAGATCAACCGGCTCCGAGCTCAACTTCTCGAGTTCTTCCCGGCGTTGGAACGGACCCTTGCGCTGACGAACAGGGGCCCGGTCATGCTGCTGACCGGCTACCAGACCCCGGCCGCACTCCGCCGCAGCGGCGCCAAGCGCATCGAGACCTGGCTGAGAAACCGCAAGGTCAAGAACCCCGCCGCCATCGCTGCCGCAGCCCTTGAAGCTGCCGTTAGCCAGCAGACGTCCCTGCCCGGCGAGAAACTGGCCGCCGCCATGGTGGCCCGTCTCGCCAAGGGGGTCATCACCCTCGACGAGGAGATCGCCGAGCTCGACGCACTCATCGAGGCACGGTTCCGCGAACATCCCCACGCCGAGGTAATCCGCAGCCTGCCCGGCATGGGCGCCCTGCTCGGCGCCGAATTCATCGCCGGACCGGCGGCGCCATGGACGCGTTCGGCTCACCAGACCGCCTGGCCGGCTTCGCCGGCCTGGCCCCCGTGCCACGAGATTCCGGGCGCGTCAGCGGCAATATGCACCGCCCCCGCCGCTACCACCGCGGCCTTCTACGAGCCTTCTACCTCTCCTCCATGGCCAGCATCAGGACATGCCCCGCGTCGCGGACGTACTACCAACGCAAGCGAGACGAGGGGAAGGGTCACAAGCAAGCAGTGCTCTCTCTCGCACGCCGTCGGGCCAACGTTCTCTGGGCCATGCTCCGCGAC
>NZ_JBVJMV010000150.1:0-1273 GCF_055584025.1 Streptomyces sp. NPDC104309 | reverse complement strand
TGAGCACTGTGCATCGTGAAGTTGCAGGTCACGGGTCTGGTGTGCGCGGGGTTCGGGATGCTCGTGCTGGTCGTGGGCGGATGGCTTCGGCGAAGATCGTCGGTCACCGGGAGACTTCGCGGTTCGTCAGGACCAGCAGAGCCCTCACCAGCGCGGTCGCCCACTTCGGATCCGTGCGGACCTTGCCGAGGACGCGCCAGTTCTTCAGGTGGGCGAAGCCGTGCTCGACCGGCGCCCGTACTGCGGCAAGGGCCTTGTTCGACAGCTTCTGCCCTCGCGTGAGCGGCCGGTTCCGGGCGGCCTTGTAGCCGGTGATCACCGCCGGGTCGGCATCGGGACCGCTGTCATCGAGCCCGACGAATCCCAGGTCGGCGATCGCTCCGAGCCGGGCCGCCCGCAACTTCTGCGTGAGCTTGTCGTGACGGCAGGCGGTGATCTCCGAGGTCCGCCCCGGCCGGGCCGCCGAGACCCAGAGCAGTCGGCCCTTGTCGTCGGTGAGCGCGATCACGAGCAGACCATGGTGCTTGTGCTTGCCCGAGTAGTTCTTCCGGTTTTCCGTCCCGGTGCGCCGCCGAGTGCGGATCAGCGAGCCATCCAGCAGGACCACCCCGCCACCCGTTCGGGCGATTCTCTTCAGGGCGCGGTCCAGGCGCGGGGCGCGGGCGGCCAGCAGGCCGACGACTTCCCTGACCCACCGTGTCACGGTGGTGCGGTGTATCCCGTTGCCGCCGGCCAGGTCGCCCGGCCGCTGGTCACAGCGCAGCACCGCCAGCACGATCCCCGCGATCCTTCCCGCGGGCAGCGCCCGCCACCGCGAGCCGATCTTCTTGCAGTGGCCGCGTATCAGGGTGGCGAGATAGTTCAAAGTGGCGCTCGACAGCGGCAGGCGGGCAGTGTAGACAAGGTCGTCAGGGCCCTCGGCGGACCCGTTGTCTTTCTTCACACCGAACTCAACTGCCGCCGGGGGTCCGCTGGTTACGGCCTGCCGGGTTCCTCTTCCGGCACGGTCACCGACGTGCGGTGAACCGCCCGTCGGGACGTTTGTGCAGCCAGCCGCGATCAGCGAGCTTGGTCATCTTCGCCCGCAGCGGCTCCAGCTTCCCACGCACCGCAACGTCAAGGCCCAGCTCCTCACCCACCGCCCTGACCTGGACCGGGCCGTCGGCGGCCTGCACGATCGCCAGGATCATGCGGTAGTCGTCCGGCAGGGCGGTCTCATCGGGATTCTCGCCGCGGTGCGGGATCAGCAGGACAGCCCGCCCCGCCACCCGGC
>NZ_JBVJMV010000149.1:0-1290 GCF_055584025.1 Streptomyces sp. NPDC104309 | reverse complement strand
GTGGCCTCCACGCCCACCGCGTGGCGACTGCTCGCCGACGCCGACGAGAGGGTGCTGGCCCGGCTGCGATCGGCACGTTCTCGTGCCCGGGAGACCGCGTGGCTGCAGGCCGCCGAGACGAGCGGGGGCATACCCACCGCACGGGCTGGAGGACGCGAACTGCCTGGTCTGGTCCTGGACATCGACGCCACGCTGATCACCTGCCACTCCGAAAAGGAACAGGCCGCGCCGACCTACAAGGGCGGCTTCGGCTACCACCCGCTGCTGTGCTTCCTGGCCAACACCGGCGAAGCCCTGGCGGGGCGACTCCGGCCCGGGAACGCCGGAGCGAACACCGCCAGTGATCACATAGCGGTCCTGGACGATGCCCTCACCCAGGTCCCCGACGCGCACCGGTACGGCACCGACCTCCTCATCCGCGCGGACAGCGCCGGATGCGCCAAGACCTTCCTCGCCCACGTCCGCAGCCTGCGCGAGAGAGGAATGAGAACGTACTTCTCTGTCGGCTACGCGATTACCGAACCGGTCCGCCGCGCGATCCGGGCCACCCCCGACCGGCTCTGGCACCCGGCCCTCGACCAGGACGGCAGTCTGCGGACAGGGGCCGAGGTCGCCGAGCTGACCGGCATGGTCGACCTGCCGGGCTACCCGACGGGCACTCGCATGATCGTGCGACGCGAGCGCCCGCATCCCGGCGCTCAGTTGTCCCTGTTCGACCAGGACGAGGGCCTGCGTCACCAGGTCCTCCTCACCGACACCCCGTTCTCCGGCGGTGGCTCGGCCCAGTTCCTGGAAGTCCGCCACCGCGGACACGCCACCGTCGAGGACCACATTCGGACAGGCAAGACCACCGGCTTCGACCGCTTCCCTTCTCGTCGCTTCCAGATCAACGCCGCCTGGCTGGAACTGTCGCTGACCGCGATCGACCTGCTCGCCTGGACGAGGATCCTGCTGCTGGACGGTGAACTGGCCGGCGCCGAGCCTAGGAAACTGCGCTACCGGATCCTGCATGTCGCAGCTCGCCTCACCCGCGGCGGCCGCCGCCTACGACTGCGAATCTCCGCGACCTGGCCCTGGAGACACGAACTGACCACGGCCTTCCACCGGCTCGCCGCCCTGCCCCGCCCAGCCAGCTGACAGCCACCCATCCCATCCGCCCACGACCTGAAGGACCACGGAGAACCCGACCACCGCGCCGGGACTTCGCCATGCCCAAGAGACAGAAGACGCCTCGAACGTCCAGCAGTTGATGATCAGAGACGTCTCGTCATCGCAACCGAAACAGCGAGG
>NZ_JBVJMV010000148.1:0-1323 GCF_055584025.1 Streptomyces sp. NPDC104309 | reverse complement strand
TGAGGTTCCCCCGAGATGCGGAGTGTGGTGACAGAGGGTCAGATGGTTTTCATGAAAGGAACATCGACCATGGCTGCCCCCAGGAAATATTCGCTCGAGTTGCGTGAGCGTGCGGTACGGATGTACCGCACCGCCGATCCGAAGCCGCAGATCAAGAAGCTGGCCGTCGATCTCGGCGTGCATCCGGAGGCCCTGCGCGGTTGGATCCGGCAGGCCGAGGCCGACGCCGGCGAGCGCGATGACCGGCTGACCACCGACGAACGCGCCGAGCTCACCGCGCTGCGCAGGGAGAACGCCCAGCTCAAGCGGGCGAACGAGGTCCTGCGGACGGCCTCGGCTTTTTTCGCGGCCCAGCTCGACCCGACCCGGCCCAGGTGACGGCGCTCCTCGACGAGCACCCGCACCTGGGGGTCGAGCCCGTACTCCGGGAACTGTCCGTCCCTTCCTCCACCTACTACCGCTGGCGCCGTGCCGAGCGCGAGCCGTGCGAACGCGTGCGCCGGGACGCGGAACTCACCGAGCAGATCAAGGAGATCCACACCGACTCGGGCGGGATCTACGGCTCGCCGCGCGTGCATGCCGTGCTCAAGCGTGAAGGCGTCCACGTGGGCCGCAAGCGGGTCGAGCGCCTGATGCGCGAGGCCGACCTCGCTGGGATCAGCCCGCGTCGCAAGGGCTTCACGCGCCGGGACCCCAAGGCCACCCTGGCCCCGGACCTGGTCCAGCGCGACTTCACCGCGAGTGCACCGAACCGGCTGTGGGTCACCGACCTGACGATGATCGCGACCGGCGAGGGCCCCTTGTGGCTGTCCGCGATCCGGGACGCGTTCTCCCGCCGGGTGGTGGCCTGGGAGACCTCCGCCCGTGCGGACGCCGACCTGGTGCTGTCCACGCTCGAGTACGCCCTCGCTTCCCGCGAGGTCGAGCCCGGACAGCTCATTCATCACGCGGATCACGGCTGTCAGTATACGTCGATCAAGCTCACAACTCGCCTGCTGCGATCGGGAGTTCAGGCATCCATGGGCTCGGTCGGAGACTCGTACGACAACGCCCTCGCGGAGAACCTGTGGATGATCACCAAGACGGAGTGCATCCGCGGCCGCGTCTTCGCCACCCGGGCCGAGACGAACCTGGCGCTGTTCGAGTACATCGATGGGTTCTATAACTCCCGGCGCATCCAGAAACGGCTCGGCTACCTCAGTCCGATCGAGTTCGAGGAGAAGCACTACGCCGACCAGGCAACGGCCGAACGAACGAACCTGAAACCCCGTCAACCCGCCCTGACCAGCTGATCAGCACCTCCCGCACGCCGGGGGAACCTCA
>NZ_JBVJMV010000147.1:0-1433 GCF_055584025.1 Streptomyces sp. NPDC104309 | reverse complement strand
CTGGGGCCGTTGATGGCGATCACGTCGCAGTGGTGGAGTAGCCGGTCGAGGATCGCGGTGGCGAGGACTTCGTCGCCGAAGACTTGGCCCCACTCGCTGAAGGTCTTGTTCGAGGTCAGGATGATCGAGCCCTTCTCGTAGCGTTTGGAGATCACCTGGAAGACCAGGTTCGCTTCGGCTCGTTCCAGGGGCTGGTAGCCCACCTCGTCGACCACGAGGACGCTGGGCCGCAGGTAGGTGCCGAGTTTGCTGGTCAGACGGCCGGCGGCCTCGGCGGTCCTGAGGTTGCGGACCATGTCGTCGAGGCTGGTGAAGTAGATCGAGTAGCCGGCTCGGCAGGCCGCGACGGCGAGCCCGACGGCGATATGGGTCTTGCCGACCCCGGGCGGCCCGAGGAGGGCCGCGTTCGCCTTGCCCTCGACGAAGGACAGGGTGGCAAGGTCTTTGACCTTGCGCGGGTCGAGCTCGGGCTGGAAGGAGAAGTCGTAGTCGTCGAGGGTTTTGTGGTGCGGAAGCTTCGAGGTTCGCAGGCCCTGGCGGAAGCGGCGGTCGTCGCGGACGGCGAGTTCCTCGGCCAGGACCAGGTCGATGAGGTCGAGGTAGCCCATCTTGGCCTCGTCCGCCCGCGAGACGTACTGGCTCAGGGCCTCGGCCAGGTGGGGCAGGCCGAGCTTGATGGCCGTGGTGCGGATACGGGTGCTGACGAGCTCACTCAAGACGGTTCCTTCGGCATCGACGGGGTGGTGAAGGGGCGGGTGCCGGTCAGTTCGTCGTAGATCGACAGCGGGCGGCGGCCGACCTCGATGCGGGTGGCCGCGGCCCGGTTCAGCAGAGCGCCCAGCGGACCGGCCCCGACGCCCAGGGTGTCCCGGTTGCGGGGCTGGGAGGGGACTTCGCCCGTGGTGACGCGGCGGTTGTCGCCTCTGGGCAGGCCGTCCCAGTGCTTCTCATCGACGATGCGGGCTCCGCGGCCGACCGCCCGCGGATGGGCGGCCAGCAGGGTCTCGCCGCCGGCGTCGGGTGTGGTGGAGTGCAGCGTGACCTGGGACTTCGTGGCCCGGATCTCGACCAGTTGGCGGGGGCGGACCTTGCGGGCCGGCACTGAGTAGAGGTTCGCGTCGAAAGCGACCAGGCAGTCCTTGCCGACGTGCCGCAGATGCCGCTGGCTGACCACATAGGGTGTTCGCGGCAGCGGCCGCAGAGCCACGTGGTCGCGGACGGCGCGGTGCCCGATGACCTCGCCGTGGGTGCCGTGGACCTTCGCCCGCCGCAGCGGCACCCAGGCGGTGAACGCGGCGTCCATCTCCTCGACGGAGGAAAACGCCCGTCCGGCCAGGACATGGTCACGGACGATCAGCACCTGCCGCTCGACCCGGCCTTTCCCTGTGGGCCGGTAGGCGGCCAGTACGTCGATGTCGAAGTCGTAGTGCCCG
>NZ_JBVJMV010000146.1:0-1440 GCF_055584025.1 Streptomyces sp. NPDC104309 | reverse complement strand
CTAGTAGTACTTCGTTAGGTTGCGCTTCTGTGGTGGCGGCGTTGTCGTTGTGTGTTTGGGTAAGTCGCGGTGGCAGGTGGGGCATTGGCCGGTCCAGGCCCGTATCAGGTCCTGGATGGTGTCGAGGACTTGGTAGAAGGTCAGGCCGGCGCTTCGGCTTTTGGGTCGAGGCGCCGGAGGGTGAGGAAGGCGTGGGCTGCGGTCACGAGGGTGACGTGGTGGTGCCAGCCGCGCCAGGTGCGGCCCTCGAAGTGGTCCAGGCCGAGGCCGTGCTTCATCTCGCGGTAGTCGTGCTCGATGCGCCAGCGGATCTTGGCCAGGCGCACGAGCCGCCGGATCGGTGTGTCGGGCGGGAGGTCGGTGAGCCAGTAGTCCGTGGGCGCGTTCTCACCGGGAGGCCATTCGACCAGCAGGGTCTCGGCCGGAAGCACGCCGTCCCAGGTGGCTGGGCCTCCGGCGTCGGCGGCGGCGAGCGTCCGGGGCATCTTCCCGGCGGGCCGCACCTGCAGGACCCGGAACCGCGAGCGCATCGCGCCGCGGCTCCCCTGGCGCCAGGTGACCTGCCGAAACGCCCGACGGCCTTCCTCGGTGGCGAGCTCGTGAAGGGCGAGCCTGCCGGTGCGGTAGCGGGGCAGGGGGCGCCTGCCCGCGCCGCCGTAGGCGGGCGCCACCGGTTCCGCCTCGAAGCGGTGGGCCGTCTCGTCCCCGCGCACGGCGACGACATAGTCCAGGCGCCGGGAGCGCAGAGCATGACGGAAGGCGGCGGACTGGCCGTAGCCCGCGTCAGCGACCACGACCTGCGGAGCAAGCCCCCAGGCGATCGATTCGTCCAGCATGTCAATCGCCAGCCGCCACTTCTCGACGTGCCCGACCTCCGGCGGGAGACCGGTCCGCTTCCTGCGGACGTCATCGCGCTCGTCCCACTCCGGTGGCACGAACAGCCGCCACGACAGCGGGCACGAGGCCCGGTCGGTGACGGCGTGGATGCTCACCCCGACCTGGCAGGGCGAACGTTTGCCCAGCGCACCGCAGTACTGCCGGGACACGGCCACCGACTGGTCGCCGGATTTCGGGAACGAGGTGTCGTCGATCACCCACGCCTCGGGACTGATGGCGGAGGTCATCTTCCGGGCGATCTTCCGCAGCACCGGGACGTGGTCCCACGGCGACTGGCTGACAAACTGCTGCAAGGCCTGCATGTTGCCGTCCGGCAGCCGCCCGGCCATCGGCTGGACGGACTTGCGCCGCCCGTCCAGCATCAGCCCCCGCAGATAGCAATCCCCTTGCCGGCGCTGGTCCTTGCGCGTCAAGGACGCGAAGACCTCAGCCATGAAATCGCCGAGGTCTCCGCGGAGCTTCTCCACCTCATCAAGATCCACGAGCCGCAGCATGCACCGCCACGACCACCAAGATCAAATCAACCTAACGAAGTACTACTAG
>NZ_JBVJMV010000145.1:0-1452 GCF_055584025.1 Streptomyces sp. NPDC104309 | reverse complement strand
CGAGAGTTACACCGCCGGCCTCCACCTACGCGGATCCATCATCTGGCTCCGCAGCCTGCCAGCCCGTGCATGATCCGAACCCCGCACAGACCCTAGTGGGAGACCAAGCAGGTTGTTGTTTTCGACAGGGTGTTTCGGGGTCTGGCACAAGTTCTGTGACGCGGTTGCTGTGGGTGACGGATGCGACGTGATCTGCATGTCGCTGTGAGGCAGTGCTTCCGAAGCTACGGTGCAGTGATGAGCAACGACTCTCTCCTCGGCCGCGCTGTCCGTCTCATCCCGCTGTCTGTCGATCATGCAGAAGCACTGTTCCCCTCTGCGTCGGATCCCGAGGTCTGGCGATGGATGCCTCGGCCTCGCCCCGACTCCCTGTTAGAGATGCGGGCGATGATCAGTCAGATGCTGGCGGATCGAGCCCGGCGGTGCTTCGCGGTCCAGCGCCTGACGGACGACGCGGTGATCGGTTCGACCAGCCTGTATGAGCTTGACCTCGCCGCGAGCCGGGCTGAGGTTGGTGCGACCTGGTTCGATCGTTCTTGTTGGGGTGGCCCCTATAACGCCGAGTCCAAGCTCCTGCTGTTCGGATACGCCTTCGACGATCTGGGTCTTGCCCGAATCGCCTTGCGGACCGACAACCTCAACGTGCGGTCCCAGCAAGCCCTGACCCGGCTGGGACTGGTCTATGAAGGGAAGCTGCGCAGTCACATGGTGCGCCAGGACGGCACGCGCCGTGATTCGCTGTATTACAGCGTGCTCGCGGACGAGTGGCCGTCCGCGCGCGACAAGCTGCTCACCCGCGTCGCGACCAAAGCCACTGTCTGATGTGCAACTGCCCGTCACGGGGCGAGGAGGACTCGCTTCCGCAAGAGAGCGAATCCGGCGCGGTCGAACATCTGCCGTTTGAGCATCTTGATCCGGTTCACTGCTCCCTCAACCGGGCCGGAGTTCCAGTCGGTGGTCAGTTCGGCGGTCACCGCGTCGAAGTCGCTGTTCAGGCCGGTGGCGAAGCTGCTGATGCCGGACAGGTTGGCGTCGGTGGAGTTGAGCTCGCTGGCCGGCAGCGGGCAGATCTGCCGGAAATCGCAGGTAGGAGCTGTGGACCCGTTCCGTCCAGTGGGCGCAGTCAGGGCAGGCGGCCCGGCTGGGCGTACATCGGGCCTCGACGCGTATCGCCTCGCCGGCCGTATGCACGGCCGCGACGGCGACACCGGGGACCGACGGGAACAACAACTCCTGCAACCGGGACCACACCTCGTTCACGACCACTGAGTCTCGGCCGCACAACCCATACGAGAAGCGATTTCAAGGCGCCTTCCGCACCACCTGACGGAAGATCAACAGCTGCAACGCGTGACCGGCTCGCTGAGTAGGCCCGGAGCGCGGTGCCGGGATTGCTCCCGGTCCGTTTCTCCGGACCTCTCGCCGAACCCGCCGTGCGTCTCTCAACGCAAC
>NZ_JBVJMV010000144.1:0-1469 GCF_055584025.1 Streptomyces sp. NPDC104309 | reverse complement strand
GTGACCGTCATTGAAGTCACGACCCGGCTGCCGTCGGGGCGGCCGTCCAGCTTCCTTTCCGCGTAACGGGAGATGGGGGACTTCACCTTGCGAGTGCTGACGCGGGTTCGCCGCGCGGGCGACAGCGCCGACAGGACTCGGCGGCCGATCTCTCCGATGCCCTGCTCGAAGACTCCCTCTGCGCATACCAGCAGGTCGCGGGCGGTTTGGAAGGCGATGGTGAAGCCACAGCGGTCGGGGTCGGTGCCCGGCCTGGACTCCGCCGCCTCGACCATGGTGCGGCGCAGGAGCTGGTAAAGGGTGAGCAGGGACCACATCTCCTGCTCGACGCCGACCGCGTCGTGCGAGCGCAGGACACGTCCGTGCAGGATGGTATGGCGCAAGGCGTAGTAGGCGCTCTCGTGCTCCCAGCGCTCGTGATAGAGGTGCACGAGGCGGTCGGCGGGGTAACGGCCGGCGTCCAGGAGTGTGGTCGCCAGACGGTAGGAGCCTTCGAAGTTGCTGCCGTCCGTGCAGGTGACGTTCACCCGGGCTTCGATGATGCGTACCGGGACGCCGCCGATGACCGAGAGGTAGGAGGAGTCAGCGAGCGGCTGGAGGACCGGTGGGCGACGGCGCTGGCGAATGCGGCCCAGGACCCGTGCGCCGGTGGCGTGCACGGCAGCGAGGAAGTCGTTGCCGTCGAAGCCCCGGTCCCACAGCACCAACATCTCGGGGCCCAGATGGTGCAACAGCCTGGTGGCGTACGAGGTCTCGCCCTCCCGGGTGGGGCCGAAGACCGCGCCGATCACTGCCCGGGTGCCGGTCTCGACCAGCGTCATCAGCTCGACCTGGGGATAGCCGCCGTGCGGGCACCGCCCCAGCCAGCCCCGGTTGCGCTCGCTGTCAGGAACCTTGATCGAGCTGCAGCCGTCGAACGACACCGTCCGATACGGGCCGAACCGCACCCCCGGTGTCCTCGGCTGGGCCAACGGCCCGGCCAGCACCTCGAACAACGCCCGCACCGGCGCGCTGCCGAGTCTGCGGCGCAGATCACGTAGCGCTTTCGCGCTCGGGCAGACGACCGGCATCCCCGACAGGCCGGCGGTCAGCTTGTCCCAGACCAGCCGGTAGCCGATCTCGGGGAACAGACACATCGCCAGGAGGAAGTAGACGCCGACCCGCGAGGGCAGATCACGCAACCGCCGCTGCACGGTCCTGGTCTCGGACAAGACCGCGTCGACCAGGTCGAACGGCACGATCGACGTCAGTTCTCCCAGATGGCCGGGAGCGAAGCGGCCCGCGGCCACAGTCACCGTACGGGTGATGGCCGTCAGCCGAGACGGCACGACACAATGAGAGGGCAACGGAGCTCCTTACGGGACAAGCTGTCTTGGACGACTGCCTGTACCAACGAGCTCCGTTGCTCCACGTTGAAAACCCGTCAACTCCCTTGCATGACCTGCAGAAACGCTAACTACCCGGCCTTG
>NZ_JBVJMV010000143.1:0-1482 GCF_055584025.1 Streptomyces sp. NPDC104309 | reverse complement strand
TCGCGAGTTCGACTTGGGAGAGTGTCCTCCAGGGCCGGCCGGGCTTGATCAGCTCGGTTTTGAACAGGCCGATCGCGGACTCCATGAGGGCGTTGACGCTCCTATAGTTGTCAACTCGCTGTGGGGACGGTCCGTGGTGCGGGTCGGATTAGGTGGTAGACCTCGCGGATGACGTAGCGTTTGAGGCAACGGATGATCTCGCGTTTCGTCTTGCCCTCGGTGGTGCGGCGGGTGACGTAGTCGATCGTCGGTTGGTGGAATCGCATGCGGACGATGACGGTCCGGTAGATCGCGGCGTTGAGCTGGCGGTGGCCGCCGTGGTTGATGCGGTGCCTGCCGCTGGTCATGCCGGAGCCGGTGGGCACAGGAGCGATGCCCGCAAGCTTGGCGAGGGCGGCTTCGGACTTGATGCGTTCAGGGTTGTCGCCGACCACGACGAGGATTTCCGCGGCGGTGTCCACACCGATGCCGAATGGTTCGAGTAGTTGCGGGGCGGCACGGTGGACCAGCTCAGCGATCATTTTCGTCAGTTCCTTGGCCTCGGCGTCGAGGTACTGCCACCGTTTGGCCAGTGTTCGAAGGGCGTGACGCAGTGCGTCCTCGGGGCCCTCCAGATGTCGAGGACGCAGGCCCGCCAGGTGCCGGGCTAGAGCGATTTGAGTTTTGCCCGCGGTCTCGTTGCGTAAGGCATCAGGAGCGTGGACAAGCATCGCTTTCATGGTGACCATCGCCGCTGAGCGCTGTTCGACGGCCTGGTCATGGGCGATCTTGAGCTGCCGGATCATCTCGGCTTCACCGTCGGCGCTCTTGGGCGTGGCTGTCGCGAACCCGGCCAGGACGGCTCGGGCGGCGTTCTCGGCGTCCAGTGTGTCGGACTTGCCGTTCATCCGTCGCAGCCGCCGGTCCGGGCGGCCGGCCTCGACCACCTTGTGCCCGGCCCGTCGAAGGAACGAGGCCAGGGTGGCGCCGTAGGAGCCGGTGCCCTCGATTCCGAAGGCCAGAATCCTGCCGTATGAGCCTGCCCAGTGCAGGAGTTGCTGGAATCCGCCGGTGTCGGTGGGGACCGTCAAGGTCGCCAGGATCCCGCCGATCGTGTCCATCACTGCAGCGACGTGCACATGCTTGTGTGTGTCGACGCCGATCACGACGTGCCCGGACCTGTGCTGCTCGTTGTTATCCACCGCGTTCCCTTCGGTCGGTAGCGTGGGGTGCAC
Organism: Streptomyces sp. NPDC104309; assembly: GCF_055584025.1. NCBI lineage: Bacteria > Bacillati > Actinomycetota > Actinomycetes > Kitasatosporales > Streptomycetaceae > Streptomyces > Streptomyces sp. NPDC104309. Next base: position 268 of record NZ_JBVJMV010000143.1, on the reverse strand, counting down.
GCTGTCGCCGGCCGGAGGGACAGGACTGTCACGGGGACGCTTTGACGAGTTGGCTCCAGGCTCCTATGAGGTCACGTCCGTCCGGCGGCAGCACTTGTTGCGTGCCCGGCCGGACGGTCGACAGATCAACGCCAGGACACCCGTAGGGTCGGTCGTAAGCAAGAGTCAGACCGTCACGGCCGGGACTACCCGATCCTTGCGGGATCCGGTGCGAACAGACTGACAGTCGTAGGCGTCGCCGACCGAGCCGATCGAAGCCGCGATGCCG
>NZ_JBVJMV010000142.1:0-1501 GCF_055584025.1 Streptomyces sp. NPDC104309 | reverse complement strand
CAACGCCGTTCAGTTAGGGCGGGGTCTGGGGTGTCAAGGGCTGCTCGTGAGCATGTTGATGCTGATGGTGGCTTTGTAGGTGGTGCGGTCGATGGCGGGTCCGCGTGCGTTGTATTTGGAGATCGCGCGTTTGACGATGCGGTCTTTGGTGCGGACCCGCCGGGCCGGCAGGAGGTGGGCCAGGACGTGACGGCCGATGGTGCCGACGAGATCGATGTCGGTGCCGGTGATGATGCCGGCGGCCAGGACGAGCTGGTCTCGGGCGGCGGCGAGGGCGGTGGTGAAGCCGCCCCTGTCGGGGTCGGTGCCCGGGATGCTGTTGGTGGCGTCGGTCATCGCGGTGCGTAGTGCCTGGTAGGTGGTCAGCAGGGCCCAGACCTCCTGCTCGATGCCGTCGGGGGTGCGGGCCCGCAGGACGTGTCCGCTCAGGATCGTGGACTTCAGCTCCGCGTAGGCGGTCTCGATCTCCCAGCGTTCGTGGTAGAGCCGGACGAGTTCACCGGCCGGGTAGGTGGAGGGGTCGATGAGGGTGGTCAGCAGCCGGTAGTGGCTGGTGCGGGTGCCCTGGGCGGTGCGGATGGTGATCTCGGCGTCGATGACGCGAACGGTCAGCGGACCGATCCGGGTCAGTGTCGAGCCGTCGCGGCAGCGGGCCACCGCGGGCAGGTTCCGGTTGGTCTTGCAGCGCACCAGCAGATCGGCTCCGGTGGCGGCCAGCTGGTTCAGCAGTGCGGCGGCGGCGAAGTTCCGGTCGCCCAACAGCAGCATCCCGGCCCGCAGGTCCGCGGCCAGACGGCGGGCGTATTCCAGTTCGCCGGTCGCTGCTGGACCGAACACGGCCCCGATCACCGACCGGGTCCCGCAGGCCACCAGCGCGGCCAGGCGCAGTTGCGGGTAGCCCGAGATCCCGTTGCCCAGGCGTTGGCGGGTGAATACCGCGAGGTTGGCCGGGCTGTCCGGGACCGGAAGCAGGGTGCCGTCGACCGCGACGACCCTCAGGCCCCGCCACCGTCCGGCGGCAGCGGTCGTGGCCGCCGGACCGCGCACCAGGTCGAACAGCGCTTTCATCGGTGCCGGCCCCAGCCGTCGGCGGGCCTGGCGCAGAGCGCTGCCGCTGGGCCTTACCGTTGCCAGGCCCGCCAGTCCGGCGCACAACCGGTCGAAAACCTGCTGGTAGCCCAGCCCGTTGAAGAGTGCCGCGGCCAGCAGCAGGTAGACCGTGACCCGGGCCGGCACCAACCGGATCCTGCGCTGCACCGCCCCGGTCTCCGCCAGTACCTCGTCGACCATCTCGAACGGAACGATCCGGGTCAGCTCACCGATATGCCCGGGCGCGAACACCCCGGCCGCTACCCCGACCGTCCTTGTTATGGCAGCCTGTTCCAACAGCGGAGCTCCTGTGGTGAGGATGTCTTGGAGTGACAGACCTCTTCTACAGCAGCTCCGCTGCCTCGTTCACCAGCCTTGACGTACGACCTTCACGCCTAACTGAACGGCGTTG
>NZ_JBVJMV010000141.1:0-1532 GCF_055584025.1 Streptomyces sp. NPDC104309 | reverse complement strand
CTACGTGCACCGAAAGGTGCCCGCGTGGTTCGGACCGGGGGCCGCTGGAGCAGGACCGTGGTAACACGGCACCTCGCCAGCGGCCTACCGGTGTTGCACGATCCGGCGACGCTGTTGGCGGCGTTCGGCCGGGTCGCTGGCAACCAGGGAGCCCGGACTCCCGGCGTCGATGGCCTGACCGCCACCGATGTCGAGGAGTCGATCGGTGTTCCCGGGTTCCTGAACGACCTGCGGGCCTCCCTCAAGGACGGCTCTTTCCGTCCTTTGCCGGTGCGGGAACGCAGCATTCCCAAGCCGGGAGGCTCGGGGAAGGTCCGCAAGCTCGGGATTCCGACGATCGCGGACCGGGTCGTTCAGGCAGCGCTGAAGCTGGTGCTGGAACCGATCTTCGAGGCCGACTTCAAGCCGGTCTCCTACGGGTTTCGGCCCCGACGGCGGGCCCAGGACGCGATCGCCGAGATCCACTACTTCGGCACCCGGGGATATCGCTGGGTGCTGGATGCGGACATCGAGGCATGCTTCGACTCGATCGGCCACACGGCTCTCATGGACCGAGTGCGTCACCGAGTGAGGGACAAGCGCGTCCTGGCACTGGTCAAAGCCTTTCTCAAAGCCGGAGTCCTCACGGAACTCGGCGAGAACAAGGAAACACTGACCGGCACCCCGCAAGGCGGCATCCTGTCCCCACTGCTGGCGAACATCGCCCTGTCGGCGCTCGACGAGCACCTGCACGGGCCCTGGGAACCAGGTGGGGCAATGGCCACCGAAGGCAAACGCGCCTACCGGCGCCGCAAAGGTCAACCCACGTGGCGGGTCGTCCGCTACGCGGATGACTTCGTCGTCCTGGTGCACGGCACCGAGGCCGACACCGCGGCACTGCGCGAAGAAATCGCTGACGTGCTCGAACCTCTTGGTCTGCGTCTTTCGCAGGCCAAGACCCAGATCGTGCACATGAGCGACGGGTTCGACTTCCTGGGCTTCCGCATCCAGTGGAAACGCAAAGGAGGGACGGCCAAGTGGCACGTCTACACCTTCATCGCCGACCGGCCCATCCGGTCGCTGAAGGCGAAGGTCCGTGCTCTGACAGGCAGGACATCGCAGCAGGATCTTGCCACCGTGCTGAAGAGACTCACTCAGATCATGCGCGGTTGGGCCAACTACTTCAAGCACGCTGTCGCCAAGCATGTCTTCGACAGGCTCGACGCTTTCGTGTGGTGGCGTCTCATCCGCATGCTGCGGGAACGTCACCGATGGAGTTGGGGCGACGTCCGCCGCCGGTTCACCACCCCCACCGGGCGGTGGCTTCCGATCGCGGCGGACGGGATCGATCTGTTCCGGATCGCATCGGTCACGGTCAGCCGTTACCGATACCGAGCCAGCACGATCCCCAGCCCTTGGCAGCCTGCGAACCCCGTCTGACGGCAGAGACCGTGGAGAGCCCGTTGCGTTGAGAGACGCACGGCGGGTTCGGCGAGAGGTCCGGAGAAACGGACCGGGAGCAATCCCGGCACCGCGCTCCGGGCCTACTCAGC
>NZ_JBVJMV010000140.1:0-1603 GCF_055584025.1 Streptomyces sp. NPDC104309 | reverse complement strand
ACCGCATGGATCAACGACCCAGCCAAGCGCAGGGAACCCACACCACAAACCTCATAGCGTCACGACCGTCTCACTGGACTTGAAATCTTCCGGTCTGAGGGGCGTCGTCACTCACGGTCCGGCTCCCATGTAGGCGCGGTCGGCCAGGACTGGAACGCCCTGACGCTCGCAGATCCGAATGATCCGGTGGGGCCGCGGTCAGGTCGTGCGTGCGGCCGGGCAGTGCAGGCGAGATGCACAGCAGCCGCCCAATCGGGTCGGTCACCTCCTGCACGTTCACCCCGTGCCGGTGGTGCTTGTGGGAGTAGTCGGCCCGGCTGTCGCCGACCCGGTCGCACTCCGCCAGTGGGCTTGATCCGCTTTGACGGACATTCGAGATCTGGGGTTCATCCCCGGGAGGATGTCCATCATGGAGAGCATGGGGAAGAAGAAGCCTCGCCGCCCTCGCCGTTCGTTTACGCCGGAGTTCAAGGCCGAGATCGTCGGGCTGTGCTGACGGGGTGACCGCTCGGTCGGTCAAGTGGCCAAGGACTTCGAACTGACCGAGACCGCAGTGTGGGACTGGGTGAAGCAGGCAGAGGTCGACGCGGGTGAGCGCAACGGGCTGACCAGCGGCGAGCGCGAGGAACTGGCCGCGTTGCGGCGGGAGAACCGTCGGCTGCGCGAGGATGTTGACATCCTCAAGCGGGCCACAGCTTTCTTCGCGAAGGAGACCCGGTGACGGTGCACCGTTCATCGAGGCGGAGAAGCGTGCAGGCCACAGCGCCAAACGGGCGTGTGAGCTGATGAAGGTCTCCCGGACCGCCTTCTATGCCCGTCGCTCCGGCCTGCCCGGTCCTCGTGCGGTGCGGGATGCCAAGCTGACCGAGCAGATCACCGCAGTCCATACGCGATCGCGCGGGACCTACGGTGCCCCGCGCGTGCATGCCGTGCTCACGCGCGAGGGCGCCGTGTGCGGCCGGCGTCGTGTCGCACGACTGATGCGGGCCGCCGGGCTGCAAGGCCGGCGCCGCCGCCGACGGCACGTGACCACGATCCCCGACCCCAAGGCTGCCTTGCGTCCCGACCTCATCGTCCGGGACTTCCAGCCCGGCCGCATCGGGCTCGATGCCCGCTGGTGCGGCGACATCACATACATCCCGACCGACGAGGGCTGGCTCTATCTGGCCACGGTCATCGACATCGCCTCCCGGCGCGTGGTCGGCTGGGCAACCGCCGACCACCTGCGAACCAAGCTGGTAGCCGACGCACTGACAGCCGCCTGCCGACAGCGTCGCCCCACCCGTCCCGTGATCTTCCACTCGGACCGCGGCTGCCAATACACCAGCCAGCAATTCGCCGCCTTGGCAGCCCAGTTCGGAATCCGACTGCCGGTCGGCCGCACCGGCCAATGCTGGGACAACGCGCTCGCCAAGTCGCTCTTCTCGACCATCAAACGCGAACTGCTCGGCACCTCCGCCTGGCCCAGCCGGGCCACCGCCCGCACCGCGATCTTCGACTTCATCGAAGGACCCTGTTGCCCAATTGGGTGAAGACGTCGCGATCGTGCCCTGTGCGGTGCTGGGGCGGGTGAGTCTGGTGTGTAGGCATCGGAGACACGAAC
>NZ_JBVJMV010000139.1:0-1629 GCF_055584025.1 Streptomyces sp. NPDC104309 | reverse complement strand
GGCTCTGTCTCACATTCGGTGGTGACTCTGCGTGGCGCTATCCGAGGAGGATGCGGTGGCGGAGGAGGGTGAAGCCTGCTCGTCCGTGCATCTGGCGGGCAATCCGCTTGGTCTTGGTGTTGACGCCCTCGGTCGGGCCGTTGCTGTACGGGAGTGTGAATGCGGCGATCACAGCGTCGCGGTCTCGCTCGAGACCGCGGGTAAAGGCGTGCAGATACGGCAGATCGGCCGCGCGGACCTGGGCGACCCATTGGTCGAGTGCGTAGGCGTTTTCTGGTTGAGGCTTCAGGAATGGGGCGAAGGTCCCAATGTGGGCTGCCAGTTGGGTCAACTCGGGGCAGGCGGCGGTGAGCCGGGCCAGGAGGTCGTGGTGCTCGGCCTTGAGGCTGTCGGGCTTCGTGAGGAGCATCCGGGCGAGTCGGCGTGCGGAGATATGGCTGCGGTCGGCGTCCGCGCGGCCCTGGTTGATGTACTTGTACAGGAGGTTGAGGCAGCCCGTGAAGCCAAGGGCCTTGATCTCTTCGAAGAGGTGCTGGACGGGGACGGCGGGGTCGTCGGCCCGGCGTTTGCGCAGGTGCTCGCGGTAGGGATCGACGAGGCTGGTGCGGTATTTCGGGACGCGGAGCATCCGCTCGGGCCGGTCGGCTCGGGCATAGCGTTTGACGGTATTCAGGGACAGTTGCAGACGGCGGCCGCATTCGAGGAGGCCCACGCCCTGGTCGAGGAGGTCGTGGATCTGGTGCCAGCGTTCCAGGGTGGTCCGTGCGCGGGGCCCGTCATACAGGGGCGTCTCCAGCACGGTGGCCCAGCAGTTACTGTGCGCCTTGATCTCGCTCAGGGCGGCTTCGCACAGGTTGTGCCACAAATGCCAGCGGTCCCCGACCTGCACTGCGTCGGGCAGGGCGCGGCGGATGGCCTCGGCGTAGGTCGCCGAGCCGTCACGGCACACGATCTCGACGCCCGGATGCTCGCGCAGCCAGGCTTCCAGGCTGTCAGCAGTGCGGTCGGGCAGCACGTCGATCCGCTCATGGGTCTCGGCGTCGATCACCACGGTGGCATAGCGGTGCCGCCGGCGCAGAGCGAAATCGTCGACGCCGATCACGCGGGGCACCCGTCTCGTGGGCAACGGGATCCGCAACAGGGCACGCAGAGCCGTGTGACGCGACAGACCTACCGTGAGTTTCGCCAGCACGCGTGCCCCTGCCCGGCCCGCTAACTCCTTGACTACTGCCTTGACCTGCGCGGTCAGGCGGGTGGTGCGTCGCTGATAGCGCTCCAGCACCCCGGGCACCTGCTCGCGGAAGGTGTGACGGCAGCCGCGTGTGGGACAGACCAGACGCCGCACCCGTACGCGGACCACCACTCGTCGGCCGTCGACCGGTACGTCGGCCACTGTCCGCCAGTGATATCCGTGAACGCGCCCCGACGACGCCCCGCACACCGGGCAGGGCGCGGTCTCCTTCGGAGTCCGCGCCCTCACCACGACCCGCTCACCCTCGTCGACCACATCCTCAATGACCAGCGGAGATATCCCCGAAAAGACCATCTGCACAAGCTGGTTGACATCCATCACATCGATATCAACGACCCTGCACCACGCAGAGTCACCACCGAATGTGAGACAGAGCC
>NZ_JBVJMV010000138.1:0-1670 GCF_055584025.1 Streptomyces sp. NPDC104309 | reverse complement strand
CGCAGCCAGGTCGTGCAATACCTGTCCGATCAGCGGAGCAAATGGGATGAGAGCGATGCCTGGTCAGGCCAGGGCATAGCCGCTGCCGTCCGCGACTTCGAGCTCTACATCGCCGGTGACCTGGCAACTGACCTGCGGATTTACCTCTACTGGCTGGAAGAGCGGCGGTCCCCCACCCCCGTTGACCGCTTGCCCGAGCTGTAGCGTCACGCGGCGAGTGCGTGGGATCGCTGAGACCAAGCTGTCGCCTCGTCGTACGGTGTGCCGGTCTTGAGGCAGCCGTGCAAGATGCCGACGAGCCGGTTGGCGAGTTGGCGTAGGGCGGCGTTGAATTCGATGCCGCGGGCGCGCTGCTTCTCGTAGTAGGCCCTGGCTCCGGCGGAGATCCGAAGCGCGGAGAATGCCTGGGCGATCAGGGCGTCGATGAGCCGGTCGTTGCGGACGTGCCGGGCGGTCACGACCTTCTTTCTGCCGGAGGCGCGGGTGATCGGGCTGGTGCCTGCATAGTTCTTGCGGGCCTTGGCGCTGGCATAGCGGTGGGGGTCGTCGCCAAATTCTGCGAGGACCCGGGCGCTGAGTATCGGGCCCAGTCCGGGCTGGGACCGGATGATCTCGGCATTCGGGTGCCGGCCGAAAAAGTCCTCGACCTGCTCGTGCAGGAAGTTGACCTGCTCGTTCAAGGTGACGAGCAGCGCGACTAGAGCGCGCACTGAGCCGGCGTAAGCCGCGGACACAGCGGCGGGCTGGCCCAGGTGCTTGGCGCGCAATACGGCCTGGATCTTGGTGGCCTTGTCGGCGATGTTGCGCCGGCGGGCGCGCTTGAGGACCGCACTGATCTGCGTGATCGTCAGCTTCGCCGCGGCAGTCGGATCAGGCGCTTTGGCCAGCAGTTCCAAGACGTCGGGGGCGTCCAGATCCTCGAACGCCTCCAGGGCGGCGGGGAAGTAGTCGAGCAGGGCATGCCGGAGCCGCTGCATGGTGCGGGTCCGCTCCCAGATCAGGGTCTTATGGATGCGCGTTACCACCTTGACCGCTTCAGCGTCGGCGGTGTCCCCGGAAACCGGGCGCAGCTGGTGGGAGTCGGTACGCACCATGTCGGCGAGCATGTGCGCGTCGGCCGCGTCACTCTTGGCCCCCGACACCGCCAAGCGTTCCCGGTACCGGGAGGCCTGCAGTGGGTTGACCGCGTACACCGTGTAGCCAGCGGCGATCAGTGCCTGCACCCACGGGCCTCGATCGGTCTCGATTCCGATCACGACCTCGGCCTTGCTGTCGGCGCCGAGCTCGGCGCCGATCATCGCGTGCAATCGCTCGATGCCCGCCACGCCTTCCGGCAGCCGGGCCTTGGACAGCCGGCGACCTGTGGCGTCCATCAGCTCGACGTCGTGGTGGTCCTGGGCCCAGTCGTCCCCAACGAACAGCAATTCGTCCTCCGTCATCGAACTCGATCGGCAGCAGCCCGCAGGAGAACCATCAGCGACCTAATAAGGCTGTGCTCACGCCGCAACCGGGCGGGCACGACATCCCATCAGCGATTTCGCTCCTGGCCGACCAGCAGGGGCACGATCTGTCAACAGGACTCGGTGTCCAGGGAACAAAGAGTGCTCACCTGCTGGCGGCTACCAGGCACCGAGTCTGCCGGTTGGAGCCTCGGTAGGTCTTATTAGGGA
>NZ_JBVJMV010000137.1:0-1682 GCF_055584025.1 Streptomyces sp. NPDC104309 | reverse complement strand
AGCCTTGATCCACCGGCCAGCGCCTTGTGGATAGCGGCTAGGAAAACGAGGAAGTGCCTTGTGACCTGCAATGATGGGAGTTCTTGAGGCTCCACCAGGCACGATCGGCAAGGCACTTCCGAGATGCAAGTTTCCCATACGTCGGCGGCGGTCTCCGCTGCGTTCGATGACCCGAATCTGATCGCGCATGCCGGGCTGGTCCCGGTGATGCGGCTGGCCGAGCGGTGCGGTCTTTCGCGTCTGGTGGCCGAGAAGGTGAAGCTGACCGGCGCGAGCAACGGCGCGGGTGCGGCGGCGGACGCCAAGGTCACCAGCATCGTCGCGGGCATGGCCGCAGGCGCGGACAGCATCGACGACCTGAACGTCCTGCGCCATGGTGCGATGCCGGCCGTGTTCGCGGGCATTCGTGCCCCGTCCACGCTGGGCACGTTCTTGCGCTCGTTCACCCACGGTCACGCCCTCCAACTCCACGCCGTGCACCGCAGATTCTTGACCGCGCTGGCCGTACACACTCCGCTTCTACCCGGCGCGGGCGAGAGGGCGTTCATCGATGTCGACTCCACCCACAAACGGGTCTACGGCCGGGCCAAACAGGGCGCCGAGTACGGCCGGTTCAAGGGCATCCGCACCCTCCACCCCCTGTTCGCCACGGTCTGCACGCCCGACTCCCGCCCGGTGATCGCCGCAGTACGGATGCGTCGCGGCAAGGCAGCCGACTCCCGCGGCGCCCCGAAGTTCGTCAGCGAGGCCCTGGCCACCGCCGTCGAGGCCGGCTGCACCGGCACCCGTATCCTGCGGGCCGATTCGCAGTTCTACAACGCCGGTGTGATCGCCGCCTGCCGCCGGACCGGCGCCCATTTCTCGGTCACCACCGGCATGAACCCCTCCATCAAACGGGCCGTCCTCGCCATTCCAGCCGAGGCATGGCAGCAGATCACATACCCGACTGCGGTGCCCGACCCCGAGACCGGAGAGCCCATCTCGGACGCCGAAGTCGCCGAGATGCCCGACTACACCGCCTTCGCGAGCCGCGAGAAGAGCGAGCGGGTCACCGCCCGGCTGATCGTCCGCCGGGTCCGTGACCTCGCCGAACCCGCAGTCGTGGGTGAGCAGGGCGAACTGTTCCCCGTCTGGCGCTACCACCCGTTCTTCACCGACAACCCCGCCGAGACCCTCCAGGCCGAGCGGGAACACCGCCACCACGCGGTGGTCGAACAGGTCATCGCCGACAGCAAAGCCTCCGCCCTGGCCCACCTGCCCTCCGGGCACTTCCACGCCAACGCGGCCTGGCTCACCCTGTGGGCCATTACCTACAACCTGCTGCGGGCCACCGGCGCGCTCACCTCCGCCTTCCACGCCAAGGCCACCACCGCCACCCTCCGCACCCACCTGGTCCAGATCCCGGCCCGGATCGCCCGCTCCGCACGACGTATCACCCTGCACCTGCCAAACAACTGGCCCTGGCAGCACGCCTGGACACACCTCTTCGACACCACCCACGACCCACCCGCACCGGCCTGATCCCCCTGCCCACCCCACCCGCCAGGGCCCAACCGGAACCGAACACGTGGAAACGCTGGGCAGACCAGCGGATGCCACCTGCCCGCCCACAATCACCGACCCGAAACCGGCTCAAGATCAGTCAGACAATCACTTTCAGACCACGTCGGTGGATCAAGGCT
>NZ_JBVJMV010000136.1:0-1742 GCF_055584025.1 Streptomyces sp. NPDC104309 | reverse complement strand
TGTCGGCGTACACGTGAACGTGGCTCTGGCAAGATTTTCGTAGTCGGAGATCATCTGGGTGACGCGGTCGGCTGGTCCGAATAGTGGGCATCCTGTGGCTGTGCTCTTTTGAACTAGCAAGCCTGTTACCGCAGTTGGCCGATGTGTTGGTGGTCTCGGTCGATGTCTCCGATGCTGTTGTGGCGGTCCGCGCCCGCACGAGGTCCGGTGTTCCAGCAGGATGTACTGGATGTGGCCGGCTCAGCGCGTGGTGCCACAGCCGCTACGTACGGCACCTTGCCGATGTCACTCTCGGGGGTCGGGCTCTGCGCATCGATTTGTCCGTACGCCGCCTGTACTGCGAAGACCCGACTTGCCCGAAGGTGACCTTCGCCGAGCAGGTGCCGGGCCTGACCGTGCGCTATCAGCGGCGCACACCGCAGTTGCAGCGCATGGTAGAGGCCGTCGGTGTGGTTCTGGCCGGCCGGGGCGGTGCTCGGATGCTGCGGGTCTTGAATGTCACGCTCTCGCGGTGCACCGTCCTGTCCCAGCTGATGCGGGTACCGCTTCCGCCACTGGAGACACCTCGGGTGCTGGGGGTGGACGACTTCGCGCTCTACGGCGGCGTCTACGGCACTCTCCTGGTCGACGCTACGACTCGGCTCCCGCTGACACTCTGGGAAGGACGCGACGCGGAACAGCTCAGCCGCTGGCTCCGAGAGCACCCCGGTGTCGAGGTCGCCTGCCGCGACGGCTCCCTCACCTATCGGCACGGAATCACCGCTGGTGCCCCCGACGCCGTGCAGGTCAGCGACCGCTTCCATCTCTGGCAGGGCCTCTCCCGCCGCGTCCAGGACATCGCCTCCACCCACCGCAGCTGCCTGCCCGCAGCACTGCCCCCGGTCAGTGAGACCGATCCGGCGCCGGTCGAGGAGACCGCCGAGAGCACCGCGGCGGCGGACACCCGGGCCGGGCGCCATGCCCGAAGGCTGTTCGAGGCCGTGCATGCCCTGACCCGCACAGGCCGGAGCCACAGCTCCGTGGCCCGGGAGCTCGGACTGGACCGTCGCACCGTACGCAAGTACGCCCGAGCCCGGACCTGGCAGGAAGTGATGCGCCGCCCACCCCGCAAGCCCTCCACCCTGGACCCCTACCTCGACTACCTGCAACAACGCTGGGACGAAGGACAGCACAGCGCGAAGATCCTGCACGAGGAACTCCAGACCAAGGGCTACCTCGGCCACTACCAGCGCGTGAAAATGGCCGTCGCACCCCTGAGACGGGGTCTGCCCCTGGACGAGCCACGCGAGCGACCGCCCTCCCCACGCGAAGCCGCCCGCTGGATCACCACCCACCCGGGCCGCCGCAGCCCACACATCAACGACCGCCTGCCCCGACTCCTCGACCACTGCCCTGACCTCAGGCACACCCACAACCTGGTCCGCCGATTCGCCGGCATGCTCGACAACCGTGACGCCACACCCTTGCCAGACTGGCTGGACGACCTCGCAAACAGCAGACTGGCCCCTCTCGTCGGCCTCGCCGGGGCCCTGCGCGAAGACCAGCATGCCGTCGCCCAGGGAATCACCACCCCTTACAACTCCGGAGTCAACGAAGGCCGCATTACCGATGTCAAGCTGCAAAAACGTCTGATGGCCGGACGCGCCGGTATCCCACTTCTCCGCCAACGCGTCGTTCTGATCGCCCACCTCCGCCGACGCTATGCGGACCGACCGACCGCGTCACCAAGATGATCTCCGGCT
>NZ_JBVJMV010000135.1:0-1801 GCF_055584025.1 Streptomyces sp. NPDC104309 | reverse complement strand
CGAACTGAACGCCCGAACCCTCCCATGACCACGGCGAAACCCTGCCTGAACAGCGGAAACTCATTGCTCACATTCGGAAAGAGAACAGCTTCTCAGCGTGTGCCCACGGCCGCCTCCAGTTGAGCCGGTCGATAGCGTAGGGGCGGGTGGAGAGAACAGCTGAGGCCGTCGTGCGGCCAAGGAACACCTCGAGCGTTCCCAGTGCGTGTTCGGCTGCGCCGACGTCGCTCCATTCGTCGACGCCGTCCACGAGCAGCAGCAACCGGTCGTCACGCAGCGCGCGCTGGACCAGCGGCCAGAGACGTGCGGCGCTGTGCGATTTCAGCCAGGCTTCTGCGGCTGAAACGAGTGAGTTTTCAGTCGATGCTTCGAGGTGACGGCATAGAAATCCGAACGGCAGCCAGAGTGGCAGGTCGCCGCTGTGTTCCCTCTGCAGCGTGATCGACTGCGGTTGCGTCGAGAGCAGGTCCGCCGCGACGAACCGCAAAAGGCTCGACTTCCCCGCTCCCGGGCGGCCGATGAGCAGCCGGTACCTGCCACCGGCCAGCCACTCGTCGGCCGCCACGACGCCGCTGGGGGCTGGTCCGGTCCGCTCCCTGTGGTTGAGCAGGTGGTGAGCGGATCTGAACGACTGCCGGCGAACGCCCAGCCGTGAGGCGATGTAGGTACGGCCGTCAACCGGGTCCTCTGCCGGGCGGTGCTCTTCGACGGTCGGCTCGGGCTGTTCGGTATCGATCATGTCGGACCGTTGCCGGCCGGGATCGACGTCCAGGATGACGAATGGGATGTCGGACTCCACGTCCGTGACCAGGTGGACTCCGCCTTGGGCGGAGAAGACCGCCTGGTAGAGATCGCGCAGGCCTGCGCGGAGTTCTCTACTGTCCTGATGAGGCAGGTTGTGCGCCAGGGCTTGGGCTGCCTCTGGGCCGCAGAAGCGCTCCACCCAGGGTCGGCCGAAGAAGTCATCAACGATGCGAGGCTGATCCTTCAGTAGGCCGGAGACCTCCTGCATACCCCACGGAACGAAGGCGATCTTGAGCTTGGCCAGCCGTTCGGTCTGCTCGCGGATCGCGGTGTCCAGCTTGGTGTGCTGCAGGTCGAAGGTGGTGGCGAAGTGAAACATCGCCGCTTTGTCCGCCCATTCTCCCTTGAGGAAGTCATCGACAGCCTTCTTGATCTTGGCCGCAGTGAGCGTCTTGATCCTCCGGGATTGCAGAGTGATGTAGTCCCGGCCGCCGGATTCGCCATCAGTCAGGTCGAGCGGAAGGCGTGCGTAGGCGTCGATCCCAGCTTGGGCTTGGCCCGGGACACCGAAGAGCTTGGCGTACTGGACTGGCCAGATGGTGTGCATCAGCCTGAGGAACAGACGCTCGGCGTCCGGCCACGGCAGTTCGCCGATCGGAAGGCCCTGCACCTTGGTATCGATGGGCGGCGCTGGCAGCGGACCCGCGGGCGCCGACCACAGCAGTGCTTCGGTAGGGTCGTTGCCCTCCGCCTCATCCGTCGCGATCATCGTCATTCCTTCGCTGATGCCCGCCGTGGTCTGAGTTGCCAGAGTAGGGGCAGACAGGGCGTGTGCCGAAGTTGTCGCACGCCTTGTCTTCCGGGCCCGACTCCCGGAATGGGTGCGCGTCAGTGCCTGTCGGCCCCGCCGTAGTGGCTGGGAAGCTGGGCCGGGGCGAGCCGAGTGGCGGTGATGTGGTCGCTCTGAGGTTCCCCCGAGATGCGGAGTGTGGTGACAGAGGGTCAGATGGTTTTCATGAAAGGAACATCGACCATGGCTGCCCCCAGGAAATATTCG
>NZ_JBVJMV010000134.1:0-1828 GCF_055584025.1 Streptomyces sp. NPDC104309 | reverse complement strand
TCGATGACCCTGTTGCCCAATTGATCTCAGGCCGCGAGCTCGAGAGCTGCCAGCCGGGAGGTCCGGGTCCCGGCAAGAGGAGTCTCGTTCCACCAGGCGTCGAGCCGGATCAGGTTGATGGCGGTCGCGGCCAGGACGTGCGCGAGGTGTGTCTTGGCCAGGCCGATGTAGCGGGTCCGGCGTACTCCAGTGGCTGCGACGGCCTGGTGGATGGTGCCTTCCACTCCGGCGCGGGCCGCATAGCGGTCCTTCCACTCGTCCGTGGACTGCTCGGCACGGACACGTTCGAGGAGCGCGTCCTGTTCTTGTGGGCGCACGGTCAACTGCCGTCCGTACCGGGTGGAACGGGTGCACTGGTCGCGGACGGGACACGGTGCGCAAGTGGAGGTCGCGAAACGGATGCGAATCGCGTCCCTGCCGTTGTTGTCCACTCCGGCCGTCCAGTACCTGCTCATGGCGCCGGAAGGGCAAACCGCGTGCTCGGCCGCCCAGTTGATAGCGAAGGCGGTCTTGCCGAAGCCGTTCTTCTGAGCCGCTTGGCGGGTGTTGTTGGACCGGACCGGGCCGATGACGCAGAGGCCGCGGGCGATCGGCGCGGTGAGGAGCAACTCGGCCGAGGTGTATCCAGCGTCCAGGAGATGCTCCGTGGGCAGGAGGTTCCTGCTGGTGAGACGGTCGTGGATCGCCTCGACGACCATCGCGTCATTGACCGTGGCATCAGTCGTGACGACATGCGTGATCAAGTGCGGGCGGTGGGCCTCCTTCGGGTCGTCGCAGCTCTCGCTGAGGTGGATCTTGTAGCCGACCCAGGAGGATCCGCGCTTCTTCGAGTAGCGCGCCTCGGGATCGTAGGGAGAGGCGATCAGCATTCTGCCCGGCGGGAGATCATCCTTCCCCCGCCAGGCCACCTCCTCGGTTCCGTCGGTGACGGTTCGGGTGAACTGCTGCACCCACACGGTGCGCAGGACGGCGACGGCGGGCACCTCCCGTAGCCAGGCCGGTGCCGTCGGTGCGATGATCGCCATGAACAGGCGATAGCCGTCAGCTGCGATCTGCCGGGCAAGATCGCGCCGCTCCTGCTCGTCCTTCGGTAGCCGGTAGGCGTCAACACGCGTCCCGTAGCGTTCCTGCCATACCGGGTCCATCGTCGTGCGCATCCAGTCCGGCGCGGCTGCGGCGAGTGCCTCCATCGCCGCCCGCAGAGTCTCGCCGACGAACTCCAGGCGGTTGAGACTGCGGACCGCGGCCAGGACGTGCGTGGCATCCGTACGCTGCCGCCCACCAGGAGCGGCCAGCCCCTCGTCGGCCAGCCGTTCCAGCAATAGATCCAGGATCTTCTCTTCCAGACCGTGAGTCAGCAGCCGGTCCCGGAACCCGGTCAGCACGGTGTGATCAAAGCCCGGGTCGGTCAGTTCCAGACCAAGCAGGTACTTCATATCGATCCTCGCTCGCACCGCGTGCGCGGCCTGCCGATCCGTCAGGTTCTCCACGAACTGCAGGATGCTGACCAGGGCCAGCCGGCCAGGAGCGACACCAGGACGACCACGGACCCCAAAGGCTTCCGCGAACTCATCATCCGAAAAAAGCGGGCCGAGGCTGTCCCGGATCCTCATCGCGAGACATCCCTTGGGGAACGCGGCGCGAGCCACCTCCCGTGTCCCGGCAGGAATCTCGGCTCCCGAATCCACCCGCATAGACACCGCACCACCCCCAACTCGACGGCCGGAAACCAGGTTCGTGTCTCCGATGCCTACACACCAGACTCACCCGCCCCAGCACCGCACAGGGCACGATCGCGACGTCTTCACCCAATTGGGCAACAGGGTCC
>NZ_JBVJMV010000133.1:0-1959 GCF_055584025.1 Streptomyces sp. NPDC104309 | reverse complement strand
CGGTTCGCTCTGCATCTCACCGTCGAAGACAGCCTTGTCACCCGGCACCATGTCTACGAGGACAGCCTCGCCGTCGCCCAGGCATTCGAGGCGGAGAATCGGTGAAGGGCCACCAGGTCAATTGCGAAGATGCGGCTCACAGCCACTCATTGATAGCCGCTACGAGGACAGTGGCCTCGTAGCGGACGGCGAGTTTCTCGTAGCGGGTGGCTACCGCCCGGTGCGTCTTGAGGCGATTGATGCCGCACTCCACCGCATGGCGCCCCCGGTAGTCGATCTTGTCGAACCTCGGCGGCCGACCACCGCGGGCGCCGAGCTTCTTGCGGTTGCGAACCTGGTCGGTCTTGTCCGGAATCGTGCAGCGGATCCCGCGTTTGCGCAGGTAAGCGCGGTTCCTGCGGGACGCGTACACCTTGTCGGCACGCACGCGATCGGGTCGGGTACGCGGTCTGCCGGGCCCCAGCCGGTGCACCCGGATCTTCTTCAGCACGGGCTCGAACTGCGGGGAGTCCCCTCGCTGCCACGGCCGGGCCGTTCCCGGGGAAGCTATTTGATCTTCGCGGTGATGGTCTTGATGAACTTAGGGAGCACGTCGTCCCGCCAGACGAAGGGTGCTGGGGCCGGTGTGCCCTTGAAAGTCACGGTGGTCTGCCCGCCTACGGTGAACAGCAGCGGGCCTTTGCGGCAGTTCCAACTTCCCTCGGCAAGATCGGTGATGACACAGCGATCCGCGCCTGCCGCCCCCGGGGTATTGGTCCCAGACGCGAGACGATCGACGTAGCCGGCAATCAACTTGGGGTCGGCCACGGCCTCGATGCGGAGCCAGAACAGGGTAGAGCGGTAGGTCTCGCCCGAAAGGCGCATGCTGTAGAGGCACCGGCCGGACTCGGACCGGTCACCCTCTTTCCACGAAGGGTGCGCAGCGAATTCCTTGATCGACAAGGCAGTGATCGGGTGGCTCTCCTGTTGGATGTCCTTGACGCCAGGGAAGATCGCCTCGATTTCCTCCTTGCGCACGAACGAGCACGCGTCCGGCCACCGATTCGCGGCCAGGATTTCCCCGCTCTTGAGTGAAGGAAGGGCGATGATCGCACCGCGGGGGGCGGCCTTGCCTATCGCAACATCACTGGACCACGGGTTGGTCCCGACCAGGAACGTCAGCAGGACGACATTTGAGATCAGCAGGGCGCCTATCAGGGTGAGCACCGCGGCTCTGTTCTTCAGCATGGCGGCCGATCATCCCCGAAGGGTGAGCTGGTTGTCGACCGCATCCGCTGCCCCGAGGCATCCCGCTACCGGGAGATCGCGGATCCGCGGAGCCGGGCCGGCCAGTGACGCGGCAGCTGTCCATACGTTCCTGTGGGACGGAGAGCGCGAGAGACTGTTCCCCACTGATCGGGGGTTGAGGAACAACGACGTGCACGATGGCGCAAGGCGGTGGTCGACAAGACCCGGACCGGGCAGTTCGTCCGAAAGCACTTCGAGGCGATGGTCTTCACCGCGCTGGCGGAGGAGTTGCGTGCGATGTGCCGGGTTCGTGTCAGTGGAGTGGTCGGCAGTCGCTGTCGGCTACTTTCCGCCGTCTTTTCGCTGGTCACGGTGAGGGTGAGGGACTGTCCGCTGCTGACATGGAGGTGACACGGGCGGCGGGGCTCACTGTCACGGTGCGGTATATCCCATGGTGGTTCACTGACACGAGGCCGAGATATCGCACGGCGCAGCAGCCTCACGTGACGGTGCTGGGCTTCCAGCACCTGTGCGCTCCCGGCCATGTCCACCGCTCGGCCGACCGTGCCCGGTATCTGCAGCAGCCACCGGCGATGAGGTCGGCATACCCGCTGCTGCGCTCCCAGATACAGGCGAGCGGCCTCCCTCCTCCCGGCACGCCGCGCCATGAATTAAGGGCAAGCTGGTCCCCAGCGCCGCACCTTCTCCGCAGTGTGGTGAAACTGCGCTGCC
>NZ_JBVJMV010000132.1:0-2194 GCF_055584025.1 Streptomyces sp. NPDC104309 | reverse complement strand
GCTGCGCCACGAAAGCGCCCTGTTATATCCCCGGTCAAGCCGGGAGGAACTCGGAGGGATGTTCCTGGGTCCGATGGCTAACCTGAATCCGAAAGGTGCAGGGAACAATAGCATGCCAGAAAAGTAACGTTCGTGTTCAGGCGCATGAAACGAGGCGTTGCGGGACCCGTGCGATACGGATAAAGCTTGATTGCCTAGACCTCAATCTCCAGAAGGTGCAAGAACACGTCCGCCGGAAATAGCGCCTGATACCGGCGCCACACCCTGTATCGGCATCACGAGGTGGCTGATACATCCTCCGGGATGTGGAGCGATGCCCAACGAGGGCATTCAAGGAGATGAATGAGGATCCTAAGTCGCACTATCACGTATGACAGGGACGAACGTGGGATCACCTAAGGGGCGCGAGCCCTAAGGTGACAGAGGCCCCGTAGTAGTCGTAGGAGTAACGCCCTACCAAGGGGGACGGGAAGGCCGTCCGCAGGGCCAAGGGGGCCAGGTGATCGGATATTCGAAGACTGGGGGGTATGCGTAATGCAGAGTGCCGAAACAGTACTGAGTATCCTCCGTGATCGCGGTAGGCGTGGCCTGCCGTGCAATGAAATGTTCCGACAACTGTTCAATCCGCAGATGTATCTGATGGCCTACGGGCGCCTGTACTCCAACCATGGAGCCATGACGCCCGGGGCTGATGGAGAAACCGCAGACGGCATGTCGCTGGCAAAGATTGAACGCATCATCGACGCTCTGCGTCACGAGCGTTTTCGA
This sequence comes from Streptomyces sp. NPDC104309, assembly GCF_055584025.1. Lineage (NCBI taxonomy): Bacteria > Bacillati > Actinomycetota > Actinomycetes > Kitasatosporales > Streptomycetaceae > Streptomyces > Streptomyces sp. NPDC104309. The sequence goes on along the minus strand of NZ_JBVJMV010000132.1, from coordinate 1,426 downwards.
TTTAAGCCAGCAAAACGGATCTACATCCCGAAGAAGGATGGGAAGCAGAGGCCGCTCGGCTTGCCTTCGTGGTCGGATAAGCTCGTCGGTGAGGTGATCCGCCTCTTGCTGGAGGCATATTATGAGCCGCGGTTCTCTGACCGTTCACACGGTTTCCGTCCCGGCAAGGGCTGTCACACTGCACTCAGTGAAGTGGCAGACCTCTGGACTGGCACGGCATGGTTCGTTGAGGGTGATATCTCAGACTGCTTCGGAAGTCTTGACCACGAGGTCATGCTCTCGACGTTGGCTGAGAGAATCCACGATAACCGGCTCCTCCGGCTGATCGAACAGATGCTGCAAGCCGGATATCTGGAGGACTGGGTATGGAACGAAACGCTCAGTGGAGCCCCACAGGGCGGTGTCGTTTCGCCGATCCTCTCCAATATTTACTTGGACCGGTTGGACAAGTTCATCGAAACAGTTCTTATACCGCAGTACACCCGAGGAGCTAGCAGGGCAAACAACCCTGCCTATGCAAGGGTGCGAATGGCGGCGGTGCGCGCTCGAAAACGCGGCAATATGACCGCAGCACGCGAGTTGCGTAGACAGCTACGGGGAACGTCCAGCAAGGATCCTCAGGATCCTTGCTATAGGCGACTCCGCTACTGCCGGTACGCCGACGACACCCTCCTCGGTTTCGCCGGACCGAAGGCCGAGGCCGAGGAAATCAAACAGCGTCTGGCGCAGTTCCTTCGAGACGAACTCAAGTTGGAACTGAACCCGGACAAGACGCTGGTCACGCACGCCCGTACCCGGGCAGCGTCTTTCCTCGGCTACGAGATCACTGTCCAGCACAGTGCGACACGCCCGTCTGTCAACGGCAGCGTCGCACTGCGCGTCCCACGGCAAGCGATCAAAGCCAAGTGCACCCCCTACCTAAAGCACGGAAAACCCGAGCGCCGCACTGAGCTGTTCAATCGTGACGACCTCACGATCATCAGCACATACGGAGCGGAATACAGGGGGCTCGTCCAGTACTACCTGCTGGCCGGCGACGTCTGGAGACTGAGCCGGCTGAAATGGGTCGCACAGACCTCAATGCTCAAGACGCTTGCCGCCAAGCATCGTTCGACGGTGTCAGCGATGGCTCGCAAATACAGGGCCAAGATCTCGACACCAGATGGACCACGGACATGCTACGAGGCCAGCGTCCAACGAGCAGGCAGGAAACCACTGGTCGGAAGGTTCGGCGAAATCCCGCTGAAGCGGCAGAAGAAGGCGGTACTACAGGACCGTCCGGTAGTCCGACCCGTTGCCCGCAAAGAGCTGATTACACGGCTCCGCATGGGCAAGTGTGAACTGTGCGAGCAGATAGGCCAAGTGGAAGTCCACCAGGTCCGAAAGCTCGCCGATCTCACCGAGTCCGGACGACCACAGCCCCCGT
>NZ_JBVJMV010000131.1:0-2469 GCF_055584025.1 Streptomyces sp. NPDC104309 | reverse complement strand
GAGTGGGGCCAAGTCTTCGGCGACGAAGTCCTCGCCACCGCGATCCTCGACCGGCTACTCCACCACTGCGACGTGATCGCCATCAACGGCCCCAGTTACCGGCTCAAGAACCGACTCGCCGCCATCGAACGTGACACCGACGCAGCCTGACACCTGAGCAGAGGATGCGCACCAAGGACAAGACCGTTACCGGCCCTGACGGCCGACGCACGAGCACGAAGGTCGAGAGGCTCAACCACCGGGACACGCTCACCCAGGTGCGGGCCTTCTACCTCGATTTCGCCCAGTGGGCATGGGACGATCCCGGCCGCTGGGGCCCGTGGGTGGCACCGAGCCCGGTGAGGGCTGACGAGCTGGAGAACCGCAAAGTACAACGGCGGCGCAAGGCGAGAATGGACGCCCGCACCCGCGAGCGCCTGCCGGTTCTGCCGATCCTCGTCCGCACGGTCGACCAGTGTCGCAAGGACGCTGCCGCGGTACTGGAAGCCGCCCGGCATGCCAGCCCCGGCGAGGTGTTCACCGCTGCCGGTCAGCAACTCGTACGTGCCGTGGTTCCGCACGGAACGGCCGGCAGGATCTGGGCCGAGGACCCGCACACCGGAAAACGCCGCGATCTGGGACTCGAGGACGAGCGAGCCTTCTGGACCTGGGCCGTGGTCGAGGTCCTGCGGGCCACCGGCACCCGCATCAAGGAACTGCTGGAACTCAGCCACCACAGCCTGGTCCAATACCGGCTGCCCACCACCGGCGAACTCGTCCCCCTCCTGCAGATCGTCCCGTCCAAGACGGATACCGAGCGGCTGCTGCTGGTCAGCCCCGAGCTCGCCGACGTCCTCAGCGCGATCATCTGCCGAGCCCGGCAGGTCACCGGCGCCGTTCCCCTGGCCCGCGCCTACGACCGCCGCGAATGTGCGTGGCAGGAGCCGGCCCCGCTGCTGTTCCAACGACGCATCCGCGGTGAGGACTGCGCGTTCACCGATGAAACCGTTCGCACCATGCTCGACGAGGCCCTCACCGACACGGGCCTGACCGACGTCACGGGTGCCCCGCTTCGCTACACACCACACGACTTCCGCCGGCTCTTCATCACCGATGCCATCCTCAACGGGCTGCCGCCGCACATCGCCCAGGTGATCGCTGGCCACCAGGACATCAACGTAACTCTCGGTTACAAGGCCGTCTACCCCGAAGAGGCGATCCAGGCGCACATGGCCTTCCTCGCCCGCCGAAGGTCCCTCCGCCCGAGCGAGGAATACCGTGTCCCCACCGACGAGGAATGGCAGGAGTTCCTCGGCCACTTCGAGCGGCGTAAAGTCTCCATCGGAGCATGCGGCCGCGCGTTCGGCACCCCCTGCATCCACGAACACGCCTGCGTCCGCAGCCCGATGCTCTGCCCGACCCCGCCCAGCGTGACCGGCTCATCGAGATCCGCGACAACATCCTCGCCCGCATCGCCGAGGCCGAACGCGAAGGATGGCTCGGGGAAGTGGAAGGGCTGCAGGTGAGCCTGGCTGGGGCAGAGGACAAACTCGCTCAGCTTCATGCCGAGCAACGTCGGCGTGGCACTGCCATCGACCTAGGGATGCCCACCTTCGCCCAGATCGCGATCCGCACCAGCGACGTCAAAGAGCCCGCTCCATGATTCCTCCGGTCACCGACGAGCCCGTCCACCGTCTCGTGGAGCAAGCGGAGGCCGATCGCATCGACAGGCCGAAGAACAGCGCTGCCGCCAGCCGCAGATCGAAGTGCGATCCCGATCACATGTTGCCTCGTGTGCGTGCTGAAGACGGTAGAGAGGTGGCTGTCGTTGAGTGAGAGGAAGAGCAGACGTGGATGTGTATGAAGCCGTGGACAGTCGCCGGGCTGTGCGGGCGTTCAGCGATGAGCCGGTACCCCAAGTGATACTCGAACGCGTGTTGGCCGCAGCAACGCGGGCTCCGTCGAGTGGAAACCTCCAGCCGTGGCATGTGTATGTCGTGACCGGCGAGCCCCTGGCCGAGCTGAAGAGGCGCGCAACAGCCAGGGCACTGGCGGGAGACCCGGGGGATGAGCGGCAGTATCCGATGTATCCGGCCGAACTGACCTCGCCGTACGTGGACCGCTTCTCCGCTGCGGCTGCTCAGCGGTACAAGGCACTGCGAATCGAGCGCGACGACCCCGACAGGCCCATGAAAATCGCCGCCTTGAACTCGCAGGCGTTCGGGGCCCCGGTCGTGCTGTTCTGCTACCTCGATCAGACGATGGGGCCAGGGCAGTGGGGGGACGCGGGGATGCACCTGCAGACGGTCATGCTGTTACTGAGGGCGGAAGGGCTGCACAGCTGCCCCCAGGTGATGTGGACGATGTATCGCAAGACCGTTAGCCAGATCGTCGGACGGAAGATTTCAAGTCCAGTGAGACGGTCGTGACGCTATGAGGTTTGTGGTGTGGGTTCCCTGCGCTTGGCTGGGTCGTTGATCCATGCGGTCT
>NZ_JBVJMV010000130.1:0-2509 GCF_055584025.1 Streptomyces sp. NPDC104309 | reverse complement strand
GGAGCTTCTCCACCTCATCAAGATCCACGAGCCGCAGCATGCACCGCCACGACCACCAAGATCAAATCAACCTAACGAAGTACTACTAGTGTCCTGCGCCGGAGATCCGTCGGCAGTAGCGGGCGAGGGAGTCGAGGATCTCCTCGGCCGTCTTGGTCCAGACGAACGGTGTTGGGTTTTCGTTCCACTCCTTGACCCACGCACGGATGTCGGCTTCCAGGGAACGCACGCTTTTGTGGGAGCCGCGGCGGATCTTCTGGTCGGCGAGGAAGCCGAACCACCTCTCCACTTGGTTGATCCAGGACGAACCGGTGGGGGTGAAGTGCAGGTGGAATCGGGGGTGTTTGGCCAGCCAGGCTTTGATGGCCGGCGTCTTGTGGGTGCCATAGTTGTCGCAGATCAGGTGGATCTGGAGATGCCCAGGAACCTCCTTTTCGATCTTGATGAGGAACTTCTTGAACTCCGCTGCCCGGTGTCGACGGTGCAGCGAGGTGATGACTTCGCCGGTCGCGACGTCGAAAGCCGCGAAGAGGGTGGTCAAACCGTTACGGATGTAGTCGTGGGTACGCCGCTCGGGCATGCCCGGCATCATCGGCAGCACCGGCTGAGACCGGTCCAGCGCCTGGATCTGCGACTTCTCGTCCACCGACAGCACCACCGCCCCTTCGGGCGGATTGAAGTACAGCCCGACCACGTCGTAGACCTTCTCCACGAACAACGGGTCCGTCGACAGTTTGAACGTGTCCGTCAGATGAGGCTTGAGATGGAACTTCCGCCAGATCCGGCCCACGGTCGACTTCGACAGCCCGCTGCGGTCGGCCATCGACTTGCGCGACCAGTGGGTGGCATTCTTCGGCATCTCCTCCAACGTGCTGACCACGACCGCCTCCACCTGATCGACGCTGATGGTGGGCGGCCGGCCCGGCCGGGGCTCGTCCACCAACCCGTCCAGCCGGCCGGCCAGGAACCGCCGCCGCCACTTGCGGACCGTATCCGCCGCTACCCGAAGATCCCGCGCCACCACAACAATCGGCGGAACGTCAGGGCCTGCACACGCCAACACGATCCGCGCCCGTAACGCCACCGCCTGCGCAGACGTCGCCCGCCGGGCCCAACGCTCCAACAGTGCACGCTCGTCAGCGGACAACAACAACGGTTCAAGCTTCGGACCGCGACGCGGTGCGGGCACACCCGCAGAAACACTCATACGGGAACTAACGACGGATCTCCGGCGCAGGACACTAGTGTGATGCGCCAGAAAAGGCGGTCTTAAGTCTGTAGGCTGTTTTTATGTCGCATCGAGGCCCTCGTGCTGTCGAAGTTGTGCTGTCCGCTGAGGAGCGTGCGGAGTTGCTGCGCTGGGCGGGTGGCGGGGTGCCGGCCCGTGTGGCGGAGCGGGCGCGAATCATCCTGGCCTGTGCGGACGGGGTGTCAAATACCGCTGTGGCAGCGGACTGCGGGATGTCCGTGGAGACGGTGCGCAAGTGGCGTTCGCGGTTCGTGGCCCGGCGGCTGGCGGGTCTGGCGGATGAGCCGCGGCCGGGCCGGCGCAAGCCGGACCTGGTGCTCAGCGAAGCCGAGCGGGCGGAGCTGACGCGCTGGGCGCGGCGGGCGAAGACCGCGCAGTTCCTGGCCCTGCGCGCGAAGATCGTGCTGCGGTGTGCGGAGGGCGGGACGAACAAGGAGGTCGCGGCCGAACTCGGCATCGCCCACGCGACGGTGAACCGCTGGCGCTCCAGGTTCATCACCCTGCGTCTGGACGGACTGACGGACGAACCCCGCCCCGGCAGGCCGCCCTCGGTCCTGCTCGACCAGGTCGAGGACGTACTCGTGGCGACGCTGGAGTCCGTCCCGGGCAAGGACACGCATTGGTCGCGTGCCTCGATGGCGAAGCACAGTGGGCTGTCGAAATCGACCGTCGGGCGGATCTGGAAGAAGTTCGACCTCAAGCCCCACCTGCAGGACTCCTTCAAACTGTCCACCGACCCGCAGTTCGTCGCCAAGGTCGTCGACGTCGTCGGCCTCTACCACCATCCGCCGGAGAAGGCGGTGGTTCTCTGCGTCGATGAGAAGAGCCAGATCCAGGCACTGGACCGCTCGCAGCCGGTGCTGCCGATGATGCCGGGCATGCCCGAACGCCGCACCCACGACTACTACCGGCACGGGATCACCAGTCTGTTCGCCGCCTTCAACATCGCCGACGGCACCGTCATATCGGAACTGCACCGCCGCCACCGCGCGATCGAGTTCAAGAAGTTCCTGATCCGGATCGACAAGGCCGTGCCCACCGGACTCGACGTCCACCTGGTCTGTGACAATTACGCCACCCACAACACCGCCGAGATCAAGACGTGGCTGGGCAAACACCCCCGCTTCCACGTCCACTTCACCCCGACAGGCTCTTCCTGGATGAATGAACCGCCCCGGGTTCGGTAGAGATCTCAGATTGTGGTTTTGACCTGGGGTTTCGCGGTGGTGAGGTAGTGGTTGGTCTCGTATTCGACGGGTG
>NZ_JBVJMV010000129.1:0-2525 GCF_055584025.1 Streptomyces sp. NPDC104309 | reverse complement strand
AGAAGCTGTTCTCTTTCCGAATGTGAGCAATGAGTTTCCGCTGTTCAGGCAGGGTTTCGCCGTGGTCATGGGAGGGTTCGGGCGTTCAGTTCGTTCTCGGTGATGCGGAGGCGACGGATGCCGTCGGTGATGGGGTTACTGGAGGAGCGGGAGGCGGTTGCCCGGGTGCGGGCGGAGGAGCTTCGCGCACAGATGGAGAGGATCGCGGCTGACCTTGCTGAGGCGGAGGCGGTGCTGGAGCGTCGGGTGATCGCCCGGACGGAGCTCGCCGAGGCCCTGGCTGGGGGCGAGGAGACGCCGGTGGTCGCTGCCGGGGTGCGGGAGGCGCCGGCCGTGGTCGCGAAGGTCCCGGCTTTGGTGGTGAGGTCCGTTGTGCCGCGCTGGCACGAGGCGGCGACGGTGGACGCGCTCGCGGTGGACTACCGGCGGATCATCGAGCTGGTGGAATCCGGTGCGGGTGGCGGTGAGGGTGTCTCGGCGAAGCAGCTAGCCGCTGGGCTTGAGCTGGAGTTGGTGCCCGCGAAGATCGAGGGGGTGCGGTCCAGGGCGAGGCGGCTGGCCGAGCGGGGCTGGCTGACGGCGTCGCCGTCGGGCCGGTTCACGCGGCGGGAGCCCACCGGTCCTGCCCGGCCCGGCGCCGGGAAGCGTGCCGGGCGAGCCGGCGGCTGAGGAGCATGGACTGCGAGAAGTAGATGAACGCCTCGCTGGTAGCGGGCAGTGTCTCGAAGTCCCGCACCAGACGGCGCGAGGACATCAGCCAGCCCAGACTCCTCTCCACCACCCACCTTCTCGGTAGTACCACGAACCCTGACATGTCGTCGGTACGTTTCACGATCTGTAGGGTGAGCTGCAGTTTCTCCTTCGCCCAGGCGACGAGCCGGCCGCGGTAGCCGTTGTCGGCCCACATCAGCGTGATCGCGGTGAACCGCTCACGCAGGCGGGGCAGCATCAGGTGGGCGGCTTGGCGGTCGGTGACGTTCCCGGCCGTGACCAGCACCATCAGCAGCAGACCCAGGCTGTCCGTGATGACGTGCCGGCGCCTGCCGTTGATCTTCTTGCCGCCGTCGTAACCCCGTGAGACGGCGGGCACCGAGGCCGCCGCCTTGACCGACTGCGAGTCGATGATCGCCGCAGTCGGCTGTGCCTCACGTCCTTCGGCCTGCCGGGCCTTCTCCCGCAGCCGGCCGTGCAACTCCTGGGCCAGGCCCTTCAGACGCCACCTGCGAAAGAACGCGTAGACCCGGTCCCACGGGGGAAAGTCCGCCGGGAGCGCCCGCCATTTCACCGCGTTGTCAGTGACGTACCGCACCGCGTCCAACATCTGCCTGTGGCAATAGCCCTCCGGCTGTCCGCCCCGGCCCTCCAGCCAGGCCGGAACCGGCATCACCTCGCGTACCACCCGCCACTCCGCGTCCGTCATGTCGGAGGGATACCGCCGCACTCGTTCGGGTTGGTCGGCCGCGTTCCCGAACCGGTGAGCGAGACAATCGCACACCGACACGCACGAGTTGGACGGGACCGGCACCGACACGCAAGACTGGAACAACAGGACCTCCTTGCACTCGAGTTGGCTTCGCAACCCTCGTGCTGCACCGGAGGTCCTACCTTCATGCGCCGACCCTGCCGAGATCACCCGACCAGGGACCCCGTTCGATCAAAACCGCCCTCGTGATCGATAGAGAACGGCTACTCAACGTGCCCGGGCACGTACAACAAAGACAACAGGGCCTCCGGGAACCACTCGGAATGGGATCGCACCCCCGAGCTACCAGGAGGCCCTGCTTCCACGCGCGGAAACCGCCGCAGTCTCCCGACCGAGACTCCCATTCGACCGACAGCCTTCGAGATCGGTACGGGCAACAACCACTTACGTGTCGGAATGCTGCGGCAGGGCGAGCCAGTCCGACCAGGAGATCTCACGGCCGAGGAAGCGCGGCTGCTCGAACGGCCAGTCGGCGGCGATCCACTGCGGCACCAGCGCGTCGAGGGCCTGCTCGACCTTGCTGCCCACCAGCTCGTCCACCACCCACCAGGAGATCTCGCCGTCCGCGCCGGCCCTCTCCGGCGGGTCGATGTAGATACAGCCGAGCAGAACTGTCTCCGCCGCGTCGAACAGCGCGTAGTTGAAGGACTGGTGCGCGGCGATCTCCTTCTCGTGCCGCAACAGGTCGGCCTGGTCGGCCTCGTAGGTCATGGTGGCCGCGGGCCAGCCCCAGGCCGGGCCGAAGATGGTCCACAGCCGCTCGCGCGAACCCATCACAGCCGGATAGTCGAGCGGGGTGTCCACCTCCCGGATCGGCCGCAGGTGATGACCACCGCCCGGCAGCGGTACCAGGACGGGGTGGACGAAGTCATCGGGAAGCCAGCTCATGGCGCCCGACCGTAGCAGCGCGCGGCCGTCCGCACCCCTGGATTTTCCCCGCGTACCGCCAGGCTCTGCTCTCATGCCGGGCAGGGCCCGCGATCACCCGATCGAGACTCCCGTTCGATCGACAGACTCCATGATCGATATGGCAACGGCTTCT
>NZ_JBVJMV010000128.1:1441-2550 GCF_055584025.1 Streptomyces sp. NPDC104309 | reverse complement strand
CGCCGGTAACGGCGGGGTGTGAAGCTGGACGATCACGCTCAAGAGCGTCCCGGCCATCGGGAGGCAACAAGCAAAGGGGAAGACTGGACGGGTGAGCGAAAGCGAATCTCCGGCTATGCCTCGTGATTGCATAAGCTGCGCGATGGTAATGCAAGCGGCAGCTTCAGGACTCGGCGTGGAAGAACGCCAGGTGACCCTCGTGGACTCGCCGGCGAGGGCAGGACACCACCGGTCCCGGGGTAGAGGAGGCGCCCACCCCAGTCGCATCTTGTCAGTGCGGAACGTGGAAACCCCGTCGGGGTCCGGGATCACTCCCGGTTGTCTGACCGTGAGGAAGGATCAATTCCCCGGCGGGAACAGGATGGCCCAAGAAGCAAATGCCGACAGGCTGAAAGGCCAGGGGAAAGCGGACGGCACCTGCCTCCGTATAACCCGTCGGATACGGGTCCGAGCGACCCGGTCTGAAAGGGCGCCCACGTGGGCCAGGTGAGCCTTTGAAGAGATCTGGTGAAGAAACCAGCACCGAAGGGCAAGTTGGACGCAGGGAAGGACTGATGGCTCGACAGGAAAGTGAGCTCCGCCGTTCTTCCCGTGCGAACGGACCGGAGGACGTGCGAATCGACTGGCACAGCATCGACTGGGCCGCGTGCGAGGACCATGTACGGCGACTGAGACGAAGAATCTTCAAGGCGACTCAGGAAGGCGACCTGAAGAAGGTTCGCAACCTGCAGAAACTCATGCTGCGAAGCCACTCCAACACGCTGATCAGCGTCAAGAGGGTGACGCAGCAGAGCGCGGGACGCAAGACCGCGGGCATCGATGGGGAAACTGCGCTCACACCGAAGGAGCGAGGCCGCCTCGCGGCCAGAATCCAACGGTCTGAGAATCCCTGGAGGGCTCGTCCGGTCAAACGCGTGTTCATCCCGAAGGCCAACGGAAAGCAGCGACCTCTCGGAATCCCTGTGATCATCGACCGCGTACTTCAAGCCCGGGTGAAGAATGCATTAGAACCCGAGTGGGAAGCACGCTTCGAGCCGAGGTCATACGGATTCCGTCCTGGTCGGGGTTGCCATGATGCGATCGAGGCCATCTACAACACGTTGGGGTCT
>NZ_JBVJMV010000128.1:0-1344 GCF_055584025.1 Streptomyces sp. NPDC104309 | reverse complement strand
CCAAAGGGGCCTCACGTTTGTGGGTGCTCGACGCAGACCTCGCGGCAGCTTTCGACCGGATCAACCACGCTCAACTTCTTCAAGCCCTGGGCCTGTTCCCTGGTCGAACCATGGTCAGGGCATGGCTGCGGGCTGGCGTCGTTGAAGAAGGCCGCTTGATGCGGACGGACGAAGGAACTCCTCAAGGAGGAGTGATCAGTCCGCTGCTGCTGAACGTTGCCCTGCATGGGATGGAGGCAGCGGCAGGGAGCCGTTATCGGTATGCAGGTCCGGGCAATAGAGGTACATATACGGCCCGGGATGCCCCTGTCCTCGTGCGGTACGCGGACGACTTTGTGGCCATGTGCCACAGCGAGGAAGAAGCGCACCGCGTTAAGACCGAGCTGGCCAAGTGGCTGGAACCGAGAGGGCTGAGATTCAATGAGGAGAAGACCCGCATAGTCCATGTGACGCAAGGGTTCGACTTCCTCGGATTCGGGGTCCGTCGTTTCGGCACCAAGCTGCTTATCAGGCCCAGTAAGGACGCTGTCGAGAGAGTCCGGGAGAGACTCAAGGCGGAGGTGAAGGCGCTCTACGGCGGCAACGCCGGAGGCGTCTTGAGAAAGCTCACGCCCATCATTCGGGGCTGGGCCGCCTACTACCGGACGGTGGTGTCGTCCAGAGTCTTCGCTGATCTGGACAACTACATGTGGGTGCTCACTTACAAGTGGGCCAAGCGTGCTCACCCGCTCAAGTCGAAGGACTGGATCGTCAAACGGTACTTCGGCCGGTTCGACAAGACCAGGCGAGCCCGATGGGTGTTCGGCGATCGCATCAGCGGCGCCCACCTCGTCAAGTTCTCCTGGACGAAAATCGTTCGACACACCCTGATCAAGGGCGCGGCATCACTGGATGACCCCTCCCTAATCGAATACTGGGAAACCCGCCGTCGTCGAAAGGCGCCTCCGCCTATGGACAAGACGAGTCTGTCCCTGGCATACCGGCAACGGGGGCTCTGCCCTCTATGCCGTCAGGCGTTGATTGCCGGAGCCGAGTACGAGCCGGACAACCCACGCGAGTGGGTCAACTGGTTCGCGGCCTCGAAGAAAATGCTAAATAAGCATCACTTCGAATACCGGCGTGACGGCGGGTCGGACGAGAGAAAGAACCTGCGTCTCGTTCACGCCGACTGCCATCGTCAGCTTCATGCTGCGGATGACAGACGGTCCCGAATGCAGAGCACTGTGACGCCCTTGGGGCTTGCTTGAGCCGGTTGCCTGGAAAGCGGGCATGGCCGGTTCTGAGGGGGCCGGGACACAGCAATGTGTCCCGGCTACCCGACCGATGCCGGTGGCCTTCCCCGTC
>NZ_JBVJMV010000127.1:0-2561 GCF_055584025.1 Streptomyces sp. NPDC104309 | reverse complement strand
AGTCGGGTAGCGGGGACGCATTACTGCGTCCCCGCCCCCTCAGAACCGTGCAAGCAGCTTTCACCGCACACGGCTCAAGCAAGCCCTAAAGGCTCGCCGGCAGGCAAAAGTGCTGGACTTGTCATCGTGGCGGCTCCATTCTGCCGATGACAATGGGTGTGGAGGAGACGGAGTCGTTGACCGCCCGGCATTCTCCCGCCTGGGAACGCGATGTAGTGCTTGGAGATCGCCTTCCGGATGACTACCCGCCACGCTTCCCATTCTTGTGGGCTTTGCGGCGGGTGGTCGGCGTGCAGCAAGAGCCCTCCGCAGATCGAGCAACGGCCGTGCTGTTCCCGTAGAAGGTGCACGGTCATAGCGTCGACTGGTAGAGGGGTTCCCTTTCGGCGCCGCTGAGCCCAATAGGATTCCAGGGCAGGGTCGTCCGGGGACGCCTTCCCCTTGACCAGTTGGTGCCGGACTATCTTCGTCCAGGAGAACTTGAGGAGGTAGGCGCCGCTGTCGCGGTCACCGAACACCCAGCGGTCGTTCCTGGACCTGTTGAACCGGCCGAAGTACTTGTCGGATACCCAACGCTTCGGCTTGTTCGGGTGGCTGTGCTTGGCCCACTTGTAAGCGAGCTTCCACATGTGATTGTCCAGCGCCGTAAAGATCTCACTGGACACCACCGTTCGGTAGTAGGCCGACCAACCCCGAACGATCGGGTTGATCGTCTTGAGTACCGCACCGGCGTTAGCCCCTCGCAGAGCCATCATTTCGGTACTGAGCCGTTCCCGGATCCGTCGTTGAGCCGCGCTACTCGGCTTGATCAGCAATTTGCCGTGATAGCGGCGGACGTTGAACCCCAGGAAGTCGAATCCGCTCTCCGCGTGGACGATGCGTGTCTTGTCCTCGTGAAAAGCCAGCCCCCTGGGCGTCAGCCATACAGCCAGCCGCTCTTTGACCTGCTCGGCCTGTTCACGGCTGGTGCACATCGCGACAAAGTCATCTGCGTATCGAACCAGCACGGGGCTGCCGCTTTGGGCACTCCCGGAATCTCTGCCGGTGGTGTAATAGCGGACCCCTGCGGCTTCCTCCATTCCATGCAGGGCCACATTGAAGAGCAACGGGCTGATCACTCCACCCTGCGGAGTTCCCTCCTCGGTCGGAGCGAACCGACCGCGATCCACGACCCCGGCCTTCAGCCACCGGCGGACCAGTCCCCGGGCGGGGAAGGTGCCGAGTGCTGCCATGAGCCGGGTGTGGTCGATTCGGTCGAACGCCGCCGTCAGGTCTGCGTCGAGCACCCACGCACGCTGCGGGTTCTTCCCGTTGAGCGTGGAGTAGATGGCCCCGATCGCGTCGTGACAGCCGCGGCCGGGCCGAAAGCCGTACGACTTCGGCTCGAACCGCGCTTCCCACTCGGGCTCCAGTGCTCCCAGTGCCACAGCTTGCAAGCACCGGTCAACGATCACGGGAATTCCGAGTCCGCGCTTCTTCGTGGTCCCCGGTTTAGGGATGAACACCCGCTTGACGGGCTTGGGAATCCACGGTCGGGCGCGATGCTGGACCCAGTCGGCCAATGCGGCCTTGGACTGGGACAACAGCACAACCTTTCCGTCGACTCCCGCCGTCGCGCGTCCAGCATTGATTTCCGTTACCCGTCGCACGCTCAGGAGCGTGTTGGAGCGGGACCGGAGCATCAACTTCTGTAAATTGCGGACCTTCTTAAGATCCCCTGCCTGCGATGCCGTGAAGATTCTCTGCCGCAGACGCCGTACGTCCTCCTCGACCCGACGCCAGTCAATCGACGCCCAGTCCAGGTCTTCGCCCTCGGGTCCGTTCACCGGCGCGGAAGCGGCCGGAAGGGCTGAGGCCGGTCCGTCCGCTATCTGCATGGTGTCCAACTTGCCCCTCGGTTCCGTCGTCGTTGTTCAGTGATTCTGCACAGGCTCACCCGGCCCACGTCAGCACCCTTTCGGGTTCGGGCAGTCACCCGTATCCGGACGGTTATGCGGGGCGACCGGCGGAGAGTCCGATCGTCTGCCCCGGGTTCCCGAGTCCTTTCGGATTCCGGCGTTGGCTTCTTGGGCCGTCCTGTTCCCGCTGGGGAATTGAGCCTCCCTTACAGTCGGCTGACCGGGCCAAAAGCGGCCCGGACCCCAACGGGGTTTCCACGTTCCACACGAATGAGATTCGACCGGGGTGGGTGCTCCCTTTACCCCGAGGCGGCGGTGTCCACCTGGCCGGAGTGACCTCTACCGGCCAGCGCCTGCCGCTTCTCAGCGGCTAGCCATGCACCCCACTCGCGCATTCCATCGGCGGGGCTTGGGATCACGAGGCATCATCGGGAGTTCATGTACTTCACCCGTCCGGTCTTCCCCTTGCCGGTAACTCCCGGATGGAACGGGAGTCCTTGGGCTTTCCCCTGAGCTTCGCACCACGCCGTTACCGGCATCGCACGTCAAGGGTGGGGACGGGTCATACGGACACGGACCCGTGACTGCACCTACAGCTTCATCAACTGCCTCTCCAATCGGTCAGTCCACTCAAATTCGTGCGGCTTCGTGTCGCACGGTCGC
>NZ_JBVJMV010000126.1:0-2806 GCF_055584025.1 Streptomyces sp. NPDC104309 | reverse complement strand
CTCCGCGGAGCTTCTCCACCTCATCAAGATCCACGAGCCGCAGCATGCACCGCCACGACCACCAAGATCAAATCAACCTAACGAAGTACTACTAGCACCTTGATGTCCCACGTGTCCGACACAACGTAGTAGAGGTTGTGATGGGGATAGTAGCCACCTTCATCCAGTACTGGATGAATAGTCAGCTTCATGTCGGGCAGCAGCAGCTTCGGCCGGCTGGTCAGGCTCGCATCGATCTTGTCGATCGTCTTGTACCAACGTTCAGGCGTCTTCTTCGCTACGTAGCGGCCTTTGAGAGCAGTCCGATGCTGCTCGAAGTAAGCCTTCAGCCTGGGGTACCTGGCGAGGTCGACCAGCTCGCCGTCCTCGTCCCACGGGTTGACCATGTAGGTGCCGTGCCAATCCAAGTGCCCGCTCTTGGCATCCTTCACCATCGCCATGGGAAGAAGCCGATCCCGCTCCACGAGCGTCTCGTCCTCGGTGAGGAAGACAGCATCGGATCCGGTAGCAACGCCGATCCCGACCTTCGTCAATGTCTCTTCGAGCACGGGGAACCGGTCGTTCAGGTCCTCAAGCAGGGCGAGGCGTCCGGGACTTCCTGCCGGCCACGAGTCGGTGGCCGAGAACCAGTGCGGCAGTCGGGCCGCCTTGAAGCTGCTCGTGTCCGGAGCGGCGCACTCCTCATCGCCGATCCAACTCATCAGCCGACGCGCTTCGTCCGCCCCGAAGGACTTTGTGGTATCGACCGCAACAGACTCACCCTGCGGGCGATTATGCAGGATCGTGATCGCTGGGTAGGCCGAGACCTGCTCTTCGAAGGCATCGACATCGTGCATGGTCGCAACGAAATCCACGCTGAAGCGGTCGGCCACCAGCTTGCGCAATTCACGGCCGTACTGGTTGCGCATCCAGCGATCCGCACAGATGAATCCGAGTGCCCCACCGGGCGTGAGAGACCGGAGCCCCCTCTCGAAGAACCCGACATAGATATCGGAGCGGCCAACCATGGTTGGGTGACCCTTCCGGTAAAGCTGCATCCGCTGGTCCGGAACATCTTCCAAGCGAATGTATGGAGGATTCCCGACCACGAAGTCAGCTTGCCCCGCATCATCAAGGAGGTAATCCCCATGCTGAATCCACTGACTGACGATGATGTCAACCGTCTCGCGATCCCAGCCGTCCGAAAGAAGGACGTCCGCCACTGCCTCGCGACTCGCCTTCACGTTGCGACTCAGCAGGTCGAGAGCACGGACCCCCTCAACAGGCAGGTCCCGTTCAAGCTTGCGACACACCGCGCTCAGGCGCTCAACGATGCTGAGGAGAAATGCGCCGGAGCCGCAGGCGGGGTCAACGATGGTCAATCGATCAAGATCTCGGTCGGTGGTGTACCCGACAAGGTCGAGGATCATGTCGACGACCCATGGGCGAGTGTAGACCTCGCCGTTGGCCACGGCCTCGGCGGGGATGGCCTCGGCGTGGACAGTGGCGCTAGGTGAGCTGCTGAGAGACACACCCGTGAGGCTATCGTCCCCGCCCGCCGAGCTCACTGCGAGATGGGCATCCCCAAGCGCGCCTGCCGGACGGTCCGCTCCGCCCTTCGAATACCCGGTTTGAGGGATATGAACTGCAGCAGAGGCAACATTCGCCATATATGAAATCCTTTTTTGGGGGCCTGCGGTTTTTGCGATGAAACCACTGTGGCATGTATCGCAAGGATGTTTCCACTCTTACGCGTCTGCCTCCAGCGAACTTTCAATTCGTTGCAACTCCGGCCTCGAAATATATGACCTTGCGCTCTGTGGAGAGCAAATCGCTCGGTCCGCGAACGCTGATGTGGATGCGCTCAAAGCAAGTCCACGGACTCGTCGACACCAGGCTGGAATCAGGGCGGCGTCGTTCAGCGAGCCTTTTCAACGTGGCCACGATCGAGTGACGCCGGGGTCACGACGGCTCCTGTACGCCCGCGCCGCCAGCCTCTCCATGTCGAACTGCTCGTGGAGGTGCTCCAGCGCCCAGGCGACGACCTCGGTGAGCGGGTCGACGCCGATCTCCTCCGTTAAAGAGCTGTCGAGGTAGCGCCCTCCTGATCGCCCGAGCGGCGCGGCGGGACCACCAGTCGGCGGACCAGGGCCCCTGCCGCCTCGTTGCCGCGGTCCGTTCGCACGATGTGGAGAGAATCATCCTGATCGATGGAGGCCCGGGTGAGGCTTCGCACTGACGCGGTGGGTATATCCGCAAGTATGGACGCTGGCGCATGGATATCGCTGATAGCTACGGGGATCGTGCTACTCATCGGGGCGGGGCTCGTCTGCTACGAGCATTGGGGATCCGGCGTGAACCAGAGCCGGGAGTATGACCTCGGTCCGGACAACACCAGCGGCGGAGGCGGAGGCGGCTGACGCCCACGGTTCGGCCAAACCGCCTCAGCCCGAACCTGCCGCCGATCAGGACCGCACTGCAGCAGAGCATCGAACAACGGCCTAGAGCTCGTCGGACTCCCCTCGCGATAGATCGGTGCCTTGGGTTCAGCCTTGCCGCTCCAGGATGAGAACGGCTGCAGCGATTGACGACATTCGATTCGGGCTGCACCGGGCCTTGCGGAAGATCCGCCCCGACTTCAGCCGTGCGACACCACGCTCGACCGGAGCCCGTGCCGCGGACAGCACGCGGTTGACGGACTGTTGGGTGGGCGTGAGGCCACGGCCCGGTGGGCGTCCCCTCTCTGTCAGCCTTGGGTGAGACATCCCGTTCTGCGGGGTTAGCCTGAGAGGGCACGACAGGAGAACCGTCCCTTATGCCCAGCACA
>NZ_JBVJMV010000125.1:0-2877 GCF_055584025.1 Streptomyces sp. NPDC104309 | reverse complement strand
GCCCGCGCAGGTAGACCTGCCCCCACCGACGCTGATCACCACGCGCGAACGGCTCGAAGACCTCTGCCGCAAGGTCCTCCAACTCGCCACGCACAGATGCAATTTCTTCCGGAGTCACACTCCATCAACGACACACTGAACCCACAGGACACGCACCACCAACACCGACCTGACCAAGCCCTACTAGGCCTGTTGTGAACGTGGATCAAGGTAGTGGAATCACCACGCGCCGTCAGGCATACCGATCTGACGAACAGCCAGTGATCCCAGCTTGAGACGTTGTTGCCGATGGGCAAGGCAGATCACGATCGGGGAGCCGCCCTGGAGATCGAGCCGGTCAGGCCCCGGCGGCGTCGCGGATGCCGAGTGGGCGTTCAGGGAGTCCCTGGTACGTCTGGCTCAAACGGGCTTTTGCAGCTTCGGGGGTATGGAGCCCGATCCGTTGGTGAGGAGCTCGTGGAGCCGCTGCTTGAGCGTGCAGCGAGGGCACGGACCGGAGGATCGCAGTCGTTCCGCTTCCCCGCAGGTGGGACACGGGCGCCAGAGCTCTGCGTCCGGTGCGGTGCAGGGTCCGCAGACGGGGGTTTCGGCGGTGCCGGAGTGGACGCCGCGGGGCCTCCCGCAGGAGCTGCAGTGTGCTTGGCATCTGTCAGAGGACTGTTCGTGAGTCTTTGAGCGGTTCTGGCGTCGCCTGAAAGTGTGGGTATGGGTGGAAGTCCGTCGGTCCGCAGCTGGCGGTCTGTTGGGGTGGCGGGGTGAGCGGACGCAAGCCGTACCCAAGCGACTTATCCGACGAGCAATGGTCGTTGATCGAGCCGGTGCTCACCGCATGGAAGGACCGACACCGCTCAGTGAGCGGCCACCAGGGTGCCTATGCAATGCGGGAGATCGTGAACGCGATCCTCTACCAGGGCCGGACCGGCTGCCAATGGGCCTACCTCCCGCACGACCTGCCTCCGAAGAGCGCCACGTACTACTACTTCGCCGCCTGGCGCGACGACGGAACCGACCAGGTCATCCACGAACTCCTGCGCTGTCAGGTCCGGGAGCGGAGCCGCCGATCAGAGGACCCAACCCTGGTGGTGCTGGACACACAGAGTGTCCACGTCGCTGCTGGGGTCCCCGCCTCCACGACCGGTCGGGACGCGGCGAAACGGGTGCCGGGCCGCAAGCGACGGCTGGCCGTGGACGTGCTCGGGCTGGACATCGCCGTCACCGTGCTGGCCGCGCACACGCACGACAACGCCGCGGGCATCGCCCTGCTGGGCCAGGTCGCCGAGCACACGGGCGGCACCGTCGAGAAGGCCCTGGTCGACCAGGGCTTCAAGAACCAGGTAGTCGCGCACGGCGTCGGCCTGGGCATCGACGTCGAGATCGTCGAGCGCAACCCGCACGAGACGGGCTTCGTCCCGCAGCCGAAACGGTGGAGAGTCGAGCAGACGTACGGGATCTTGATACTGCACCGGCGCTTGGTTCGCGACTACGAACACCGCCCGGCCTCCTCCGTCTCCCGCGTCTACTGGGCGATGACTCACGTCATGGCCCGCCGCCTCACCGGCGCGAACACTCCCACCTGGCGCGATGCGCAGGTGGTGACCGCGTGAACATCCAGCCCCTGCTCGAGGCACTCGACCTCCACGAAGATGCCGCGCAGGCCCTGGCCGACGACCTGCGAGGACAGATCGCCGAACTGCAGGGCCGACTGCGGGAGGCCGAGGCCCACCTCGAACACCTGGGAATCACCCGGAAGACCGTCACCGCTCTCGCTGACCGGCTTCCCGCCCAGGCCGCCGCGGCCGACCTGGCCCGTGCTGCGGTGGATGCCGTGCCGACGACAGACGTCGACGAAGGCGGCCGCGCTGTACTGCGCGGATTCAATCGGTCGTTGCAACACCTCGTCCCCGGAGGTGTTGATGGGCAGGCCAGCAGGGTGGATGGCGGCCTTGACCGGGCGGTCGCCGATGAAATCCCCGGGTGCGCTGGCGCTTCGACGGGAAGTCGAACGTCAGTTCTGGCGAGAGATCGCGAAGGTGCTGCTCGCTGAGGAGGCGGCAGCTGCAGTCGCGTATCCCAGGCAGCGGGTTGCAGGTGGTTCCGGCACGGTGGCAGCATGCCACCGATGGATCTTGCCCCGCAGTCCGGCCGGTACCTGTCCTTTCACGAGCGTGAAAGGATCGCGATCCTGAAGGCGCAGGGCATCGGAGTCCGGGAGACCGCGCGACGTCTTGGCCGGGATCCCTCGACAGTGTCCCGGGAGCTACGGCGCAACGCCGCGACCCGTGGCGGCCGGTTGGACTACCGGGCGTCGGTCGCGCAGTGGAAGGCCGATCTTGTGGCTCAGCGTCCGAAGACAGCGAAGCTGGCCGCGAACGACCGGCTGCGGGACTACGTGCAGGATAGGCTCTCGGGCCAGGTCAGCCGCCCGGACGGGACGGCACAGGGGCCGGAGGGCACGGGGTGGAAGGGAAGGAACAAGCCGCACCGCGGTGACCGCCAGTGGGTCATGGCGTGGCGCCCGGAGCAGATTGCGAAACGGCTGAAGGTTGACTTCCCGGATGATGAGTCCATGCGGATCAGCCACGAGGCTATCTACCAGGCCCTGTTCATCGAAGGCCGGGGAGCGCTCAAGCGCGAGCTCGTCGCCTGCCTGCGCACCGGCCGGGCCTTGCGGGTGCCCCGGGCTCGATCCAAATGGAAGTCATGGGCCCACGTCACGCCCGAGGTACTGATCAGCGAACGGCCGGCCGAGGCCGACGACCGAGCCGTACCGGGACATTGGGAGGGCGACCGTGCGACACGAAGCCGCACGAATTTGAGTGGACTGACCGATTGGAGAGGCAGTTGATGAAGCTGTAGGTGCAGTCACGGGTCCGTGTC
>NZ_JBVJMV010000124.1:0-2894 GCF_055584025.1 Streptomyces sp. NPDC104309 | reverse complement strand
CGATCTTGCTGTCGTCGCCGGGCACGGAGACGAGCTTGGCGCCGTCGGTGAAGAACTCGGGTGCGCCGCATTCGTCGTGGTTGATGTGGCTGTCGGGGTGGGACAGCACGCTGCCCCAGGGCGGGGTGAGGGCGGCCAGGCTCAGGCCGTTGGCAGCGGAGCCGGTGGAAACGATGAAGACATCCACCTCCCGCTCGAAGACCTCGCTCAGCTTGCGCCGGGCGCCGGCGGTGAAGGGGTCGTTCCCGTAGGGCAGGACCTGACCTGCGGCAGCGCCGGCGACGGCCTGAGCTATCTGTGGGGAGGCGCCGGCCATGTTGTCACTGATGAACGCGCGACCGGAAGGGGTGGTGGTGATGGTGGTGCTCATGAGCGGATTCCTCGGTGTCAGGTGCTGATCGGGGAAGCGAAGACGACGGTGATATCGACTTCTTCGGTGCCGGTGCGGTAGAAGTGCGGGGCGTCGCCGGCGAAGGCGAGCATGTCGCCGGGGCCCAGGTCCTGCGGCGTATCAACGGGGCCCGCGGTGACACGGCCGCTGGAGATGATCAGGTGCTCGATCGTGCCGGTGGCATGCGGAACGCCAGCCAGTTCCGTCTCGGGCGGGATGCGCAGCCTCCAGATCTCCAGGCTGTTGCCGCTGCTGATACGGCGCAGCAGTTCCCGGGAGACCTCGCCGGGCTCCGCGTCGGTGCCCGGCCGGAAGACCGGCCCGGTGTCGGCGTCGCGCGCCAGGAGGTCGGCGATCGGGATGCGCAGAGCGATCGCGATCGCATCCAGGGTCTCGATCGTCGGGTTGCCGTTTCCGGCCTCCAGCTGCGACAGCGTGGCCTTGCTCAGCCCGGCTCGCCGGGCCATCTCTGCGGCGCTCATGCCGCGTTGCTGGCGGCGCAGACGGATCTTCACCCCGACGGCGGCTGCAGTACTGCTGACCGGCTGGCGGCCGGGCGTGGACGGTGTCATCACAGACTCCTGTGGGCTGCGGTGTAGGACACGCGGATACGGCCCTTCTTGACCCTCAACGTCGGCAGGACCACCTCGGCCAGGTCACCGAGACTGCGCACATGCGTACCCCCGCACGGCGCGGCGTGCAGCTCGCCCACGTGCACCACGCGCTGCCCCTCGGTGACGTACCGGGCGGTGACCGGCAAGTCCTCGGCGACCGCGGCCTCCACTGCGGCACGCAGCGCGGCCGTCACTTCCTCCCGTCCGTCCGGGTCGGTCAGCCGACCGTCGGCCTCAGGCATCTGGAACTCGATACGTGCCTGGCCGGGGAAGTGGTTGCTGCCGGTCATCTCCCAGCCCTGCATCCGCCCCACCGCCTCGATGAGGTGTCCGGCGGTGTGCAGGGCGGCGTGCGCCATGCGGAGCTGAAGGTCGATCCGGGACCGGACCTCCTGCCCCTCGGTCAGGGACGGCAGACTGTCGCCCTCCGGTGCCACCGCCACGATCAGTCCCGACTCACGGTCCCGGACCGGGACGATCTCCACGTCCTCCAGCCAGCCCGCGTCGGCGGGCTGGCCGCCGCCCTGCGGATGGAACAGGCAGTGCTCGACGGCCTTTACTGAACGCCCGCCCGGCCCTGGAGGGTGCAGCGCACTGCACCCGAAGTAACAGCAAGGCTCACGGCACCTCGGCCGGGCGCCGCCACCCGCCGACGGAGTGGCGGCACTTGGGCCGCATGTCCAGGCGTCGTCGACGTCGGGCTTCGGGAACGTGCGCAAGAACGACTCCAGGTAGCCCTAGACGATCAAGTCCGATGTCTTAGAGGAGCTAACAGAAAGGTTTGTTGATGCCATGTCCCTTTCTTCAGACGCTCGTTGAAGGTGTCATGGGGAAGGGAAAGGGTCCTCCGTGGGTGGTGTCGGATGACCTGTGGGGGCGGATCGAGCCGTTGTTGCCGGTCAGGCAGCGCCGGACGCGGAATCCGGGGCGGCTGCCGTTGGGTGATCGTGGCTGTCTGCAGGGGATCTTGTTCGTGTTGCATACCGGGATCCAGTGGGAGTGGTTGCCGCAGGAACTCGGCTTCGGCTCCGGGATGACCTGCTGGCGCCGGTTGCGGGACTGGCACGAGGCCGGGGTGTGGGACCGGCTGCACCAGGTGCTGCTGACCGAGCTGCACCGCGCCGGGAAGCTGGACTGGTCGAGGGCGGTGATCGACGGCTCGCACCACCAGGCCCGTCGGGGCGGCCCAAAACCGGGCCGAGCCCGGTCGACCGCGCCCGGCCCGGCTCGAAGCACCACGTCATCACCGACGCGGGTGGCACCCCGCTCGCCATCACTCTGACCGGCGGCAACCGCCACGACGTCACCCAGCTGCTGCCCCTGCTCGACGCCATCCCGCACATCCGGGGAAAGACCGGCAGGCCACGTCACCGGCCCCGGCAACTGTTCGCCGACCGGGGCTACGACTACGACAAATACCGCCGGCTGCTGTGGAAGCGCGGCATCAAACCGGTCATCGCCCGCCGCGGAGTACCACACGGCTCCGGCCTGGGCACCGTCCGCTGGGTCGTCGAACGCACCAACGCCTGGATCCACGGCTTCCGCCGACTGCGGATCCGCTGGGAGATCCGCGACGACATCCACGAAGCCTTCCTGAAACTCGCCTGCTGCGTGATCACCTACAGGCGAGTCCAGGCATTGTGTTAGCTCCTCTTAGCCTTGATCCACCGGTCTGATGGCTGTGGATGGCCCTTCGGGAAACAAGGAAGTGCCTTGTGACCTGCGATGATGGGAGTTTTTGAGGCTTCCAGCACGCACGATCGGCAAGGCACTTCCGAGATGCAAGTTTCCCATATGAGGTTCCCCCGAGATGCGGAGTGTGGTGACAGAGGGTCAGATGGTTTTCATGAAAGGAACATCGACCATGGCTGCCCCCAGGAAATATTCGC
>NZ_JBVJMV010000123.1:0-3153 GCF_055584025.1 Streptomyces sp. NPDC104309 | reverse complement strand
GAGTCCCGTGAGTTCAGGGGAACTGAAGGTTTCTCGGCGGGAACCCGAGGGGTGGGTGTCCTGTTCCCGGGTGCGGCCTCTTGGGTTCGTTGTGAACCCGCGCGTGTGGCCTCGCTGACGTAGGGAGTGCGCGCCCGTCCGGGCTCGGTTCACGCTTCGTCGCGGTGCGTGAGGTGGCCGTCGGTGAGCCGCCAGTAGTGCTGGTGAGGAGTCAATTGCCAGGTCTCGTCGGCAGCGATCGCCTGTGTGATCCATTCGTGGAGTTGCGGGAGGGCCTGCGCCCGTAGAACAGCGCGGTTGGCAGCACGTTCAGTGGCATCGACTGGGTGGACGTCTATGCGGAAGCCGACCATGTCCGGGTGCATGCTGCGGCCGTAGTTGCGGGGGATCGGAGCGATCCATTCTGCTCCCAGGACGATGGTCCCGCTGTCATGTCCCGTGAGGAACCGCAGGTCCGTGACGCGGCTCATGTAAGGGCCGAGACACTCGTTGATGTCGGTGGTGGTCAGTGGCCAGGCGCGGTGCCGGGGCAGTCTTCGATTTCGTGCGGACATGACAGGCAGAATGGCAGAAGGCCACGGTCAGTTCTCACAGGTTTGTTCGACGGGCTGCTCCAGCAGCGCCCGTGCGGAGTTCGCGTAGCGGATCGCGGTCTTCTCGTCCAGGCCGAAGACCTCGGCGAGGTGGAGCGGATCGGGGCCATGGACGAGGGCTTCTTCGAGCTGCCGGTCGACGCGGAGCTGTTCCAGGGTGGCGGCCTGGCCCCGAAGCGGTGCAGTGAGGGAGACCTGGCTGATGGAGCCGGTTCCCAGGGCGGTGATCTTGTTGATCAGCAGGTGCGGGTTGGCGGTGTCGGGCCAGCGGCGGCGCCGGAAGTCCAGCCACTCGCGGGCGACTTGCAGCGTCAGCTCGTCCAGAGGACGGACTCGGCCGTCGACCGTCAGTTTCCGGTTGCCGATGTCGAGGTCGTCGAGTTGAAGGCGGCGGATCGCGCCGGACCGGGCCGCGTGGACCGCGGCGAGGGCAAGAACCAGGCGGTCCGCCGGCCTGGTGACCGCAGCGACCGAGTTCTCGATGTGCTCGGGCTCCAAGGGCTGGATGATGCCGTGCTCGCGCTGGCCGACGCGGATGCGGCTGGTCGGGTTCTTGAAGATGGTGCCGTTCTTCTTCGCCCGGCCGAACAGCGACCGCAGCACGGTGAGCGTGTGCTGGCGCCGCCAGCCGTGGAGGGTGTCGAGGTGGGCCAGGACATCTTCACGGGTCACTTCGCGCAGGTGATCGTAGTGGGAGGACCATTCCACCAGGAGAGGACGGATGCGGTTGAGGTAGTTCCAGACGGTGTTCTCGTCGCGGGCCTGGGACCGGGGGCCGCCGTCGTGCAGGAGCCGGACCCAGTGCTCGACATCGCGGCGGATCCCGGGGGCGATGCCGTCGAGCTTGCGCTCCAGCCACGTCTCGAACGACGGCATCCGATCGTCGAGGAACACGCCGATCTGGTCGAGGACCTCGATGGTCAGCTCCATGTTCAGTCGGCGGGGCCGCAGAGCCGGGTGGAGTTCGGAGTACCGCACGACGTCCCCGCCGACATGCCGGGACATCAAGGTGATCAGGGCTTTGTCCACGCCGAGGCGGGTCTTGCGGGGCCAGCCGCGGGCCTCGCCGAGACGGTGGGCGCTATGGCGGGCCCAGGCCAGCCAAGGGTTGTCCGGGCCCTCGTACTGGTCGGGGTCGATGCGGGTGAGGTCGCGGCAGACCGGGAAGAGGGCGGGCTGGAGCCAGCCGCCGGGCGGCGATGCCGGGGGCGGGACGGGCTTGCGGGGGCGTCCGCGGTGCTCGTACTGAGGCTGCCGCAGCCGTGGGGCTCGTTCCCACAGCGGGGCCATATGAGCGAAGAACAGCTGGTGATACCGCAGTTCGGGCAGCAGCGCCTCCGCTTTCGCGCCGGTGGTCGCGGCGTCCGTACGCGCTTGGTGCCAGCACAGGCGGCAGTACCCCTTCCGCAGCGGGCCGTGTTGGCGGCAGCTGGCGCACGGCGCGTGCGGGCCGGGGCGGGCGAAGGAGTTGCAGCCTCCGCACCACCGCATGAACAACAGGCCCCAGGCCAGGCAGTTCGAGCAGCTATGAGGTTCCAGCACGGCCTTCTCGTCCCCGGTCCCGCCCGGTCACAGCGGCGGCAGCGACCGGCCGTCCCGTCGGCGCGGGACCACCGCCGGGGCCGGACCGGACGCGGTGGCGGCCTGCTGGCCGGTCTCCTCGCCGGGGCGGGTGACCTTTTCCGGTTCGGGGATCAGCAGGTCGCCGATCTCGCAGCCGAGGACGACGCAGACGACGTCCAGGTCATCGAGCTTGAGGGAGACCGGCTGGCCGGACCACAGCCCGGACATCTTCCCGGCCGAGATGACCAACCCGTGCTCGGCAAGGCTCCGGTGGAGCTCGGATGCCTTCCAGATACCCTTGTTCGCGGCGGTCAGCCGCAGGTTCCACCTCATCGGATCAGCCCTTCCAGCCGCTTCGCGGCCCGCTCGGTCCCGGCGACCCAGGCGTCCTCGACCCGGGTCTGCTGGACGTGGACGTATCGCATCGTCGTGGCGATCCAGGAATGCCCTAGAACCTCCTGAATTGCGAGCAAGTCCAATCCGTTCCCATAGAGCTGAGACGCGCAGAAATGCCGCAGAACATGCGGCGTCAACTTGCCTGTCCAGCCCGGAAGATGAGCCTCGACCGCGTTGTCGAGTCCGTTGCGCAGGGCGTCGTCGCCGACCCGGCGCGAGGAGCCGTCGGCATTCTTGCGCTCGGAGGGGAACAAAGGGGCGCCGGGGCGGGTGTGGTCCTCGTCGAACTGGCCCCAGACATCCTCGATGAACCACCGCAGCGTGCGGTCGGCGCCGTTGATCAGCGGCACCATCCGCTCACGCGGGCCTGAGCCGCGGGCACCCTTGCCGTGGCGGACATGGAGCTTGCCGAAGCGTCCCAGGTCCCACTTGATGTCGGCCAGGTCGAGCTTGCATGCCTCGCTGACCCGCAGGCCGACCTGGGACATCAGCTTGGAGGCGGTGTAGTTCCTGGCGGTCGGGGCGAACTTGCGGCAGGTGGCCAGCTCACCGCCCCAGCCGGTGAACAGCGTCCCGACCTCCGGCTCGGTCGGCGGGATCC
>NZ_JBVJMV010000122.1:0-3207 GCF_055584025.1 Streptomyces sp. NPDC104309 | reverse complement strand
CCCGTCGAATACGAGACCAACCACTACCTCACCACCGCGAAACCCCAGGTCAAAACCACAATCTGAGATCTCTACCGAACCCGGGGCGGTTCAGTTTTCCTCGTGCCGAAATCTTGGACACGGGGCCCGCGCGGTTGCCTGAGCAAAAATGCTGCACTACCTGGACCGGACTGTGATCCATTCGTATGTGGCCTGCGCCGTGTACGAGGAGCACACGGGGGTGGCCGGCCTCAGCAGTACGGCTCCCAGAGCTCGTACTCCAGGGCGTCGGAAATCGCGGGCGAGGTGTCGCGGAACTGGGCGAGCAGGGCACGGTTGTGCTCGCGGATCTCCTCGTCGTACCCAGCCAGCGGGCTGTCCTCGGACAGATCCAGCAGCCACAGCGGCCGGAGCGTCGCGCCGCGCAGCGCCTTTCCTTCGGCGGTCTCGGTGCCCGCGTGCAGCCAGCGCACTCCCGGAAGGCGCGCCGGCATGTAGTAGGTGAGGTTGAAGTACTCGGCGGCCGAGGCGAGTTGGTCGTGGTCGAAGCCGAGCGCCCGCAGGTAGACGGTGTCGCCGCGGCGGAAGTACATGCAGAAGCCGACGGGCGGCTCGCCGGGGCGCGAGCACAGCACGACTTCGGCGCGCGAACCGGCGAGTTCACCCTGCTTGCGGAAGGACTCGGCCATCGGGGCCACGTCGACGGTCCTGCCGTAGCGCGCGAGCGAACAGGCCAGCAGCCGGGCGACGTCCCGCCAGCATTCGGCGAGCGTCCGGTGCTCCACCTCGTACCCGACCTTCTCGAACTTCCGTACCTCGCTGCGGATACGGCGGGCCCGGTGCGCCGACAGCGATTCCAGCCAGGCGTCGTAGCCGCCGGGCGGGATCTCGATCCAGGCGTCGGCCTTCAGCGCGACAGGGGCGGTCTGTACCCCCGCCGCGCGCAGCGCCCGCACGTCCTCGGTGGTCAGGTACATCGCCACGCGGGCGATCTTCGACTCCTCGTGCAGGGGTGAGCGCAGCGCGCGGACCGCGTCGAGCACCGCGGCGGCGGCCTCGGTCCGATCAGTTCCCTCTCCGGTCAGCAGGTGCGCCAGGTAGCCTCGGCGCTGGCCGATGAGCAGGCCACCGGGCTCGGGCGCCGGCAGGCCGCGCGCGGCGAGCAGCTCGTGCCACCGAAGCTGCGGGGTAGGCTCGTCGGTCACCGCCGCCACGGGGATCGCGGCCCGGCCGCCGCCCGGGGTCTCCACGTGCAGACCGCCGGAGACCGACCCGGGGTCGAGGGCGCACAGCCGCAGCCACAGCGCCGACGAGTAGAACCTGCCGTCGGCGAGCCTGTCCCACTCGGTGTCCCCGAGCCCGCCGATGGCGTCGGCGAAAGTGTCCGTCGTGGCGTTCATGGCGCCTCCCCTTGGTCTTCGGCGGATCAGCTACGGCGACCAGGACGGGCGCCGCGGGGTCCCCGGGCCCCGGCCGGGCCCGGCCGCGTTCCACGGGCGTCCGCCGCTCGTGCGGCAGGGCCAGGAACAAGCGTCCCGCATGACTGCGGAGCCGTTCCTTTCAGGTCTGCTGTCATTGCAGATTAATACAGATGTTCCGTGCCCGAAGGGGCCGTTGAGCGGGAATTCAGCCGCAATTGAGTCACACCGGAGATCGGGGTGAAACGGTGACTTCTGCGGGCCGAGAGGTCCCGTCACCATCGAGCACGAGTGGAGCCTTCATGTCGGCGGAACGGGTAACAGCCCAGTACAACGAGGAGTTCCGCACACCGGACAGCGAGTTGCCCTTGGTCGCCCGGTACGTCAAGGATTTCCCGACGCTCGCACCGTGGAATGTCGAGTGCTTGGCCAGGCCCCTCTTCGTGGCCGAGCGTGAGATTCGCGAGTTTGCCGATGACCTGCGGCACCTCATCGACATGCTCTTCTCTCTGCCGGACCGGATGTTCGGCGGCGATCTGGAAGCATTCCGGTCGGTGCTGGGAATCAGCGACGGCCGCTGGGAAGCGATTCGGCGGTTCGGCGACCTGCTGCCGCCCCATTACGGCCGGGCCGACATGTACCACGACGGCACCTCGTTCAAGCTCCTTGAGTTCAATCTGGGAAGCGAGGCGGGCGGCTGGGGATTCGCGGGGGAGATCTCCCGCGCGGCGATGGAGGTCGACGCCTTCGCCGGCTTCGCGCGCCGGAACCGGCTTGGTTACGTGCATCCCGTCCGCGCCGCAGTGGAGGCCCTGCGCCGCTTCGGCGCCCGGGTGGCACCCGGCCGTGAGCCGGTGGTGGCTCTGCTGGAGTGGCGTGGCGGTCTGAAGGACTACGGCGAGCACTGGGCCAACTTCCAGTCCGCACTGCGCTGGGCGGGCCTCGACATCCTGGTGGCCGAGGTCTCCGACGTGCACGAACGCGAGGGGGCGCTTTACCTCGGGGACACGAAGATCGACGTGGTCTACCGCACCTTCGTCCCGGACCAGATCGCCGAGGAACCTGACGGCTGGGACCTGGTCGCACCGCTGCTGCGTGCGCACGGGGCCGGCGGGACGCTGCTCTGGACCCCCCTGTCCAGCAACATGTTCGCCAACAAGTCCTGTATGGCGCTGCTTTCCGATGCGGCGCGGCGGCGCGATCTCAGCGAGGACGAGTGCCGGCTCGTCGACCGGGTGTTGCCCTGGACCCGCCTGATCAACACCGAAACGCTCAAGACCGACACCGACCTCGTCGACGAATGCCTGGAGCGGCGCGAGCAGTTGATCCTGAAGGTCAACGCGCGCGGCGGCGGAGTCGGCGCCGTCGTGGGCTGGGAGACGGACGACGCCACGTGGCGGCGGGCTCTGGAGGACTCGGCCGCGGAGGGGTGTGTCGTACAGCAGAGAGTGGTACCGCGGCCTGAGTTCGTGGTGGACCCGGTGACCGGGGAAACCGAGGAATGGCAGGCGGCCTATGGCATGTTCTACACCCCGCAGGGTTGCGCGGGAGCGTTCGCCAAGGCGGTGCCGGCCGGTGCGAGCAGCATCATCTCCGTCGCGCCGCCCGCGAACGCGCGCATCGCAGCCGTATTTCATCAGAGCGAGCTGCCCGTGTGGGGCGAAGTGCCTGCCGACGCGGCGAAGTAGAGAGACGTCATGATGCCGCAGCATTTGCCCGCGCCTTCGGCGTGGCGGCGGATTCAGACGGCCTGGGGTCTGCCGGACCTCGCGGGAAAAGGCCGGTTCGTCACGGCCAATCTGATCGACAG
>NZ_JBVJMV010000121.1:0-3272 GCF_055584025.1 Streptomyces sp. NPDC104309 | reverse complement strand
CTTAGTGGTCGGCTCCGGAAATCCTTCGGGGGTTGACTCAGTGTCAGGCACAGGCGGCGTCGAGGAGCGTTTCGGCTGCGGCGGTGCGGGCGTAGAGGACGGAGCGGCCGGCCCGGTGGGCACTGACCAGGCCCGCGTTGCGTAGTGCGGTCAGATGTTGGGATACCCCGGCGGTGGAGAGCCCGGTGCGGTGGGCCAACTGTGTGGTGGACGCCGGGGTCTCCAATTCGGTCAGCAGCAGGGCCCGCGAGCGGCCGAGTACTGCGGCGAGGGTGTCGGTCCGGGTAGCGGGCCGCGCCTGCCAGAGCAAGCCGACACCGCGCGCCGGATAGACGAGTTGTGGTGGATCCGGCAGCGTCGTTCGGGTGCGCAGTCCCGGGCCGGTGAAGGCCGAGGGGATCAGCAGCAGTCCCGTGCCTGCCGTCGTGCGGGTCAGCGGCTGCTTTCGGCGGGTCATTCGCAGCGCGTTGTCGTCCCAGCTCACCGACGTGTGCAGGTCGTTGAGGAGGTGGCCGGTGCCGTGCTCGGCGGCCATGCGGGCCCGGTAGAGGATGTCCGCTTCCAGTACTGCCCGGATTCGTGCCCAGTAGGGGGCGAGTGCCAGCTCCCAGTATGTTTCGATCTCTTCTGTGACCTTGGCGAGGCGGCCTGGCGGGTCGGCGTGCAGGGTCCGCAGTCGGGGGCCGGGGTTCCCCTGGTGGCGGGCCAGGTGGTCGAGGTCCTGGCGTACCCGGTCGGCGGGCGAGGCCCGGATCGCGTCCCGCTCTTCCTGGGGCGTGTGGGCCGGCCCGGCTGGGGCAGGGTTGAGGAAGTCGGGGACGTAGCCGGTGGGCGGGATCAGCTCGGACAGCCAGCCCCGGTCCAGCCCGGCGGCCGTCAGGCGCGGCCGTACCTGGTCGGCCCAGGGCCGGTGGACCGGATGCGCGGTGCCGGACATCAGCAGCCGGAAACTGGGCGCGACCTCCCACATCGGTGAGACGGCGAACCGCACCTGCGCCAGATCCCTCGCCGAGAACGCCAGCTCTGCCAAGACGACCACTCCTCATTGGATTCGGGCATGTGTGAATCAATGGCAGGCCAGCCCACCGTGCGGACATCATCGCGCCATGACCTCACAGACGACCGCCGCAGCGGCATCCGGCACCTGGACGCTCGGCGACCGCACCGTCAACCGGGTCGGCTTCGGCGCGATGCGCCTGACACAGCACGGCGAGGTATTCGCGGCCGATGCCGTCCCACGTGACCGCGACCAGGCGATCAGCGTGCTGCGCCGCGCACTCATCCTGGGCGTGAACCATATAGACACCGCCGCGTTCTACTTCTCCCGGCTGCGCTCGGCCAACGAGCTGATCAACCAGGCACTGGCCCCCTACCCGGACGACCTCGTCATCACCACCAAGGTCGGACCGGGCCGCGAACCCTCGGGCCAGTGGCTGCCGCACGCCACCCCCGAGCAACTACGCGGCCAGGTCGAGGAGAACCTGCGCCAACTCGGCCGCGACCACCTCGACGTGGTGAACCTGCGCATCGTCGGCACCGACTCCATCGCCGAACGCTTCGGCGCGCTCGCCGAACTGCGCGCGGCCGGACTCGTCCGGCACCTGGGCCTGTCCAACGTCCGCCCCCACCACCTCGCCGAGGCCCAGGCCATCGCGCCGGTGGTCTGCGTCCAGAACATGTACGGCATCGGCGCATCGCCCGAGCAGAAGGAGTTCCTGCGCCTCTGCGATGAGCAAAGCATCGCGTTCGTGCCGTTCTACTCGATCGCTGGCACCGGACGCACCGCTGGCGCGACCACCGACCACAGCAGGGAGGTGCACACCATCGCCCGCGCCCGCGGCGTGAGCGCAGCCCAGATCCGGCTGGCGTGGACCCTGCACCAGGGCTCCCACGTCCTGGCCATCCCCGGCACCGGCGACCTTGACCACCTCGCCCAGAACGTCGCCGCTGGCGCTCTGCGCTTGTCCGAGGACGAACTCACCGGCCTGGACCCCCTCCACCACGAGACGGCATGAGCAAGACCCCCATGGCGCTGTGATCCACTTCTGCTGATCGGCCTGTCTGCCTTGCCTGTTCCTGCCGCTCGCCCCATAGTCCTGACTGCCGCCGAGCGGCAACGGTTGAAGAAGGCGGCCTACGGTCACAAGACTCCGCACCAGGTCAGGGTCCGGTCACGGATCGTGCTCCTGGCGACTCGGGGCAGGTCCAATGCGCGGATCGCTGTCGAGGTGGGAGTGCACGTGGACACGGTGCGCACCTGGCGGGGCCGGTTCGCCGACGGCGGTTTGCCGGCCCTGGCCGACCGCAAGCGCAGCGGGCGCCCGGCCCGCTTCACCGCCGTGCAGGTCGCCGAGGCCAAGGCCCTGGCCTGTCAGCTCCCGGCCGAGACCGGGGTGTCGCTGTCGCGCTGGTCGTGCCCGGAGCTGGCGGCAGAGCTGACCGCGCGCGGCGTCACCGATAGCGTCTCAGCGTCCACCGTGCGCCGCTGGCTGCGTCAGGACGTGCTCAAGCCCTGGCAGTACCGGTCCTGGATCTTCATCCGGGACCCGGACTTCCGCGCCAAGGCCCAGCGCGTCCTTGACCTGTACGCCCGAACATACGAAGGCAAACCCCTCCGCGCGGACGAGTACGTGGTCTCCAGCGACGAGAAGACCTCGATTCAGGCCCGCTGCCGCTGCCACCCGACCCTGGCCCCGGGCCAGGCCAGGGCGATGCGCGTCAACCACGAGTACGGACGCGGCGGTGCCGTGGCCTACCTGGCCGCCTACGACGTCCACCAGGCGAAAGTCTTCGGCCGCTGCGAGACCAGCACCGGCATCGTGCCGTTCATGGCCCTGGTCGAACAGGTCATGACACAGGAGCCCTATGCCAGCGCCAGACGCGTCTTCTGGATCGTCGACAACGGCTCCTCCCATCGGGGGAAGAAGGCCATCGACCGTCTGACCAAGGCGTTTCCGAACGCGGTCATGGTCCACACCCCTGTCCACGCCTCCTGGACCAACCAGATCGAGATCTACTTCTCGATCGTCCAGCGCAAGGTCGTCTCACCCAACGACTTCACGGACCTGACCCAGGTCCGGGACCGGCTCCGAGCATTCGAAGACCGCTACAACGCCGCGGCACAGCCGTTCCAGTGGAGGTTCACCACCTCCGACCTGGACGATCTGCTGGCCCGGCTCGACCGACACACATCCGCCGACCGACACCAAGAATCCTCCATCGCCCTGGCAGCGTGATCAACCCCCGAAGGACTTCCGGAGCCGACCACTTAG
>NZ_JBVJMV010000120.1:0-3928 GCF_055584025.1 Streptomyces sp. NPDC104309 | reverse complement strand
GGTCCTAGCGGGTCAGCGTCTCGAAGCCGACATCTCCGCAGTACTGCACGATGCGTCCCTCCGCCTCGGAGTCACTGCTGTTCATCGCTGCCACCGTCGCCTCAGCCAAGGTACGGCCTCCGCCGACGGTCTCATCCCGGAGCGGTCGCATCGCGAGGAAGGCGTCCTGAGCGACGGCCCCGACCTCGTCGTACCCTGACGACTCCAGCGTGTCCGTACCCGCCTCGTTCCGCGCCTTCTGCCACGCCCCCAGCTGCGTGCAGTAGTTCTCCCGCTGCGCGGTCAGCCGCTGCTCGTCCTCGCCCTCGGACGAGGAACACCCCGCCGCCACCGCCACCAGAGCGAGGACCGGGACTACCGCCTTAAGCACACGCACCACGTTGCCCCCTCCTCGGCTGAAGCTGCGTCCGCTCGTCCCTGTCACCTGCAACTCCCGCAGCAGGATACCCACGTGGGATATCTTGGCCGCCGCGGCGGTCGCTGAGCTGCGCAGCGCCCGTACGAAACGCGATGGCGGGCCGGCCTCTACCATGTCGTCGCCCGCGCACAGATGACGATGTGGCCGCCCATGCCCCAGCGCACCGAGACCGCCGGGGGCACGATACGCATCAGGACGTGTCTGACAAACAGCTTCGTGTTCATCGTCTCCCTCTTCAGCCCCTGCCAGAGGCTCTCCGCGAGGGCGTTGTCATAGCTCGGGCTTGCCGACGTCGAGTCCGTGTCCGGTGACGTCGTGGCACTGGCCGGCCGTCGCTGCCACACGCACATCCGTCCTGCCGACTGGCATGAGCGCGGGGAACCATGCTGCGGCACCCCGGGTGCGAAGCCCGCCTCACAGCGTCAGGGGGCGTTGTCCGAATTGGCGGTTACGATCCGGGTCATGCGTCTTGAAGATCAGCTGGACAGGCTGGCGGAACTGGGGCTGCCGCTCGCGGCCGGCCGAACAGTGGACGAGTTGCTGTACTCGTGGCCGCGGGAGGCGTACGAGCGCAAGCCATTCGACCTGGTGCTGTTCGTGCTGGGCTGCGCGGTCGAGGACGAGCCGTGGGAGCGGTGGTTCTGTGACCGGGCGTGGCACTTCGACACCGAGTGCGTCCGTGGCCGGGGTTCGTATGTGGCGATCGCCCGGCAGCTGTGCCGGATCGCGGGCCTGCGGGACGCCCTGTCCGGCCTGCGGGACCACGTCGACCTCGGCGCGGAGGAGGCGTGGATCGAGTACACGGCCGACGGCCGACGAGTCAGCTGGCCCATCGAAGTCAGGGACGACTGGGCCGACCTGATGGTGGTCGGCTATCTCATCGACGAGCTGGAACGCGGGGACGGGCGCTTCCATGTCCGGCACAACGGCCAGGCCATGACGCTCTTCTTCCTCGACAACGACGCGGCCGGACGGCTCGACGCGTTGGCCGGCGGGCAGGCTGTCGCCCCGTTCCCCGGATAGCGGCCCCGCTCGCGAGGCCGAGCCGCTCAGCCTGCTCGGTGCTTCGGTGTCCTGCACGCGGTCTGCTCGGGGTCGGCTGGTGCACGGCTGTGCCGTGCAGGGGTGGCCGGTACGGCAGGCGGTGAGCACGCGGGCGACGACGGCAGCGCGGTCGTGGTGCAGCGGTACGCGCGGGATATCCCACTCCCCCGGCTCCAGTGGGGGGAAGGGCGCGGCCGGGTCGGCGGCCGGCGTCCGGCCCCGACCGAGCGCGCCGGCCGGTATCCGGTCGTGACCGGCTTCGATCTGGCGCTTGATCAGGTGGCACTTGCGAAGCCCGTCGGCCCTGAACGGGTGCGTCCAGTGCGGGTCGTCGTGTACCCGGTTCCTCAGATCAGGGCAGACGGCTTTGAGAACCATGGCGCCCACGTGCGCAGCGGACCAGTCGGGGTGGTCATGGGACTGCTCATGTCGCGCTACCAGAGGGCGGAGGGCATATTCCATGATCTACCCCTGACGTCACCCGGTTGGCGACAGTGGAACGAGCGGTACGCCGGGGTGCGGAGCAGGTTTGTCGCCGGCGCACCGCTGCCTTTGGCTCAGCTCTACAAGAATGTGGCGGACGGCCCCGAGGAGATCTTCGCGCACGCCGCCACGCGCGTGGCCATGTCGCGGCAATACCTGGAGAGAGCGGGTGCCGGACGGCCGTTGGCCGAGGATCACCCACCAGTGCCACGTCTTGTGGACTGCGTAGACCTGGCCCATCTCGTAGTCGAATGCGAACGGCAGGCGCCAGAGGCACGATGGCAGGACAGCCAGGGGTATGACCTGGGCGGAGCGGATGGCCCACCTGGGGACCGGCCCTGTCACCGACCGTCGGGGATGGATGAAGCGTCTTGAATCGCATGGGCCGATCTTCCTTGCCCGGCCGGCGCCGGGGATCGGCCAGAAGCAGTATCCGATGATCACCCCTGCGAGGGGCATCGAGTCCTGCGCGGGGAGGGCGGCCGCGGCTCCGGACGGATTTCGATGGCAGGGATGGCCTGCTACAAGCCGGGCGAACGGCGGCCTCGCCGGTGCCAGCCTCACCCTGCAGGGCTGACCGACATCACGCTTTCAAACTCAGTAGCTGCATAGGCTCGACACCAATGCGGCTGAGACCACGAGCGACCTCTGTAGGGGATCCCGAGGTCGACACTGCTGCCTGCTTTGGGTTTCCGGCCCGTACCTCCCGATCGGCCGGGCTGAGTGAGAGGACAAAGATCTGCTGTGAAGGCGTGCGGAGTGTCCAGGGCCGAGAAGGAAGTCGCCCTGCTGGAGTTGCCCGAACCGTCATCTCCCGGGCCCGGTCAGATCCTGGTGGCGGTTGAGGCGGCCGGGGTCGGCCCGTGGGACCAACTGCTGAACGGCGCTGGCTGGGACGTGGGGCTGCGCCCCCCGGCGGCGCTGGGAGTGGAGGGCGCGGGCAAGGTGCTGGCCGTCGGCGCGGGTGTCACCGAGTTTGCCGTAGGCAACCGGGTGCTCGCACACGAGGCCCCGCTGCCCGGGGGAAGCGGCTTCTGGGCCGAACGCGTTCTGATCAACGCGGATCACGCGGCAGCCTGCCCACCCGGGGTGGACGCCGTGCACGCGGCGGCGCTGCCGGTCAACGGACTCACCGCGTTGCAGGCCCTGGAGAAGCTGGACCTCAGCCGAGGACAGCGGCTCCTGATCACCAACGGAGGCGGGGCCACCGGAGCCCTGGCCATCCAGCTCGCCGCGGCCAAGGGCATCGAGGTGACCGCGACCGCGTCTGCTGCCGCCGCAGAGCGCCTGCTCGGTCTGGGAGCGATGGAGGTCGTCGACTACCACGACCCGAACTGGTCGGCCAAGGTACGCGGCGGGTTCGACGCCGCCCTGATCATCGCCACCAGCACGGCGGACGCCGCCCTGCCTTTGGTGCGGGACGACGGCCGACTGTGCTCCCTGACCTCGGACGCGCCTCCGGAGGAACGGGGCATCACGAGTTGGGACCTCTACGTCGAGCCCAACGCCGCGCAGCTTGTCCAGCTGGCGGAGCAGGCCGCCGCGGGAACCTTGAAACTCGCACCGGAACCCCTGCCGCTGAGCGAGGGACCGGCTGCGTTCGCCCGGGTGGTCACCGGACGGGCCGGCGGTAAGAAGATCGTGCTCACCCCAGCATGACCCGACCGGGCACCGCCCGATACCGATGCTGGGCCACAGTGCCCGCCAGGCGCGATCGAGAAGTCGACTGCTCGTGGGCGTGCTTGAGCGCCATGCGGGCGTCGACCAGATCGGGGCCGCTCAACGACTCCCAGAACGGATGAGTGACAACCTCGGCACTCAGCCGGCGCAGCTCATCCTGGAACCGCTGTTACGCTGCACAGAGCCAGTCACGGGACCAAGATAGCGACAAGGTCTCCACCGGGGACCGCCTCGACGACCTGGCCCTGCAACCGACCGCGCGCTGCCTGCTGCTACTTCTCGGGTTCTGGCTCAACTAGGACT
>NZ_JBVJMV010000119.1:0-4282 GCF_055584025.1 Streptomyces sp. NPDC104309 | reverse complement strand
ACGACGGGTTATCCGGGCTGGACTCCACAGACACCGGCACGGAAAACTGAGGCACAGGGCCTCCCGACGCCCGAATGGACTTCAACACCCATGAGTTGTGCGGGAGGCCCTGCTTTCATTCCCCAGCCACAAGCCGATCACCCGACCGGGAAACCACGTTCGACCCACAACCGAACCCCTCGGTACGACAACAGCTTCTCAGCTTGCTCTTTATGGTCTGAGTCGATTTCGTTCGGTGATGCTCTCGGGTCGTTTCACGGTCTTGCCCACGTCGTAGCGGGTGGCGGGCCGCTGGTTCTTCGAGCCAAGTGGTCTTCCTGGTCCGGGTGTTGAGGGTTTCGGTGCACGGGCCGGGCAGGTGAGATGTGGGCGGAGGTTTCTGAACCCCCGGCGGACTCGGGCCGGGGTGAGCCGGCCGGGCTCGGCGGGCTTCTCCCACGGTCGCCGCAAGTCGGCGGCGGCCCCGCGCAGAAGGCGAATCTGGGTGTGCGCGGCGATGATCAGCCAGGTCCAGCGCTCGCCGGCCTCGGGGGTGCGAAGCTTCGGCCGCGTCCACCCGAGGGTCTGTTTCATCAGCCTGAAGAGGTGCTCGATGTCGAACCTTCTCAGGAACGCTTGCCAGCGCACGTCGACGTCCTCGCTGTTCAGGCCGGTGGCGGAGGACCAGAGCCAGAGCGGGAGAGGGGCGCCTCCACCGGGCAGGCGATCGACCTGGAGGCGGATCAGCGTGCCTTCGATGATGGGGAGTTCGCCGGTGTGGTCGATCCATGCGGAGCGGGTGGTCAGGCGGGGGTGAATGCGGTCCCAGGTCATCGCGTGGGCGGTGCCGTACCGGTCGGTGACC
This sequence comes from Streptomyces sp. NPDC104309, assembly GCF_055584025.1. Classification (NCBI taxonomy): domain Bacteria; kingdom Bacillati; phylum Actinomycetota; class Actinomycetes; order Kitasatosporales; family Streptomycetaceae; genus Streptomyces; species Streptomyces sp. NPDC104309. The sequence goes on along the minus strand of NZ_JBVJMV010000119.1, from coordinate 3,438 downwards.
TGTGTCGTGGCCGCGTCCGGCTCGCCCCAGGTGTCCGGCTTGGCAAAGCGGAACTCCTTGCCATGCTTCGGCGGCCGCCCGCCCTGGGGATAGGCCAGGGCGTACTCCGTGAGCGTGGGTGTCGGCCGTCGCATGACGCGGTCGGAGCGCATCCGTCCCAGCACCTCGACCGGGAGGCCGTCGAGGAGGTGGGCCATGCGCGGGGCGTCGTAGCCGGCGTCGAAGACGATGAGGATGTCGCGGTCGCCGGCGTGCCAGCGGCCCATCTCGATCAGGTCCTCGACCACGCGGCGGAGCTGGGCGGCGGTGACCTCTGCGACGTCGTCCTCGGGGCCGAGGCGGACGGCGTCCAGGAGCTGACACCAGGACGTCCGGCCCGATTCGAGGGCGGCGACGAAGGAGTACGGCCAGCCGGGGACGAACTGGTCCGAGGAGCGTCCGCTGCGGCCGTAGACGTGGCAGAACAGGCGGTCCGCGCTGGTCGGCGCGTCGGGGCGGAGCCAGTTGCTGACGTCGACCGCCAGGACCAGGCGCCCGTCGGCGGCCCGCGGCATCGGCAGACCGGCCAGCACCTGCCGCAGCCGGGGCACGTCCACACTCCCGTGGTTCAACGCCTCGTACATCGCGCCGTGCCCGCGCCGGTGCCCGGCCACCAGCGTCAGGTCCACTGGCGAGGTCACCGGCCCGTCCGCGCACAGCAACGCGTCGACGAGGTCGAACAGTTCGTCCCCGCGCGCGGTCAGACAGTCGAATAAGTCCTCCCGGAAGCGTGATGCTTGCGCGAACGCTTCCCCGGGACCGGCGTCAGGCAGCAGACTCACCCTCACGGCCTTCGTCTCGATCGGTGCACCTTGGTCGGAGCACATGATCAGACGAAGGCCGCCCCCGCGTCCCGGTGAACACCCAGGTGAGTGGCCTAGTTCGAGGCCCAATTCGACCTCAGACCATGAGGAACAAGCTCAGAAGCGGGACTGGCTCACCGGAACGAGGACGGAGCGACAACGGACACCTCAACAACTGCACGGGCTCTCGGAACACCCCGAGCATGCCCACCGATCACGTCGGCGCACCGGGAAACTCCAAGATCCCCGACAGAATCAAGCTCAGACGGTGGTCTCCTGCTGTTCCAGCCATTGTGAAATCACTCGGTTTGTTTCTTCGGGCATTTCTTCCTGGATCCAGTGACCGCAGTCCAGGCCGACCACTTCCACATTGGGCACGAACTCTGTCAGGTTTTCGGACCTCGGGATCGCCCAGTCCCGGTCGCCGTAGATCATGAGGGCGGGCTGTCGGATGATCGGGTCCACGTCCGCCAGCAAGCGCCAGTTGCGGTCGAGGTTCCTGTACCAGTTGGTGCTGCCCGTGAATCCCGATGATTCGAACGCGGAGACGTAGACGGCCAGTTCGCTGTCGCTCATGACGGGCTCACCGAGTGGTGTTTCCGCTCTGGCGAGATTGATCATTGCCATGCCCGGCTCAGGGGGCGCGGGGGGCACGTTCTTCCGGTAAAGGTTGCGGAGGAACTGGGATGCGTTCTCATCGAACACGGCGTCCGCAACGCCCGGCTGTCGATTGAAGTGGACGAAGTAGAAGTCGCCGCCGAGGAATTCTTCCATGACCTCGATCCACGGCTTTTCTCCGCGCACCTGGTAAGGCAAGCTCAGGTTGATCACCTTGTTCACACGGTTGGGGTGCAACAGGGTCAGTCCCCAGACGACGAACGCACCCCAGTCATGGCCGACGAATGTGGCGTCTTCGTATCCGTAGTGGTCGAGGAGCGCGACGAGGTCACCCGACAGGTGCTCGATGTCGTAGTCCGTCACTTCGGTCGGGCGGGATGAGTTGCCGTAACCCCGCTGGTTCGGTGCGATGACGTGGTAGCCGGCTGCGGCGAGGGTGGGCATCAGGTGACGCCAGGAGAAGGCGTGCTCCGGCCAGCCGTGGCAGAGCACGATGGGCTTTCCCTCGTTTTCTCGACCTGCTTCGAAGACTTCGAGTTCCACACCGTTGACCGGAATAATGGCGGGCTTGGGAAAATCGGTTGGATTGAGCATCACGTTTCCTCATTGTCTTTTCTGGGTGATTAGTATTAGGCAAAGGTTCCCGAAGATAGTTCGGGCTGTCGTATCGCGAACTCTTCTCACGGAGGGGACCCCGTTCGGAATGAAGCCTGACGCGGAGATCACCGATATGCGACGGGATGGTTACACTTCGTAATCTCAGCTATTGAAGCTCTCTATAAGCCTCCGCGGGCCTTGATGTCCTTGATCTGCGCGTTGGCCGAGCGGTTGATCATGATGGCCGCCCGGGCCTCGCCATCGCCGCCACCATCCGCTCCAGGCGGGCCAGCCGGGTCTTCTCGGTGCGGGCGGTGACCAGGCGGAGGTATAGGGCGAACTGGTCGGACTTGCTGACCGTCTCGTAGAACGCCCGCGCGGCCGGGTTCGCGTCGAGCGCCTCGACGAGATCCGGCGGTGCGGTGGCATTCTTCTGCGAGGCGTATGCCGTCTCCCAGCGGCCGTCCGCCCGCGCCGCCTCGATCTCGGCGAGGCCGCGGGGGTGCATCCGGCCTGCCTCGATCAGGGCCTCGGCCTTGTCGACGTTCACCTGCGACCAGGCGGAGCGGGGGCTGCGGGGTGTCGTGCGCTGCAGGAAGTACGTGTCGTCAAAGCCGCGCCGCAGACCGTCGATCCAGCCGAAGCAGAGCACCGTGTCGACCATCTCTTCCCAGGTGAGCGACGGGATGCCGGTGTGCTTCTTGGCGATCTTCACCCAGAGCGCGGTCCGTTCCCCGTAATGCGTGTCGAGCCAGGCCTCAAGCTCGGCCGGGCTCGCGGGGACAAGGATCTCGACGCCGTCCTCGTATTTCTGCATAAACCGCAGACTAGAGGCCCTATAGGACAGATGCTGACCTACTCGAGCGCACCGCCCAGGTGACCTGCTCAAGCGGCCTACTCAGGCGACCTGACCGGCTCACTACTTGGCGAGCTTCGTCCTGCTGCCACAGGCCACCCGTCGAGTCGATGAACTGCTTGAGCTGACGGCCGACGTCGAGGTCGCGTACTCGGATGTGCCCGATCTCCCCGCTGTGGCCGCCTGGAGGAACCCGACGAACCGGGCGGCGCGGTCAGCAGGTTGACGCAGGTTGACGCAGGTTACGGTACAGGTGCACGGGCCGTAGTAGGGCAGGTCAGCGACCACCTCGGCCAGCGGTTCACCCTCAGCACGCAGCAGTTCACGATCTCGGTAGCAAGTGCTGGGAACGCATCCGCCAGTCGTGGGTACAGCCCATCTGTCGCCACGGCACCGTACATGTCGCAGGCCATGAGAAGCACCAGAGATTAAAGAACTTCCCAATAGGGATGTCAAGCCGCCAGCGTGACTGATGGTGCGGGCTGGTAGCACGCTCCGTCGCGGAGCATGGCCCAGAGAACGTTG
>NZ_JBVJMV010000118.1:0-4502 GCF_055584025.1 Streptomyces sp. NPDC104309 | reverse complement strand
GCATACATCCAGTATGCGGACGTCCCTCCGCCTTGCGATGCACCGCATCTGACGCCGCGCGCTGATCCACCACGGATTGCGGGACAGCCCTTAGCCCACCCGCCGCGGCGGCGAGGCGCGGCGGCGGGTGGACTGACCGGTCGGGCGACGGTCAGGCGGCGCAGTCGTACTGCTTGGTCAGGTTCTCCACGGCCTCGAGGAGCACGGTGCGCGAGTCCTTCATCAGCGACGCGTGGTTCCAGTCCCGTCCGACGAGGGCAACCGGTGAGATCTTGAGGGTGACCCTGATGTACTGCGCGTCGGGCCGCTTCATCTTCTTCGCGCACCCGTCCGGCAGCTGGACCTCGCTCTGCCGCTGGCCCACCCAGCCCGTGAGGCCATCCCCGATGTAGGTGGCGCCCTCCGGGGGATCGTTCAGCGTATTGGTGGACATCACGTCCAGGGTGTACTGGAGCCGCATGCTGCTCCTGTCCTCAGCGTTCTTCCGATTGACGAAGCAGGTTGTGGAGAAGATCGGGTCCGCCGGCTTGGTCGCGGATCCCGAGCTCTTCGGGATGAACTCGTCGACCAGGACGGCCCCGCCCTTGCCGTCCTGGAGCAGGCCCGCGGTCTGCTCCGTCAGCATGCCCAGGCACAGGTTCTGCTTGCGCAGCTTCTTGAGCTCCGTCGGCCAGAGGTTGAGCGTCGTGACGACCGCTGCCGCGACGACGAGCACGGCGGGCAGGACCAGGTACTTCTTGTTCATGGCTACGGTTGTCCCATCTTCTTTTGGGCGTCCTCGATGCCGTACTGGTACCAGTTCTCGGCAGTCGCCTGGAGATGGTCCTCGTACTCGCCCGGGCTCGCGTCCAGCTCCTCCTTCGTGAGGCCCTTCTTCATCGCCATCTTGCGCATCATGGCGTCCATCTGGTTCTCGCCGTTCTCGAAGTGGTCGACCATGTTCTTGCGGGTCTCCGCGTCGACCTTGGCGTTGAGATCGTTCATGTACGCGGCCGTGCCGACGTCGACCGAGCGCTGGATCGCGTCGCCGACGACGGGGATGGCCGTCAGGGGTGTGCCGATGGCGTGGTAGTTCATCATCTTGTTCCAGCCGTTGGTGTCCTTCTCCGCCTGGCCGAGGTCGTAGATGACGTCGCCGCGCACGCCGTCGAGGTGGCCGAGCACCGACGCGGACTGCTTGACCCAGGCGCGCAGCCCCTCGTCCTCTTTACGGAACGAGTCCGCCGGGTAGCCGTTCATCCCCTCGGCGATCACCACGCTCTGCGAGTGGTGCATGACACCGAACGCCTTGGGATCTTCGGCGGCGCCGCGCATGATGCGGAGGAGGTCGCCCCGCTTGATCTCGAGGTCGTTGTAGTCGGTGGGCCCGTCCATCTTCTTGCCGAGGATCTGGTGCACGTCCGAGGCGTAGTCCCCGATCATGTTGCCCACGCTCGTGCGCATGGACAGGGGCACGGAGCTCTGGTTCTTCGGCGCGTCCTCGCCGCTGTACTCCTTGACGATCCGCTCGAAGACCGCGGTCTCCGCGCCGTCGTGGTGGGTGCGGACGGCGTGCAGCGGGCTGCCCGGCTCGCGGCCGGTGGCCGCGGCCTCCAGAGCGGCGCCGAACTCGGTGCGGGCCGAGGTCTGCTTCAGGTCGTCGGGCATCTTGTCCTCGACGGCGCCGCCCGGCCAGTCGCGGTCCTCCAGGAAGTACTTGAGGTTGTCCGTGGTGTTCGGGTCGAAGTAGCTGGTGGCCGCGGAGGGGTTGCGGCTCATGGCGTTCAGCAGGCCCTTCATCGGGTCCTCCTGCGTTCCCTGCCAGTTCTTCATGACGCCGTCGTAGGCGTCGTCGTTGTCCGTCTCCCACTCGCGAATGGTGTCGCCGACCTCGGTCAGGAAGGCCTCGCTGTAGACCGGGTCGCCCTTGTCCTTGTCGTACGGGGAGGCTTTCTCGTCCTCCGGGTCGTACAGGGCGTCGCCGGCGTCGGCGGCCATCAGGTCCGTGAGGTTCTTCAGGGTCGCGGCGCCGCCCCCGATGGCCCCGGGGTGGCGCATGGGGAGGCCGTTGCCGTCGCGGGCCGTGATGATGAGCTTCTCGGTCCAGGCCGAGGTGACACCACCGGGGGAACCGATCGAGGAGTCGGGTCCGGTGGCGGTGGCAAGGGAGCCGGACAGTGCCTTGTAGAGGCGGGCGTCGGTGCTGGAGAGCTGGCCGTCGAGGCCGCCCGACTCCAGGCTGCTGGCGAGCAGCAGCACGGCCTCCTGCTGGTCGCGGCCCCGGTAGCTGAGGTTCGTCATCAGCTGCTCGGCGAAGGCCGGCGAGTCCTTGCCTTCCTCGGCGAGCGTGAGAAGCCGCTCGCGCTCGTTGCCGTCGAGGTGTTCCCAGCGGGCGTAGAGCTTGGCGGCCTCGCGACCGTTCTTCGCCTGCTGCTGCTCCTCGGCACGCATCCTCTCGGCGTCGGCGATACCACTGAGGTCGGTGCTGCCGAAGTCGTTGGGGTGGTTACGAATCAGTGCCCGCAGTCCCCAGGCGCAGAGCTCATCGGCTTCGTCGGCGCGTTTCAGGATTCCGTCGATCTTGCCGCGCAACGCCTCGAACTGGGCCTCGGTGGCGAGGGGTTCGGTGCTGTCCTTGGAGCGGCGGTCGGGGTGTACCCGATGGCTGAGAACGCCGTTGGGGTAGATGACGATGCCCGGCGGGGGGTTCTCGTACGTGTGCTTGAGGTCGTCCTGGGCCGACTTGAAGAGGGTGTGGGCGTCCTTGAGGAGGTCACGTATGGACTCGGCCTCGATGACGGCGTCACTGAATTCCTTGGCGGTCTTGGTGACGAACTCCTTGGTGACGGTGGCGTTCTCGCCCTTCCAGCTGGACTTGTCGGCCTTGGTCTTCATGGCCGAGGCGTCGGTCTGGAGGGGGGAGGTCAGCTTGCCGATCATCTCGGTCCACTGGGTCACCGCGGTGTCGAGCGGGCCGAGCCGGACGGTGAGGAGCTGCTCGAAGGTGGGCACGATGGCGGCTCCTTACTGGAAGTACTTGCTGATCTGCGAGGTGGGAACGGCCCCGTCTGCTCCTGGGGCGACGGGTCCGACGATGCGCAGCTGCGTCTCGATCCACTCGTCGTCGGCCTTTTTCGAGGCCTTCGTGTAGTCGAGGTGGTTGGAGATATGGGCGCACGCCTGAAGGAGGGTCTTCACCTGCGTCTCCCAGGTCCCGATCACTTCCGTGAACGCCGCGCCGGTGTCGAACCCGTCGCCCTTGAGGCTCGTACCAGCGGTCTCACTCGCCACCTTCGCGTGCCTACCGGTCGACTCGAGGCCGTTGAACAGGTCGAATGCTGCGTGGCCGATGTCCCCCAGCTCGTCGTCCGAGACCACGTAGTCGGCCGATCCCTTCGCCGGCCCGGAACTGCCGGTTCCGCTGACCTGGTTCAGCCTCATCGCGGCGGCGGCCTTCAGCTCGCCCCATTCCTCTTCGAACGACATGATCCATACCCCGTGTACTCATAGATAGCCGCCTCGCGCGCCACGATACCCGCGTGATCAAACGATTCGTCACCAACGGGTCTTCGGCTTCCTGGGAAGGCGCCGAAGCTCCGTTGAGGTAACGGTCCCCGCAACTCGCCTTGAGTTCTAGCGATCGTCGCAACACCCCAGCTCAAGGGGTGCGATGTTCGAGATCCGCAAGGCCCGGACGGTGGCTCAGGGCCGCAGGAAGCTGACCCGTGAGCGGGAGGATTACTCCGGCTCGTGCAGCAAGGCGTGAGTTACGTGGAGGCCGCCAAGGCCGTCGGCATCAACCTCCGCACGGGAAAGCGATGGCGTAACGGCCGGAACCCTTCCGGCCGACAGAAGGCGGCAGCACCGGCCAGACCGGTGGTGCCGCCTTCTGGTGCGTCCCGGTACCTGCGTGAAGCCGACCGGATCTACATCGCCGACCGGCTTCTGGAGAAGGCGACAGTCCGGGCGATCTCCGCCGAACTGGGCCGCAGCCCCTCCACCGTCAGCCGGGAGATCCGCCGCAACCGGCACCCCGTCAACGGCCAGTACCGCCCCTTCGCCGCCCAGGCCCGCGCGGACGACCGCCGTCCCCGCCTCAAGCCCCGGAAGATCAGCCAGAACCCCGAGCTGCGGGCCGCCGTCCAGGCGGGACTTGACGAGCGGTGGAGCCCGGAACAGATCTGTAACGCTCTGCACAGACAGTTCCCCGACCGGCCGGAGATGCACGTGGTCCACGAAACCGTCTACCAGGCCCTCTACGTGCAAGGACGCGGAGCCCTGCGCCGGGAGCTGGCCGGCGCTCTGCGCACCGGACGCGCCCGCCGCAAGCCCCACCGCCAGGCCAACTGCCGGCAGCCACGCTTCACCGACCCCATGGTCATGATCAGCGACCGCCCGGCTGAAGCGGACGACCGGGCCGTGCCCGGCCACTGGGAAGGCGACCGTGCGACACGAAGCCGCACGAATTTGAGTGGACTGACCGATTGGAGAGGCAGTTGATGAAGCTGTAGGTGCAGTCACGG
>NZ_JBVJMV010000117.1:0-4775 GCF_055584025.1 Streptomyces sp. NPDC104309 | reverse complement strand
AGCCAGTGTCCGACAGCCAGGTCCAGCGCGTCGCCGTCGATGCGGGCCAGCAGTCGGCGGACCGTGGTCTCGGCGGGCAGGAGCCGCCTGGGCAGAAGCGGATCGGGGTCGACACCGACCTGTTCCAGCGCATACCCAGAGGCAATAGGCTTCGGCGATCCATTCGCCGACCGCCAGCAGCGAGGTCGCTCCGGCCAAGACCGCGCACGCGGTGAGAGCGAGCACGACAGCCAGGCGGTGGCGCACCCCGCGTGGGTCACGTGGGTCCGGCACCTCGACCAGCCGCTCCAGCAGGCACGGAACCTCCTCGGTTCCGACCTGCGGATTCTCGCGCAGTTGGTTAGGGCAGGCGGGATCAGAGATGATGCGTCGGCCGGCACGGTCTTCCACTTGGATCACGGGGAGTAGAGAACTCCATGATCTTGGAAGCCGGGCCTGTCACGTTCCGAGAGCATCGCTGAGTTGGTAGCTCGTCACGAACCGGGCGTCACGCGACCACCCCGAAGCCCTGCACCCTTCACCAGTTCACTCACACAGCGATCAACGACTCAGAACCCCAGCCACTTCGGAGCAATAGATTGCAGAAGCGTGCGGGAGAGGGACCTCGACGTCACAAATGCAATTTCAATGAGTAGTTGTCAATTTCTTTCTGACGTAGGTTCCCTGGTCGGCGCTATTCACGATGACAAGGCTTGCTCCTGTGTCACCGTCCCACCACTTGGCGAATGCCTCGGCAATGGCGTTGAGGTACTCCTGCGCCTGCGGGTCATTATACGTGAGATAGTCCGTTGAAACCGTCGCGGCACCCGTCCCGCGCACTCCATACCCGATGCTGAGTGATGTGATGTGTGGGGTGAGACTGCTACTGCTCGGAGCGTTTTTGTCGATCCATGAGCGAAATTCGGTGAGGAGGTTTGTCGGTTCGTTTCCGCTATAGAGCGGAACTTCTTTCACCGTCTTGCCGCCTTGGCTCAGGATGTGCGCCTTGCCGGCTGCCGGGTCATTGTCCCACCATTCCTTGAATGCCTGCGTGAGGGGGCCGACTTCCGTTGCTGCCCCACCCCATGCCCCATAATCGGTGAGGACCTTAACCAAGCCCCTCTTCTCGCTGGTGTAGTCGAGACTGACGTTTATTGCGTGGTCCGCCAGATCGCCAGCGCGGGCCGTATCGTTCGACCTCAGCCGTGATCGAAAGCCCATCAAAAGGTTTGGATCGTCTCCTTGTGTCTGTTTCGTCATGCCTGCATGACTGGTTGGCGGTGGAGATGCTGTCACCTTGTGCCCGGCGTCGCCTGCGGAGCACGAGGCAGCAAGAAGCATCGCTGCCACGGCTGGCAGTCCAGCCCTTCTGTTCAGTGACACGTATCGGCCAGTTTTGCTCACTACTCGCTCCGTTCAACCAGTCGGCGCATAACGTCACTTACGAGAGCAGGCCACAGGATACTGGCTCGACACTTTGTTCGAGATGCGCCTATGGTGATCTCTCCATTGATCTAGATCAATCGGGCCTCGGGCTGCCGAGGCTCGTTCTCGTGGGGGGAACCACCTTGAAAATAAGACGCAGCCTGCCTGCGATCGTCGCTGCGGCCGCGGTACTCACCACCACCGGACCGACATGGGCCGCTTTAGAGGAGCTAACAGAAAGGTTTGTTGATGCCATGTCCCTTTCTTCAGACGCTCGTTGAAGGTGTCATGGGGAAGGGAAAGGGTCCTCCGTTAGACCCCACGCTGCCCATCCCCGCGTCATCGGTTGACGTGCCAGCGACAGTCGCCTTTGCGGCCCTGGAAACGTCCGAAGTCTCGGCCACTCCCGAGGCATCGGCGGCACCGTCCGCAACCACGCCGTCTTCCTCGGCCGAGGTTTCCGGCCCCCCGGTGGCCACGCCTACGCCGACTACGACCACCACCTCGGATCCATCGACGGCGGAGCCCGATGACGACGCCGGCCTAAGACTGGCCCGCGAGATGGAGAAGTTCTGGACGCCGGAGCGCATGGCCCAGGCCGAGCCGGTCGAGCAGCAGCAGGCGCGGGAGGCTCAGGCGGCCGAGGAGAACGAGACGGTCGCGCCGCGTGAGGTGATGCCGCGGTCGCCCTCGCACACCTTCGAGGGCATCAAGGAAGTCGGCACCTTCTACTGGGCGCAGAAGGCGGGCAACGACTTCCCGGACCGCTACGACTACCGCTTCTGCGGTGGCACTGTCGTCCCATCTCCAGGCAAGAACCTGGTCGCGTCGGCAGCGCACTGCTTCGACAGCGATGACCAGAAGGAAAGCTTGATCTTCGTGCCACAGCACAGCGCGAAGAGCCCGATGCCGCACGGCATGTACCCCATCAAGAAGGGCCACATCTTCAAGGACCCCGGCTACACCGGGTCCAAGAAGAGCGAGGAGAACTACACCGACGTTGACGTCGCGTTCCTTGCCACCGAGCCGCGCAGCGACGGCAAGGAGGTTGAGGACGTCGTCGGGTCCATCCCGATGGGCTTCAACACCGGCTTCGATCACACCGCACACGCCATCGGCTACCCGTATCTGTACGGCGGTGCCAACTACAAGCCGAAGCAGGATCCGCTCAGCTGCACTACGCCGACGAAGAAGTACACCACCGGCAACACCAGGGACAGCGGCGGCCGGCTATGGCGCGGCGGCACGTTCACGGAGATCCACTGCGACGGCTACGTCGGCGGCACCTCCGGCGGACCTTTCATCACTGCGGGCGGCGAGTCGCCCAAGCTGATCGGCGTCACCGGCGGCTGGATGACCGGTGGTCACAGCGCCAACACTTCGTACTCGTCGTACTTCGACAACGACGCCAGGCGGATCTACGACGCCGCTAAGGCGGGCAAGCAGCCGGCCAGCATTGATCCGCCGCCGATGGCAGACCCGGTCCTGCCCGGCGCCAGCACGTGGAAGCATGCCAAGTCCATCGCCAACGGCTACTTCGCCCTCGATGGCCCGGTCTCCGAGGACCGGATGGATATGTTCGTTACGTGGTCGGACGGTGAGCTGAGCATCTACCGTGGCGCGGGCAAGGACAAGAACTACTTCGACAAGGAGTTCAGGGTCCTGGGCCCCAACGCCCTGTGGCGTGATCACGCCATGCAGGTCGTCGCGGGCGACTTCACTGGTGACAACGGCTCGGACCTCATCGTCCGCTGGTCGGACGGCGAGGTGACGCTCTACCCGTCGGTCGACGAGAAGGGCTTCCACGGCGAGTACCAGCTGGCCGCCCCCAACGGCACTTGGAAGCACGCCGAGGCGATGACCGCGGGCCGCTTCGGTGGCAACAAGTGGCAGGACGACCTCGTCGTACGCTGGTCGGACGGTGAAGTGACGCTCTATCAGAACACCGGCGACAACAAGAAGCTCGGCAAGGAGATCAAGGTCGTCTCGCCGGGCACCTCGCAGGCCGGTACGTGGAAGCATGCCACCCAGATCACCGCGGGCGACTACTCGGGCGATGACACCTGGGACTTGATCGTGCGCTGGTCGGACGGTGAACTGACGCAGTATCAGGACTCTACCGGCGCCGGCTTCTCCTCGGGCGAGCACAGGTGGAAGGCCCCGAACGACCTGTGGACGCACGCCCTGCTCGTAAGTGGAGGCGACTTCACCGACAACGCGTGGGCCGATGACACCATCGTGCGCTGGTCGGACGGTGAACTGACCCTCTACATCAACGGTAATGCCTCTGGCGTCGGCGCGGAAACCCAGCTCGTGGCACCCGCGTAATCACGGAGTGAAGGCTGGAGCCCGGGCGGCTTCGCTCGCACACGGAGCCGCCCGGGTGGCAGGCGTAGACGACGTCTCATTTCGAACGTCCCCTGATCCGCCGGCGGAGTGTGACCGGAACCAGAGGCGGTGAAGCCTTACTCGCCGCATCTGCGGTGGTTGCCAAGTCGAATGAGATGTTTGTGACGCTATGCACCCTGTGGTTCGGGTTCTCTTCGTTTGGCGGGGTCGTTGATCCAGGCCTGGCTGGGTATCTCGGGTGGCCTCGGCCGGTGCGTGAACCGTTGGTGTGGCGTTCGTAAGCCTCGGCGAGGGGCGGCGGCCCGCTACTGTAGTTCCTGACTTCCCCGGCGGTGCCGAAGTGGACGGAGGCGGGGGTGTGCAGGCCGATCCTGGAGTGCCTGGTGTGCCACATGCTGGTGGGCAGCACGTGGACGGTGACCGTCACGGTCCGGCCCTCGGCGGTGCGGGCGACGTGGGTGATCTCGAAGACCCGGTTGCGCTGGTAGAGCATCAGGAACTTCGCCACGTCCGGCGTGAGTTCGCGGTCCTCGATCGTCTCGTCGATGCGGGTCTGCACGTGCCCCATCTCGGCGAGACGGCTGATCACCGCCGGGGCCCGTGTCGTAGTGCTCCAGCACCGTCCCCATGCCGTCGCTCTACCGGCAGGAAGGCACCCTGCACCGAGGAGGTTCCGTGCCTGCTGGAGCGGCTGGTCGAGGTGCCGGACTCGCGTGACCCACGCGGGGTGCGCCACCCTCTGGCTGTCGTGCTCGCTCTCACTGCGTGCGCGGTGCTGGCCGGAGCGACCTCGCTGCTGGCGGTCGGCGAATGGATCGCCGATGCCTCTTACTTCTGGGTACGTGCTGGAACAGGTCGCTGTCGACCCCGATCCTCTTCTGCCCAGGCGGGTCCTGCCCGCCGAGTCCACGGTCCGCCGACTGCTGGCCCGCATCGACGGCGACGCGCTGGACCTGGCTGTCGGACACTGGCTCGCCGACCGCCGACCGCCGACCGCCGACCGCCGACCGCCGACCGCCGAC
>NZ_JBVJMV010000116.1:0-4835 GCF_055584025.1 Streptomyces sp. NPDC104309 | reverse complement strand
CCAGATGCACGGACGAGCAGGCTTCACCCTCCTCCGCCACCGCATCCTCCTCGGATAGCGCCACGCAGAGTCACCACCGAATGTGAGACAGAGCCGTTGGCTGTACAGACCCGATCATGCGCCAGATGTACGGCCGAGCCGGATTCGACCTCCTCCGCCACCGCATCCTCCTCCGATGACGAGCACCCACCGCTACCACCGACTACGGAACAGAGCCGAACGTTTTACAGTCCCGCGTGACGGTGCCGAGGTAGATGTAGGCGCGCTTCTCATAGCGGGTGGCGACGGCCCGGAAGCGTTTGAGGCGGTTGATGGCGTGCTCGACTGTGTTGCGTTTCTTGTAGCGCTCGCTGTCGATTCCGGTGGGTGGGCCGCCTTGAGAACGTTGCCTGGCCGCGTCGTCGAACCGGCTGACGTGGCGGCGCTCGCCGGGGGCCTCCGAACCGTGAGCGGTCGCTTGCCGGGCGCGTGCGAGGCGCGCAACGTCGCTGTTACGTCGGTGCCGGGTGGTGCGGGTCGTCCAAACAGACGCATATCTGGCTGTCCGGCGCGTGAGGATTGGGACAGTGGGGCCGTGACCTTGTGGATGATGTGGGAGCTGGACGGAGTCGGAACAGCCTCGCAGGCCGTGGAGAGCGTGGAAGAGGCTGGTCTTTGGCTGCTCGGCTCTGTGGAGCGTGCTCGGCGGGCCTTTGACTCTGAGATGCCCTGGCGGCTGCTGATGGAATCAGCGATTGTCGTGCGCGCGCAGATGCTCGACGCGGGGCGACAGGCCCTGGAAGGCGGCGGGTCGTGGAGCTCGGCGGAGAACGGCGTGAAGGTGTGGCTCTCCCTGCGTTCCAGTGGGCCATGACGCCCCGAACCGTCCGCCATGAATGGTCTGAGCCGATCCGATCCCATTCCGGACAGCGGTGAAGCGTCAGGCGTCAGTTCTTTCGCGCCCCCCGCACAGCGTGCACAGCCGGGTGCCGGGGTGCTCTGCCGCGTTCAGGGCGCGCTCTGGGGTGCCCCGTCGTGCGCGCGCAGAAGGGATCGGGCCCGGCCGTGGCCGTCGCTCAGCTTCTGCAACACCCATCCCGAGGGGGCTTGGGGGTGCACCATGCCCGCTTGCGGCTGGCCCCTCGCTGGCCGCTGCGGGAGGGTGCAGTGTAGGAGCATGAGCGTGTTTCGGCGGTGCTTTGCCGGCATGAGGCAGCCGTGGCAGTCGTTGGTGATCCCGGTCGCGCTCATCGTGGTGATCACGGTTGCAGATGCCGTGATCCCGGTCGACATCGTCCTCAGTCCGCTGCTGGTGATTGCGCCCGCGATCGCCGCGTGGTTCGGCGCCGGGCGTTGGACAACAGGCGGTATCGGGGCTCTGGCGGTGGTGGCCCAGGGGCTCATCGGCTGGCACTTCGGTGTGCTCACCTCGCGGAACTCGCTGGTGCAGGCTCTCTCCATAGCGTTGCTTTCGGCGATGGTCGTGCTCTTCTGCGTGGTGCGTGATCGACGCAGCCGCGAGCTGGCCCAGGTGCGGTCGGTGGCCGAGGCCGCTCAGCACGTCCTGCTGTGGCCGTTGCCGAGCAGGCTCGGCCCGCTGCAGCTCGCCTGCCTCTACCTGGCCGCCGAGGACCAGGCGGTGATCGGCGGCGACCTGTACGCCGCAGCCCGCACCGACAGCGCGGCACGGGTGATGATCGGTGACGTGCGGGGCAAGGGCCTGCCCGCCATCGGTGAGGCTGCCCTCCTGCTCGGCGCGTTCCGCGAGACCGCCCGCGAGCACGCCGCCCTGCCCGACCTGGCCGCCGCCCTGGAGCGGAGCGTTGCCCGCCACCTGGCCGACTTTGCGCCGGAGGACGAGGCCGGGGAACGCTTCGTCACCGCCCTTCTGGTGGAGATCCCCGACGAGGAGCCCGTCATCCGGATGACCAGCTGCGGCCACCCGGCGCCCTTGCTGCTCGGTCCGGGCAACGCGGTGACCGTCCCGGACCTGCGCCCCGCACCCCCGCTGGGGGTCGGTATGACGGACCCCGGTGACTACACCCTTGACGTGCTGCCCTTCGGTTCCGGGCACACCCTGCTCCTTTACACCGACGGTGTCATCGAGGCCCGCGATCACGACGGCACCTTCTACCCGTTCGCGGAACGCGCCGTCCAGTGGACCGAAAGCCCTCCCGAGGTCCTGTTGCACCACATCGAGCGCGACCTGGTCGCCCACACCGGCGGAGGCCTCGGCGATGACGTCGCCCTCATCGCCATCCGCCGCGCGCCCACCGGACACCCCAGCCAGCGCCGGGGGAGAGATTGTCCACGCTCCGGGAGGCAGGGAGGCTCTTCGTAATGTGGATGTGGCGATCGGTGCCGACGGACGGCCGGGTGGGCACGACTGAAGGGTGCACGTGATCGACACCCAGGGGCATTGCGCGATTGGGATTGGTCCGGTTCGCCGGTCTCGTGAGTGACGTGGCGTCATGTCCTTGGTGCGGCAAGGGACCCCGGAGAGCAGAGCAGGCACGGTGCTGGTGATCATGTGGTTGTCGAGACCCATGAGAACCGAGCGAGACCGTGCCTGCCCGTGCATCATCGCCCATCCCTTCCGCACTGGAGCAACTGGGCTCCCCGACTGATCCCCTCACCTCAAGCGATGTCGCTGACCTGCGGCGTTTCCTGATCCTGGTCGCCGATCCCCGCGATGCGCGAGGACTGCGGTATCCGGCCCTCGCGTTGCTGTGCGCAGCTGTCTCGGCGGTGCTGACCGGGGCTCGCTCGCTCATCGCGATCAGCGAGTGGATCACGGATGCCCCGCAGCATGTGCTGGGCATCCTCGGCTTCGCTGCCGATCCGCTTACCGGTCTGCGGCCGGTGCCGCACGCCGCAACCGTGCGCCGCCTGCTGCAGCGTGTGGACGGTGACGCGCTGGACGCGGCTATCAGCGCGTATCTGCAGGCCAGAACGCCGCCCCCGGTCGAGCCGGACGCGGAGAAGAGGCCGGTGCGACGGGTGATCGCGGTCGACGGCAAGGTGGTCCGCGGGTCGCGAACCGCAACGGCCGCGGCGATCCAGCTGCTGGCGGCGATGGACCACCACGGCGTGGTCCTGGCCCAGCGGCAGGTTGCTTCCAAGAGCAACGAGATCCCCTCCTTCGCGCCGTTGCTGGACGGTCTCGAGCTGGAGAACACGGTGGTGACCGCCGACGCCCTGCACACCCAGCACGACCACGGGGCCTATCTGACCAGTCGCGGCGCGTACTACGTGGCCGTCGTGAAGAAGAACCATCCGGGCCTGTACGCCCAGGTCAGGAAGCTGCCCTGGCGGGACATCCCGCTCGGGCACCGCACTCGCGACCACGCCCACCACCGCGACGAGGTCCGCCGGCTCGAGGCCGCCGCGTTCAGCCACCTCGACTACCCCGGCGCCCGCCAGGCGATCCAAGTCATACGGTGGCGAAGCGACTTGAGCACCGGGAAGCTGACCATCGAGCGCGTCTACCTGATCACCAGCCTGAGTGTCTTCGACGCCACCTGCGCCGAGCTCGCCACCTGGATCAGAGGCCACTGGGGTATCGAGAACCTCCTGCACCACGTGCGTGACCGCACGTTCCGCGAGGACGACTCCAAGGTCCGCACCGGCACCCTGCCCCGCGCCATGGCCTCCCTGCGCAACCTCGCCATCAGCGTCTTCCGCCAGGACGGCGAGACCAACATCGCCGCCGCCCTCCGCCACACCGGCCGCGACTACCACCCGCCCCTACGAGCCCTCGGCCTCACGTGACGAACCCAGACAGATCTCGATCATGCAATGACCCTGCCACGCCGTTACCGGCATCGCACGTCAAGGGCGGGGACGGGTCATACGGACACGGACCCGTCACTGCACCTACGGCTTCATCAGCCGCCTCTCCAATCGGTCAGTCCACTCAAATTCGTGCGGCATCGTGTCGCACGGTCGCCCTCCCAGTGGCCGGGAACGGCCCAGTCCTCCGCTTCGGCAGGCCGGTCACTGATCACGACCACGGGGTGCCGGTAGCGGGGCTGGCGCTGCTGGGCCTGACGGCGTGGCTTGCGGCGGACCCGGCCGGTGCGGAGAGCGTTGGTCAGTTCTCGGCGCAGTGCACCTTGGCCCTGGACGTAGAGGGCCTGGTAAATCGTCTCGTGGACCACATGCATCTCCGGCCGATCGGGGAAGTTTTTGCGCAGGTGCTGCACGATCTGCTCCGGGCTCCAGCGTCTGCCCAGACGTTCTTGTATGTACTCGCGCAGCTCCGCGTTCTGATCGATCTTCACAGGCTTCGGGCGGGGTCGGCGTGACTCGGCGCGTGCCTCCGCGGCGTGGGGCCGGTACTGGCCGTTGGTGGGGTGGCGGTTGCGGCGTATCTCCCGGCTGATCGTCGACGGACTGCGCTCCAGGTCCGCGGCGATCCTCCGCACGGACACCTTCGCCCACACCTGGTCAGCGATGTAGAGACGCTCTTCCAGCGTCAGGTGCCGAGACGCGGAATCGACCCGCTCAGCCCGTACTCTGCGTGCGGGCTGAGCGGGTCTCTTTTTCGTTGGGGTGGTGCCATTGCGCCATCGCTTGCCAGTTCGCCGGTTGATGCCGACGATCCGGCATGCCTCCCGACTGCTCACACCTTGATCCATGAGCCGGAAGTATTCCTCCCGCTCACGCACCAGCTTCTTGCGTCCCTGCGACAAGCGGCGATTACGGATCCTGAAGGCCATCGCATCCCCGGAGATCGGGTGTTGCGACGACCGCTAGAACCAACGCCGTTCAGTTAGGGCGGGGTCTGGGGTGTCAAGGGCTGCTCGTGAGCATGTTGATGCTGATGGTGGCTTTGTAGGTGGTGCGGTCGATGG
>NZ_JBVJMV010000115.1:2072-4887 GCF_055584025.1 Streptomyces sp. NPDC104309 | reverse complement strand
AACACAGTGGACGCGAGCAACTGAGGACAAGCCCTCGGCCTATTAGTACCAGTCAGCTCCACCCGTTACCGGGCTTCCACATCTGGCCTATCAACCCAGTCGTCTACTGGGAGCCTTAACCCCTCAAAGGGGGTGGGAATACTCATCTCGAAGCAGGCTTCCCGCTTAGATGCTTTCAGCGGTTATCCTTTCCGAACGTAGCCAACCAGCCATGCCCTTGGCAGAACAACTGGCACACCAGAGGTTCGTCCGTCCCGGTCCTCTCGTACTAGGGACAGCCCTTCTCAATATTCCTACGCGCGCAGCGGATAGGGACCGAACTGTCTCACGACGTTCTAAACCCAGCTCGCGTACCGCTTTAATGGGCGAACAGCCCAACCCTTGGGACCGACTCCAGCCCCAGGATGCGACGAGCCGACATCGAGGTGCCAAACCATCCCGTCGATATGGACTCTTGGGGAAGATCAGCCTGTTATCCCCGGGGTACCTTTTATCCGTTGAGCGACAGCGCTTCCACAAGCCACTGCCGGATCACTAGTCCCGACTTTCGTCCCTGCTCGACCCGTCGGTCTCACAGTCAAGCTCCCTTGTGCACTTACACTCAACACCTGATTGCCAACCAGGCTGAGGGAACCTTTGGGCGCCTCCGTTACTCTTTAGGAGGCAACCGCCCCAGTTAAACTACCCATCAGACACTGTCCCTGATCCGGATCACGGACCGAGGTTAGACATCCAGCACGACCAGAGTGGTATTTCAACGGCGACTCCACAACCACTGGCGTGGCCGCTTCAAAGTCTCCCACCTATCCTACACAAGCCGAACCGAACACCAATATCAAACTGTAGTAAAGGTCCCGGGGTCTTTCCGTCCTGCTGCGCGAAACGAGCATCTTTACTCGTAGTGCAATTTCACCGGGCCTATGGTTGAGACAGTCGAGAAGTCGTTACGCCATTCGTGCAGGTCGGAACTTACCCGACAAGGAATTTCGCTACCTTAGGATGGTTATAGTTACCACCGCCGTTTACTGGCGCTTAAGTTCTCAGCTTCGCCGACCCGAAAGTCAGCTAACCGGTCCCCTTAACGTTCCAGCACCGGGCAGGCGTCAGTCCGTATACATCGCCTTACGGCTTCGCACGGACCTGTGTTTTTAGTAAACAGTCGCTTCTCGCTGGTCTCTGCGGCCACCCCCAGCTCGGAGAGCAAGTCCCCTCACCAGTGATGGCCCCCCTTCTCCCGAAGTTACGGGGGCATTTTGCCGAGTTCCTTAACCATAGTTCACCCGAACGCCTCGGTATTCTCTACCTGACCACCTGAGTCGGTTTAGGGTACGGGCCGCCATGAAACTCGCTAGAGGCTTTTCTCGACAGCATAGGATCATCCACTTCACCACAATCGGCTCGGCATCAGGTCTCAGCCTTAACGTGTGACGGATTTACCTACCACACGGCCTACACCCTTACCCCGGGACAACCACCGCCCGGGCTGGACTACCTTCCTGCGTCACCCCATCGCTTACCTAATACAAGTCTGGTTCGTCGGCTCCACCACTACCCTCAACTCCGAAGAGATCGGGCCGGCTTCACGGACTTAGCATCGCCTGATTCAGTATTGGGCGTTTCAAAGCGGGTACCGGAATATCAACCGGTTGTCCATCGACTACGCCTGTCGGCCTCGCCTTAGGTCCCGACTTACCCTGGGCAGATCAGCTTGACCCAGGAACCCTTAGTCAATCGGCGCACACGTTTCTCACGTGTGTATCGCTACTCATGCCTGCATTCTCACTCGTGAACCGTCCACAACTCGCTTCCGCGGCTGCTTCACCCGGCACACGACGCTCCCCTACCCATCCGTACTCCCGTTGGGGATACATGTACGAATGACACGACTTCGGCGGTACGCTTGAGCCCCGCTACATTGTCGGCGCGGAATCACTTGACCAGTGAGCTATTACGCACTCTTTCAAGGATGGCTGCTTCTAAGCCAACCTCCTGGTTGTCTCTGCGACTCCACATCCTTTCCCACTTAGCGTACGCTTAGGGGCCTTAGTCGATGCTCTGGGCTGTTTCCCTCTCGACCATGGAGCTTATCCCCCACAGTCTCACTGCCGCGCTCTCACTTACCGGCATTCGGAGTTTGGCTAAGGTCAGTAACCCGGTAGGGCCCATCGCCTATCCAGTGCTCTACCTCCGGCAAGAAACACACGACGCTGCACCTAAATGCATTTCGGGGAGAACCAGCTATCACGGAGTTTGATTGGCCTTTCACCCCTAACCACAGGTCATCCCCCAGGTTTTCAACCCTGGTGGGTTCGGTCCTCCACGAAGTCTTACCTCCGCTTCAACCTGCCCATGGCTAGATCACTCCGCTTCGGGTCTTGAGCGTGCTACTCAACCGCCCTATTCGGACTCGCTTTCGCTACGGCTTCCCCACACGGGTTAACCTCGCAACACACCGCAAACTCGCAGGCTCATTCTTCAAAAGGCACGCAGTCACGACTGCATGTGCAAGCACACACAGCGACGCTCCCACGGCTTGTAGGCACACGGTTTCAGGTACTATTTCACTCCGCTCCCGCGGTACTTTTCACCATTCCCTCACGGTACTATCCGCTATCGGTCACCAGGGAATATTTAGGCTTAGCGGGTGGTCCCGCCAGATTCACACGGGATTTCTCGGGCCCCGTGCTACTTGGGTGTCTCTCAAACGAGCCGTCAATGTTTCAGCTACGGGGGTCTTACCCTCTACGCCGGACCTTTCGCATGTCCTTCGCCTACATCAACGGTTTCTGACTCGCCTCACAGCCGGCAGACCCGT
>NZ_JBVJMV010000114.1:0-5662 GCF_055584025.1 Streptomyces sp. NPDC104309 | reverse complement strand
CTACGTGCACCGAAAGGTGCCCGCGTGGTTCGGACCGGGGGCCGCTGGAGCAGGACCGTGGTAACACGGCACCTCGCCAGCGGCCTACCGGTGTTCTACGACCTGGGGTGCCTGATCGACGCCTGGAACAGGGTCGCGGGCAACACCGGAGCGAAGACGGCCGGGATCGACGGGCTGACCGTGGCCGCGATCGAATCCGGGCCGGGAGTACAGCCGTTCCTGATGGAAATCAGGGACGAGCTCAAGGCGCGGACCTACCGGCCCGCGCCGGTGCGGCGCGCGCAGATCCCCAAGTCCAACGGGAAGATGCGCGCCCTTGGCATCCCGACCGTGAAGGACCGGGTCGTGCAAGCCGCACTCAAGGCAGTCCTGGAACCTGTTTTCGAGGCCGACTTCCTGCCGGTCTCCTACGGGTTCCGGCCCGGCCGCCGAGCCCACGACGCCATTGCGGAGATCGTCTATCTGGCCCGCCGGGGCTACCCCGTAGTCCTGGAGGCCGACATCGAGGCGTGTTTCGACAACATCGATCACACCGCCCTGATGGACCGGCTTCGGGCCAGGATCTCCGACAAGCGCGTCCTGGCACTGGTGAAGGCGTTCTTGAAGGCCGGGGTCATGCACCACGGCATCACCAAGGACACCCCCACCGGAACTCCCCAGGGCGGAATCCTCTCCCCACTGCTGGCCAACATCGCCCTGACCGCACTGGACGAGCACTTCCACGCCCAGTGGCAAGCGCAGATGGGCGACAAGTACCAGCGAGAAAAGCGCCGCAAGACCGGAACCGGGAACTGGCGCCTGGTCCGCTACGCGGACGACTTCGTCGTCCTCGTCAGCGGCCCGGCCCACCGGGCCGAGGCCCTGCGCGAGCAGGTCGCCGAGGTCCTGGCCCCGCTCGGACTGCGGCTCTCACCGGAGAAGACCCGCGTGGTCCACATCGACGACGGCTTCGACTTTCTCGGCCACCACATCCGCCGCCAGCGGAAACGCGGCACGAACAAGCTCGTCGTCTATACCCGGCCCTCGAAGAAGGCCATCAAGGCCGTCAAGGACCGGGTCTCGGAACGGACCTACAGACACACCCAGAATCAGAGTCTGGCCACCCTCCTGGAGGGCCTGAACCGGACAATGACTGGATGGGCGACCTACTTCCGTCACGGTGCGGCGAAGCGGACCTTCAACGCGGTCGACCACCACGCGTGGCACCGCGTCGCGATCTGGCTCCGCCGCAAACACAGCATCCCCAGCAGTCAGTTGAAGGGATTCTGTGACCAGGGATGGAGGTTCGCCGACGGCGGCACAGTGTTCCTCGGCGCATCCAGCGTCATGATCGAACGCTACCGCTACCGCGGAGCTCGGATCCCGACTCCGTGGACCATCGAACCGACAGCCAACAACGGCTGACCACTGGGCAAGCCACGTGGAGAGCCGGATGCGTCCCAACCGCACGTCCGGTTCGGGTCGGCGGCCCAGAGAAACGGAACAGCAGCAATGCCGTCACCGCACTCTGGGCCGACCGCACAGACTCACAATGGAGAAGACGTCGTCGAGCCACTGCTGGCGGTTGCGAGGCGAGCCGGTGTCGATGATGACGGGCTCCTGGCCGGTCAGCACGGCGGAGTTGATGGGAACGCAGAGGGGCTGGCCGAGCGCGAACTGTACGTCCTGGATGAGGTGCACATCCGGTCCGATGCGCTGGAACGGGTGGTGCTCGAATCTGAGTTCTTCGGCAGGTATCGTTGCCTCCTGATCCGCGGAAACGATTGCTCAAACCGTCGGCGCGACCTCGGTCATCAGGGTCTCCATCATCCCGATGAGCTCCTTGACCGAGCGGAAGACCGGCTTCATCTCGATCATGCTGACCCCGGCGTCGCGATACTCCCGGCACCGTGCGGCGATCTCGTCCGGTGTGCCGACCAGGTTGCGGACCGGCAGGTGGTCACCGAAGGCGTTCTCCAGGGTGCCCCGGCAGGCCGCCCGCGCTGCCGCGGTGGTGCCATCCATGCGCCAGAACAGGTCGAGTACGCACTCCGGTGGCCGGTGCCCCGATTCGGCGAGCGCGGCCAGGCCGCCGGCGACCTCATCGGGGGTGGTGTGGTTGGGCAGCCACCAGTAGCCGCCCCGGGCCGTACGCCGCAATGCGGCGGGCGAGTTACCGGCGATCAGGATCGGCGGTCCCCCGGCCTGTGCCGGCTTGGGGAATACCTCGATTTCCTTGAAGTGGACCAACTCCCCATCGTAGGAAGCGCTGTCGTCGGTCCAAATGCGCCTGAGAGCCTCGAGTTGCTCGTCGGCGAGCCGGCCACGTTTTGTCACGTCCACGCCGAGCGCGGCCATCTCCACCGTGGCATTGCGGGAGAGCGTTTCGAGGACCTGCGGGTCACGGTCGGTGCCGGACAGCCCGACACCGATTCCCAGGAGCATCCGCCCGCCGGAGAGCTGGTCGAGCGTGGCGATCTGTTTGGCCGCAAGGATGGTCTCACGCACCGGCAGCAGCATGACGCTGGTCAGCAGCCGGATCGTGGAGGTGATCCCGGCGACGTAGCCGAACGTGGTGAGCTGCTCGAACACGGTTCGACGGTCATTTCGGCCTTCGTCGTCCTCGGCACCGCAGCCGAGCCACACGCCATCGAAGACGATGTGGTCCTGCATCGACACGGCCCAGAACCCGAGTTCCTCGGCGGCCTGGGCGACATCGCGGATCGCGGCAGTGTCCCCGACGCGGTTGGACTGTGGTAGTGCCACTGCGAATTTCACGGTCGCGTCCTCCAAGTTGTGGATTGGCAAAGAGAATCGTTCAGTTCTGCGGCAGCCAGGACGGAGTCATGCCGCTCGAACGCAGCACGTGGTCACGGGAGCGCTCCGCGTCGGCCCGGAGCCGGGCGAGGTCGACCCCGACGAGCTTGCCGGCCCGCTTGCGGATCTCGCCGCGGACGATCACCGTGTCGACATTGGCCGTGTCGGCACTGGTCACCACGGTGGCGACGGGGTCGACCAAGGGCATCGTGTTGATGTCATCCGCCCGGATCAAGACGATGTCCGCGTCCTTACCGGGAGCCAGGGTCCCGATGCGATCGGCCAGTCCACAGGCCTGGGCACCGGCACGTGTCGCGAAGCCGAGCACGTCCGCATGGGTAAGTGCCGGCGCGAATGCGACATCGACATCGTCGCCGAACGAGGAGATGCGGCCTTGGGCGAGCGCGGTCCGCATCTGGGTGAACATATCGCCAGGGACCGAGGTGGCGACGTCGATGCTCAGCGAGGGCGTCACCCCTTGCTCCAGCATTCGCGTGATCGGTGGATGGCCGTGCCCCATGAGCATCTCGACGTACGGAGCGACCGAGGCAGAACCACCGGTGCGTTTGATCATTGCGAGCTCGTCGTCGGTACTGGTGGTGGCGTGGACGTAGGTGGTGTCCGGGCCGAGCAACCCTGCGCGGTCGAGCTCGGCGATCGCCTCCCCGTGCACGCCCGTGATCCGCATCCCGACATGGACGGAGATCCTGGCTTCCAGCTCGCGAGCAAGCCGCCAGTCATGCACGCACACCTCGGGGCGGCTCACTCCTGGCCCGCGGACGGCAAGGGCGAAGGTAAGGAGGTCGTCCTCCGATGAGAAGTACTGCTCGCGGATACGGCGGGCGTCCGCTGGGTGGCCGAGTTCGCTGTAGGCCCACCATTCGCCACCCGCCGGCGTCCCGTGGGCGTACATCGCACGGATACCGGCTGCGCGCAACGCTGTGATGCCGGCGTCCGCGTGCTCGGGCGTGTTGTTGCAGTGCGACCAGTCAACGATCGTGGTGATGCCCGCGTTGAGGGCCTCGAGCGCGCCGAGCAGGTTCCCGGTGTGGATGTCCTCGGGGCGGTAGGCGGGGCCGATGGCACCGATCACCTGGGCGAGGTATCCGTCCAGCGTGCACGCCGGCAGTACGCCGCGCAGCACGGTCTCCCACATGTGCCGATGGGTGTCGACGAACCCCGGGACGACGACAGTTCCCGCGGCGTCGAGAGTTTCCGCGTCTGTCACGGGGAGATCCGGACCGATCTGAGCGATCTTCCCGTCCTCGACGAGTACGTCAGCGCGGGGCAGATCGCCCAGTGCCGGGTCGAGGGTCAGGACGAATCCGTTCTTGAGCAACAATCTTGACGGCATTGTTCAGCTTCCGTTGTTTGGTGTGCAGAGGGGCAACAGGGTTCCGGCGTCGGCCGATCGCCGCTGAAGGAAAGGTTCTGACAGCCGGTCGATGGCGAAGGACCACACGGAACGTTCAAGGTTTCTGGGGCAGCAGAACCGGTCGGCCGTGCGCCCCTTGCTCAACTGCCGTGTACGCATCGGCG
Organism: Streptomyces sp. NPDC104309; assembly: GCF_055584025.1. Lineage (NCBI taxonomy): Bacteria > Bacillati > Actinomycetota > Actinomycetes > Kitasatosporales > Streptomycetaceae > Streptomyces > Streptomyces sp. NPDC104309. The sequence goes on along the minus strand of NZ_JBVJMV010000114.1, from coordinate 1,327 downwards.
GCCCGCTCCAGCGGATAAGTCGCGAACACCGAGGCTGGACGCAACGTCCCGTCCGAGAATCCAGGCTCCAGTTCCCGGAGGACGCCTGCCGCTTCGGCCGCGGTCATCCGGCCTGTGTGCAAACCAACGAGGTGCAGTTCCTTGCGATAGAACGCGAGGAGGTCGACACCGGCTACCGCCGCCTGCGGCGGGATGCTGATCATGCAGACCCGGCCACGAACTCCCATCGCGTTGAGAATTACCGGGGTGAGCGCGCCGCCGACCGTGTCCACCGCCGCGGTCGCACCCTCCGCACCCACTGCCCGGGTGAGCTGCTCGAGGACTGGTGCCCCGTCGTCCGACCTCCACCACCTCGACGAGTCCCCGACAACTAGAGCAGACCGCGTCTCGTCGTGTCATCACGAAGCTCTCCCGCCGTCGGGGTGACAGGCCGTTCTGCCACAGCTGGATTTGTTTATAATAACTCGTTAGTAGCATGTCAATGCTACTTTCGAAAATAGCTCCGCGGCGAGCACAGGGGGTATCCAGGGCGGCACGGGGACGGCGGGCGCCACGGTGGCTCCCCAGCCCCGGGGTGACCCGGGACTGCAGGACGTTCGGCTCTGGCCCGTAGTCGGTGGTGACGCTGGGTGCACGTCAGGGCAGGAGTATGCGGTGGCGGAGGAGGTCGAATCCGGCGCGTCCGTGCATTTGTCTCATGATTCTCTTGGTGCGGGTGTTGACGCCTTCGGTGCGGCCGTTGTGGTAGGGCAGGGCTAGGAGCGTGGGTCAGTAACCGGCAACCCGCCTTCGATTCGTGATCATTCATACGGAATGATGGCGGTATGCATGGTGGGGATGGGCTGTTCGAGGTCGAGCCGGTCGAGATGAAGCGGCCGCAGGGTCGTCCGGCGGCGGTGGACAAGCGGTTCAGGGCGTTCGACCCGCACCAGGTCCTGCTGCTGCTGCCGTCGCTGGACGACTGGCTGCCCGAGGGGCACTTGGCCCGGTTCGTCGCCGACCTGGTCGACGACGTGCTGGACCTGGGGCCGGTCCGGGCCGACTACACCGAGAAGCGCGGCTTCCCGCCCTACGATCCCAGGCTGATGGTGCGCCTGCTGATCTACGGCTACACCACCGGCATCCGCTCCTCGCAGGCGATCGAGCGCAAGTGCGTCGACGACATCGCGTTCCGGTTCCTGGCCGCCGGCCAGGCCCCGGACTTCCGCTCGATCTCCCGCTTCCGCCGCCGCCTGTCGGCGTACACGTGAACGTGGCTCTGGCAAGATTTTCGTAGTCGGAGATCATCTGGGTGACGCGGTCGGCTGGTCCGAATAGTGGGCATCCT
>NZ_JBVJMV010000113.1:0-5880 GCF_055584025.1 Streptomyces sp. NPDC104309 | reverse complement strand
CGCGACGGCCGAGTGGGTCGACTGGTACTGCCACCGCCGACTCCACGGTGAAATAGGGCACATCCCACCCGTCGAATACGAGACCAACCACTACCCCACCACCGCGAAACCCCAGGTCAAAACCACAATCTGAGATCTCTACCGAACCCGGGGCGGTTCAAACGTTGGTTGATGCGGCACTAGACCAGACTTCTGACACGATTCCCGTCCGGGCCAGTTAAAGCCGCTGTCCTTCCGAGATTGACGGGTGCGTTTGCGCTGGTCAGGCAAAGGGTCGGTGTTTCGGCGGCAGAGACGAGGTGTTGTGTCGTCTCTGCAGTGGAAGTGCCGGGATGCCGTCGGTAGGGCCTCCTGGTGTGCTCAAGGTCTCGACAACCCCGAGCTGCACCAGAGGCCCTGTCTTCATGCACGGACAGACCGAAGATCGCCCGACCGAGCCGCCGCATTCGAACCCATGCTCACCAAGACCGGTACGACAACGGCTTCTCAGCCCAGAGCGAAGGCGCTGGGCTGCAGGATCGGCGGGGACGGTTCCTGATCGGATCGAGAGGCCTGGCAGCAGTAGGCATCCAACCGCGCATCCTCCGCCCTTTGGTCACAGATCCGTCACTAACGGAATATATGACTCCTGCACTCCATGCGGCGTGGTTACGGTCATCTCTCCACGGACCACACTCAGGGGGATGTATGGCTCAGAGCCAGCAGCCGCCGTGGGGGCAACCGCCCCAGCCGCCCAGCAACAACCCCTACGCCGCCCCCACTCCCCCACAGTGCCGTCCGAAGTGGACACGGAAGCGATTCCTGATCCCGGCCGGCGTCATCTTGTTCGTCGTCGGCGTAGGAATAGGCAGTGCGGATGATCCCGCGAAGACCCAGAAAGTTGTCGGCGCACAACCCGTCTCTTCTGTCACGGTGACGGCAACAGCGCCCGTGACCGCTACTCCAGCGCCTGCCGAGACGGTGACCGCAAGCCCGGAACCGGTGCCGACCGTCACCAGGACGAAGACTGTCAGAGTGACCGTCGCCCCCAAAGTCCGGGACGATGGCACGTCCGGCGGATCAGGTTCGGGTGGGAGTAACAGCAGCGCGTACTACGCCAACTGCGACGCTGTGCGCGCAGCCGGCGCCGCGCCCATTCACGCCGGAGAGCCCGGCTATGGGCGCCATCTCGACCGGGACGGCGACGGGGTCGGTTGCGAATAGTGGTGCTGCGGCAGTGAGCGGTCTTCCCTGTGTCATGCGGGGCTGGCGTCGGGGTGGTGGTTGATCCATGCGAGGCCTCCGATGTCGAGGCGGTTTCGGGCTCGTGTGACTGCTACGTAGGCGAGTCGGGCTTCGCCGTCGTCGATGGGCCCGGGAAGGGGTTGGCCCTTGTCGTCGTGTTCGTCGCTGTCCGGTGGCGGGGTGAAGTCGTCAGCGATTCGTACACGTGGCCATTCGCGCCCTTTGGCTTTGTGTGCAGTGGAGACGGTCACCTCAGCTGTGTGTTCGTCGTCGAGCTGGTCGATGGCTTGGAGGATGGTGGTGGTGCCATGGGTGTCGACGAGGTCGACGAGTGGCTGAAGGTCGCCGCCGGCTGGGTCGTGGCCGGCGTAGTCCTGCAGTTCGCCCCAGGTCGGGAAGAGGACGAGCTCGGGGTGAGATGTGCGGTGGCCCTCTTTGAGGTCGTTGGCAGCCCGGGCCAAGGCCCGTAGCGCCTCCCCTCCCCCGACCAGAGCTACGCGGTGGCCCATTTCGAGTAGCTGCATGACTTCGCGCATGGCGCCCACGTTGGTCCGGCACAGGACAGCGTCGGGGACCTCGACGGGGCCGAGTTCGGTAGGGACCGTGTCGGTTCCTTCGAGGCGCAGGGGTGCGTCGGCGAGGGTGAGCCATCGGTTGGCTTCGGCTGCGAGGTGGGGTCCGAAGCGGAAGGACTTGGACAGAGTGAGTTGTGTGCCGGAGAATTCGGTCATGACGTCGCGTGCTCCGCGCCATTGGTAGATGGCTTGTGCGGAGTCGCCGACCATGACCAGTTGGGCGTGGCTGCGCTGGTTGAGGAAGATTTCTTCGACGACGGGGTTGGTGTCCTGGGCTTCGTCGAGTAGAAGGAAGTCGGTGTTGATTTTGGGTTGGGTGAGGGCCCAGATCTTGAGGTAGTGGTCGTGGTCGAAGCGGACGGCTCCGTCGTGTGTGTGCTGGAGGTCGGTCCAGGCTCGGCGGGCGAAGGGCACGATGTGTTTGGTGAGTTGGGTGTGCAGGTCGGGGTCTTCGAGGCCGCGTAGGCGGGGGACGTGGTGGCGGGTGATGGTGGGTGCGGCGGAGTGGCAGAAGCTGGTTACGGTGCGCAGGGTGGCGTAGGAGAGGGCTTTGGGTGACAGGTCGCGTTCGCCGATGCGGATGGTTTTGGTGATGCCGAGGGCTTGGCCTGTTTGCCAGGCGGGGCGTCTGGGGGCGTTCAGGCGCTGGGCGTAGTGGTGGCCGGTGGCGGCGTATGCCAGGGCGTGGGCGGTTTTGCAGGTGACGGCGGGAGGGAAGCGGGCAGCGGCGTCCTGGGCGATGGCTCTGTTGTAGGCGAGGTAGCGGCCGCGGCGGCGTGTGCGGTGGGCAAGTAGGGCCAGGGTGCTGGTCTTGCCGGTGCCGGCGCCTGCTTGGAGGGCGAGGTGGTCGCCGGCGTGGAAGGCGTCGGCTGCGGCGGTTTGTTCGTCGGTGGGATTCGGGTTGAGCACCCTGGTACTCCATCGGTGTGCGGGGGGGGTGGGTGAACGTATGCGCGGCAGCGGTCAGCTGTTGCGGCGGGATGAGGTGTGTCAGAAGTCGTTGCAGGGCGATGTCGAGCCTGTGGAGCGTTTTCGGCTGCGAGGTGTGCCAGCGCCCGGGGGGGCGGTATGGGCAGGCGAATTCAGGGCGCGGACTCCTGGAGCGATGCCTGGGTGGACTTCGGCCGTGCATGGTCGTGTGCGGTTCTCATGCCCGTGTCTGGGTCCGGTGGTGTCTGACTGTGGTGGGCAGGCGGTTGTGGATGTGCTGGTGGTGCAGCAGCGGGTCGAAGGCTTCCCAGTCGCAGCGTGCGAGGTCGGCTGCGCCCGGGGCGGCGGCGTGGTCGGGGCAGCGTTGGTGGTGCCAGCGCAGTTGTTCCGCGTAAGGGAGGCGGGTGAGGTCGTAGACGGCCATGAGGCCGTCGGGGATGGTGAGTTGTCCGCGTCGTCCGGTGGTGGCGGGGACGAGTGTCCATGTGCCGGCCGGTGCGTCGGGGCTGAGGACGGGGCGGGTGCAGCGGTGGCGGAGCCGGGTCTGGGCTACGCACTGGATGGTGTCGACGGGCTGGGCGGCGAGGTAGCGGGTGTGGAGGACCAGGACGATGGGCCGGGCCGGACGGCAAGGTTCTGGGGTGGTTGCGGGTGAGGCTGTGCCCGGTGTTGGTGGGGTGAGGGTGCCGATGTCGAGGAGTCGGCGGGTGTGCAGGGCGAGATGGCGGCGCAGTGCAGCGATCTGCGAGGTGAGCGGGGTGGGGGCGGGGTGTGCGGGGCACAGGGAGATGTGGGGGATGCGGCACCAGGGGGTGCCGTCGTGGGCGGGGTGGGCGATGCCGGAGCTGACGTGCCAGCGGCTGGCGGCCGGAACGGAGGTGGCGTCGAGTTCTTGCGGGTGGAGGCTGATCGGGCGGTTGTCGGGGCGGGTGTACCAGTCGACGCGGTTGCCGCACTCGCGGCAGCGGCTGGGCTGGGCGCTGCACACGAGGCGGGTGGGGCTGTCGATGGCGACGCGCAGGGCCCGCTGGCGGTGGGGGCGGTTGGGGGTTCCGTCCCATCGGCGGCCGGAAGTGGAGGACATGGCCGTGAAGGTGACAGGCGCCGCGCCGTGGCTGTGGTGAGCGTGCCGGTTTGTCCTGCGGATGGCTCAACCGGGCGGGACAGGTGTGCGACTTCTCGTGCAGGGGTTCCCGTCGGTGACTGGATCGGGTGATCCTCGGCGACGGGGCCAGTGGTGCTATTCGGCAGGTTCGGCGGGTGGCTCGTGGCCTTCACAGAGGGTGGCGAAGAGGTGGTCGACGGACACGTCGAGGGCGTGGGCGAGGGCGTGCCAGGTCTTGAGGGATCCGATGGTGCGGCCCTGCTCGATTTCGATGAGGGTGCGTCTGGCCAGGCCGGTGCGGCGGGCGAGTTCGTCGTAGATCCAGCCGCGTTCGCTCCTCAGCCGCGCGAGCTCCAGGCGGAGGGCGGTGAGGTTCGGGTCGGGCGGGAAGGTTGTCACCCCCCCATCCGAAGGTGCAGACCCCTGCCCTGTCAGTGCAGACCTCTGCCCTATTTCCGCAGGTCGCCGCGCCGCACGTGAGGGCAGAGGTCTGCACTACGGTGTGGCGCCGACACCCCTCCCCTCGCCACGACTCCCAGGGGCGGGTCGGCTCCCGGCTGAAGACAGGAGGAACGGGCGCCCCATGAGGCTGTGCACCCTGCGCCCCCAGGTACGGCGCACCTGGACCGTGGAACTACGCCCGCAGCAGGGCGGAACCGTGCTCTATTGCGCCTTGTGCGCGCCACGCGGTCACGCTCTGGCAGCGTCTGCGGCCCGGCCCGCGGTCCTGGCGCACCTGGCCCACCACGCGCGGCGCGACGTGCTGCTCCCGCACCTGCGTACCTGCCAGTGCCATGAACGCGGATGCCGGTGGCATCCGCGCCACCGGGGTTGTGCCGGCCCCGTCCTGCTCGTCCTAGCGCGTGAACGCGGAGGCCGTCTCTGGCGTCTGGCCGACGTCTGCGCCGCCTGCGCGGGTGCCACCCCGGGCAGCGCCGTCGTCCCCGACACCGCTATCGCATCAACCCCAGCAAGGCCCGATGCCGGCCCCGGTTCCGCTGGGGCGCAGCGTTCCACGTTGCCCGGTGGTGCCGCTCCGGCGCATCGTGTCCGCGACATGCTCAGCTATCTCGCGGCCGTGCTTCCCCCGGAGGTGAGCGCCGAGGGCCGACTCCTGGCGCTGCAGTGTGCACTGTGCAGCAACACATCCGGGCAGGTGCATCTCCCGGCCGGGCTGCTTCGCGGCATGCGCCTGGCCCGGGACCTCGCGCCCTGGGACGAGCTGGAGGACGCCCGCTGGCTGCGCCGTTTGCCGCATCCCACAGAACAGACGGGGCGCAGAACTGCCGCCGCGCAACTGCTCGATGCGACCGTCCTCACCCAGGAGCCCGCCCGGCGCGACCGTCACCGGGCTGCCGACTGGGCTCTGCGGGGGGTCTCCCGGCCACGGCTACGTGCCTTGCCTGCCGCAGACCGCCTGACCGCACTGGTACTCGCCGCGCACCACTCCCCCGACGCCGGGCGGACCAGCCTGGAAGCAGTTCACCTGACCCGTACCTGCGGACTCGACCAGAACACGCTTACCGCGACACTCGACCGTCTCGTGGCCGTGAACGCCGTCGCAGCATGGACGTTCGACCCGGTCACGCAAGACGTGTCCTGGGACCCGCCTCGTAAATGAGAACTCTGCTCACGGGCGTACAGGCAGCGCGCAACTCGCGTCGGTACCACCGGCGGGAGCCGCAGGAGGTCGCGACGGCGCACCAAACAGGCTTGCCACAGAAATTCCGCTGCAGATGCGGCTCCTACGAGTCCTACTCGAACACTGCGGGATAGGTCGACGCGTAACCCCACCAGACCAAGTCGGGTCAACTGAGCGACAATTGAATCCGTGGCCCTCCGATGCCGGGCGGGACGGCACTGCGGCGTCTGAAGGTCGTTCCCAGGTCACCGGTGATGGTTCCCCGACTGTGGCTGGGTTGAAAATCTGCGCGATTTTCGTGTCCATGCTCTAGTAGTACTTCGTTAGGTTGCGCTTCTGTGGTGGCGGCGTTGTCGTTGTGTGTTTGGGTAAGTCGCGGTGGCAGGTGGGGCATTGGCCGGTCC
>NZ_JBVJMV010000112.1:0-5959 GCF_055584025.1 Streptomyces sp. NPDC104309 | reverse complement strand
CAAATGCAATTTCTTCCGGAGTCACACTCCATCAACGACACACTGAACCCACAGGACACGCACCACCAACACCGACCTGACCAAGCCCTACTAGTGTCTCGTGATCCTGTTTGTGGAACCTGGGGTGTCTGTGATCGTTGAGTCTTGTATGGATCTCTCGTCTGAACAGATGGCTGAGCTACGGGTGTTGGCGGGTTCCCGGGATCTGCCGGCTGTCGTGGCGCTTCGCGCGCGGATCGTGTTGTGGTCGGCCGAAGGGCGACGCCGAAAGGACATCGCCGCGCTCGCCGGTGTGGCGCCGCTGACGGTGGACCGCTGCAAGTCCCGCTATACCGAGCAGGGTATTGCCGGGCTGGAGGACAAACGCCGGGGCGGGCCGCGAACCCAGGTCCCGCCCCGGACGCGGGCCCGGGTGATCGCCTTGACGAGGATGTCCCCGCCAGCGGATTCCGGGCTCTCGCACTGGTCGACGCGAACGCTGGCCGGCTACTTGAAGCGGCGCGAGGGCGTTTCGGTGTCCTGGCACTACGTTGCCCGCGTCTGGCGTGAGGAGAACCTGAAACCGCATCGTTCGGGCACCTTCAAGATCTCGAAGGACCCGACGTTCGCGGAGAAGGTCGCCGATGTCATCGGCCTGTACCTGGCCCCGCCCGGTGGCGCCGTGGTGCTGTCGGTCGACGAGAAGACGCAGGTGCAGGCCCTGGAACGAACCCAGCCAGTGCTGCCGGTGGCCTTCGCGGCCACTCTCGCCCGGGCCTTGACCGCGCACGGCCGGCCTCCCACCCCGCTGGAGGCGTGGGAGGCACTGTGGGCGGCGCCGGACGGACGCACGGGGAAGGACTTCTTCGGATACCTCGTCGCCCCGCACCTGCTGTCCGTCCTGGCGCAGGGCTTGGCCTTGGAGGCTCCCGATCTTCAGCCGAGCCGGTAGTCGATCCACTGGCGGCCCGCCTCCGCAGCGCGGCCCCGGTAGGCGCCCAGTGCGCCGCCGGGGCCGTGTGCGTGGTGCCAGGTCCAGTAGCCGGTGATGGCCACCGCGAACGCGCTCGCTGCGTCGGGATCCACCGCACGCCAGGCCGGCACCCGGGCGGCGAGCGCAGCCTCCGCTCCGGCCGGACTGTGACCGGCGACGATCAGCTGCGGGACGAAGAACGCCGCATCCACCCACGCGGCGCCCCGCGCTCCCCAGGACCAGTCCAGAATCCGGGTCCGCCCCGTGCCGGTCTCGGTCAGCATGTTGTCCGCGCGCAGATCACAGTGGAGCAGTGTGTCCCCGGCAGACAGCTTCACCAGCCGCTCGGGGTCGTCCAAGCCCTCCAGCCGGCCACGCCGTGAAGCGGTCCACGAGTCCTGCCCGGCAGACCCGGCCGGAGCAGCCGCGAGCCGGGCCCAGTGACCGGCCAGCGTCGACAGGGTCTCCCCGACAGGGCCGGCTTCCGGAGCCGGACACGGCGTCAGCTCCCGCTCCAGCACGCCCACCGCATCCAGCACGCCGTTCAGATCCGCCGACCCGGGCCGGAGGTCCGGTTCCCGGCCTCGGACCGGCTCGAAGGCGTTGACGATCCAGTCGCAGACCTCCTGCGACCAAAGGAGCTGGGGCGCGACCGCGGCCGGCAGGTGCTTCCCGACCGCTGCCTCGGCCCGGTAGTGCGAGGCCATCCTCGCGGCGAGCGGCGAGGCCTTGAGGAACACCTCACCGCCGGCGCAGCCCACCCGCGCGGCAAGTCCCTGGGTGAAGCCACCCTCCGGGTAGACGACGTCCACCACCAGTGATTCGAGCCGTGCCTGCACCGCGTCCTGCACTTCGCGCGGCAGGTCCTCCCACCGCGCCCGCACCGACTCTGCATTCACAAAGATCCCCTTGACTCAGACGGCAGGCCCACGAGCCTTTCCGCGCAACGATTGGTGACGTTGGGTAGTTGGTCTGTAGTCGATCGCTTGGGTGGGTGGTGAGGGCACGCCGAAGCGGTTGCGGTATAACGCAAAGACCTGGGACCCGGTATAAAACCGGCCACGCGTCTAGCCGTGGACGCGGTTCGCGACCAGGGAGCCGGCCACGCACAGCATGCCGTCACGTTGCCATGCTGCCATCATCGCTCTACCGGGTACGCGGCCCCGGCCAACCCCCTTTCTGCCCGCCCGCCAGCCAACACGGGCAGTATCGCTACCTGGGTTGCGCAATTGGTCGCCCTCACCCTAGCCTTATTTCCGCTACCCAGGTATCGGAAAGGTGGTGGCCATGCCCGAACGTGGCCCCTCTCGGGGTCGTCCCCGAGACATCGACGTTGACCGGCGGATCCTGATCGCCGCCCGGGATCTGTTGCTGGTCAATGGTTACGCCGCACTGTCCATCGACGAGGTCGCCGACCGGGCCGGCGTCGCCAAGACCACCCTCTACCGGCGTTGGCCGACCAAGGACCATCTGATCGTGGCCGTTGTTGCGCTGATGCAGGATGACGTGCCGATCCTGGATACCGGTGACATCCGGGCCGATCTGACCGACTACCTGCATCAAGTGGCCGACGGCCTGAACACCATGCGCCGGGCCGGCTTGCCCGAAGGCGCGGACGACCGCTCGGCCGGCGTCGTCGCGGAAATCGCGGCGGCGGCGGCCCGGCACGCCGACCTCGGCACGCTGATTCGGGCCGTGTTCGCCCGCCGTAACGCGATGGCCATCGGACTGCTGGCCTCCGCAGTCCGACGCGGCGCACTGCGCACAGACCTCGATGTCGCCGTCCTGTTCGATCAGCTGGTCGGCCCGCTGTACTACCGGATCCTGGTTACCGGCGAGCCGGTCGACCATCCCTACCTGGACCTGATCATCGACGGCGCCCTTCTCGGTGCCCGACCATCCCACGCCCACCCGGCCTGAGCACCACCCTGGAGGAAGCCATGTCCACGCCCGTCGCTTCCGTACAGCAATCCACCGTCCACTCCTCGATTCCGCCCGGGCGACTACGCCTTGCCCGCATCCTGCTGATCATCGCCACGGTCAGTGTGGTTGGCGCCGCGGTGACCCAGATCCAGGTCGTGTTCGATGCGGGCGGTGCGACCAAGGTGGTGGAGACCTGGCGGCTGTACGGGTTCGTGGTCTTCGCCGGCCTGTTCGCGCTCCTGACCGTCAGACCCCTGGGCAACCTCGCGGTGTGGCTCCTGGCCATCATGAACAAGCTGGCGTTGACCGTGACCGGCCTCGCCTACCAGGCCCATGGCGGGATCGCGGACACCGGCGCGATCATCACCTGGGACGGCGGCCTGACCGTACTGCTGCTGGCCGCGTTCGCGGTCAGCCGGCTCGGGGCCAGGCCCTCACGGCCTCGGGACTGGTGAGCTCGCATGTTGAGGTGTCGCGTATTGCTCAGCTGCTGCTGCTCGGTATCGCTGTGAGTGACGAGGACAGGCGCACCGATGGTGATCTGTCTAGTAAAGCCAGCGGTCGAGGAGCTCAGGCCAGATGAATCCGATGTAGCCGTCGAAGGCAGCTGGGTCGATCTTCTTCAGCTCCTCGGCAAGGCGGGCAAGCTCGGCAAGAGCCTTCTCTTCGTCCTCTTCGGACAAGTACTCCTCCTCGGGCCCGTCCGGCTCGCTGAGGAGATCTGATTTGGTGACGTGTCGGCCGTAGTGGTGCAGTGTGCGTAGCCACAGTTCGATGGACGAGTTGGCGAACCATGCATCCCCAGGAGGCATGACGTAGTAGACGGCCCCGGTTTCTGGAGCGACGCCGAATGACGACGGCTGTTCGGTCGGCATGCCGCCGCCGTAGTCGAAGGTGAGGCGGTAGAGATTGCTGCCAGAGGCGGTGTCGAGGACCGGATCTGTCTCGCTCTGAAATACGACATGTTCGATCAAACGCGCGACGGCAGGAACGCCGACCTCGACCAGGAGCACCTTCATGTCTTCGGGTATCTGCCAGCGGGAGACGACCTTGGGATCTGCTCTGGTGACATGCTCCGTCCCGGCCCATGCGACAAGCTGGTCAAAGGTCACCATCGAGAGTTCTCCTCCTCAGCCAGTCTGTGACGGACCTTATCGGGCCAGGTGATAGCTGGGTTGGCGCTGCGTAGGGGCCCCTCAGTGGTCGCCCGGGGCGTATCGGCTCCAGGTGCCGCCGGCTTCGGTGACCAGGCGGGTGGTGGTCTTGTCGTGATAGCCGAGTGCCTTCGCGATGACGGGGGCCGGGGCCTGGAGGACGAGCTGTCGGATCGCGGAGGTCCTGCCGCGCTGCGGAGGGACGCCGATCTCATGCAGATGGACTTGGAGGCTGACCGGATTCATCGGCTGTCCGGGCTGGCGACCGAGGAAGAGCCACTGTGAGCTCCTGCTGCTGGCGTAGGGCAGGTGCTGGCGGGACTGGATGTAGGCCCGCATCAGGTCGGCGACGGGCTCCGGCAGCGGAGACGGTGGGTCTCCCAGCTGGACGGTGACGGTGGTCTCGTCGTCGGTGACGTCGTCGATGGTTAGGCGGACAATGCGGCTGACGGGTTGCGCATAGAGGAGAACGAGCGCGGCGGCGACCCTGGCCCGCAGGGGCAAGGAGTCGTCATTGAGGACCCGGCGCAGCATCGCGAGCCGACGGTGCTGGTGCAGCGGTTCCGAGTCCTGGGTGATGACCGCGGGCGGCAGCGTGAGGCGGGGCATCCGACCGGTCTTCATGCACCACCGCAGGAATGACTGGGACGGACGGCGGGTGGCCAGGCTCTCGGTGTGCCAGGCGTCGATGTCGGCCTGCTGGCACTGCCCGATGGCACGTCCTCGGTCGGCGAGCCATGCGAGGAAGGCGCCGGCCTGGGTGACTTCCTGCTTGGTGTGGTTGGTCTGGGAGCGTCCCAGCGGTGCCTTCTCCGCTTTGGCCCGCAGGCGCCGCATCTGGTGCCAGGTGGCGAAGTGCCGGAGAAGCTGACGGTGTTCGGGTTCCTCAATGCTGGCGAGCCGTTCGGTCAGCCACCGCTGGTAGAGCAGGAGTTGCCGGTCGACGCGCGGGAGGACACCGCTGTCCATCAGCAGGTCACGCAGGTGAGTGACGGTTCGCCAGGGAGTTTCCTGGTTCAGCCCGTCGTGGGTGAGCGGGATGCTGCCGGTGGCCAGACCCTGAAGGAGACGGGCGACGTTGGTATTGCGGAGCCAGATAAGTCGGCTCTTGGGACGGTCCATCTCCAGCAGGGTCGTGACCAGCGGCAGGAACTCCGGGGCGACACGGCCAGTGCCGTCGTCGAGGAAGTGGGCGAGCGTGTCGGCGAGGGTGCAATGTTCGCAGAGACGCCCGCCAAGTAGGAGCCCCTCGAAGCCGCAGCGATTGCAGAAGAAGTCGCGGACGATGCCCGCGCAGTCCCGGCAGATCGGTGTGCCATCGGTGTCCCGTCCGGGCAGCAGCCGGTCTGTGTCGCAACAGGGGCAGCGGCCGCGGACTCGCATCGCGCGCTCGTAGCAGGTCCGGCAGATCGGGCCGTCCGACCACTCGGCCGACTTCGAGGCTCGACGGCCGCAGCGTGCACAGTCGCGGATCATCCACCGCTCGTACTCATCTGGCGTCACCCCTCACCCCTCGGGCGTCAGCCGGACCCGTGTGGGGCGTCGGGCGGCCAGGTCGGCCGGATTGCAGTCGAGGATGTCGCAGAGGGTGGCCAGCACCAGCAGGGACAAGGCGTTCCGGGGTGCCGGAGACCAGGCGGTGGACCTGGGAGGAGGACAGCGTGATGCCGCGTTCGGTCAGGTGCGGCATCAGTTCGGCGACGGTGAACATGCCGCGGGCGGCCATGAGTTCGCGCAGGCGCCACCGGTAGCTGATCTGGCGTGGCATCAGGAGGTCCTTCCCGGCCGCTACAGCTTCACCGCCTCGACCCCGGCCGCAGGGGCCTTGCGGCCCTTGCGCGATCCGGAGGCACCCGAACCCGACGACGACGAGGACGGCACCGACTGACGGAGCCAGGAGCCGACCATGGCGGCGAACACCTTCCTGGGG
>NZ_JBVJMV010000111.1:0-6847 GCF_055584025.1 Streptomyces sp. NPDC104309 | reverse complement strand
CGGCCTCCCTCCTCCCGGCACGCCGCGCCATGAATTAAGGGCAAGCTGGTCCCCAGCGCCGCACCTTCTCCGCAGTGTGGTGAAACTGCGCTGCCGGCCCTGTGACGAACCGCCGGCGGGGCTCCTCCTGCGCCCAGGCAGGCAGCGCCCGCAGCAGGTGATCCTGCGGGACGCGGCACAGCTTCCACAGCGGGTGGCCGCCCGGGACGCAGGAGAACATGATCACCCCGGGAGGGGCTGTGCACGATCGCAGAGAATTTCGTGAAGAAGAGCAGAAGGGACTTCAGGGGAACGTGTTCGCGCAGGCGTGGGGGCCTGGCTTCGTGGTCAAGACCGTTGTCATTCTCGCGGCCTTCTCCTTCGCGGTGTGCTGGGTACCGGACGGATGGCGCCCGCTCGCTGCTCCGCTGGTCATGGTTCCGGTGTACTTCTTTGCCCGGCATGAGGCCGGAAAGCGGAACCGGACCGAGGAGAGAACCTCGGACGAGGCGTAGCCGACTCGGACTGCGAAAGGTTGAATGTCCCAGGGCTCCGGCGTTTGCCTCGGATGTTCGGTCGAGCATGTGATGCGTAGAGGGCGAGGACGCGGTGGCGTTCGGTGTGGGCTCGACGTCCGGCGGCGGTGTTGACGTACCCCGGCGAGCTTGAGCGCACCTGGCCGAGAACCGCGGCTCGTAGTATGCCCAGGGCCGCGACGCAGTGGGCACCCGAGAGCGGCGGGCCGGCCCGGTCCGCGCCCGGGACTGCGCGACGTCCTCGTGGTCCTCGGTGAGGATCTGCGCGGCGAAGGCTATGACCGCGCGGGCGATGCCCTCCGCGGTGTCCGGCCCACCCTGCGCCCAGGTGCGCAGGGTGGATGAAGACTCTGGCCGCCATCGACCTGCTCGCCTGGACCCAAACTCTCCTGCTTGGCGGCGAGTTGGCCACCGCTGAACCGAAGAAGCTCCGCCACCTGCTCCTGCACGCCGCCGCCCGCATCACCCGCGGAGCCCGCCGCCTGCATCTACGGATCGCCGCCACCTGGCCCCGGCGCCATGGCCTCGCGCACGATCTGACATGGATGTTCCTCAACCCCCGTTGCACGGGCAGCGCCTAACGCTGTCCCGTCCGGGCACCCGCTGCGGCCCTGGCTGACCTGTCGCAGCGAAGTTAGTCGACCGAACGGCGCTGAGCTGCGTGGACTTGCTTGAGTGAGACGCCTGCGATTCGGCGTTCGTGCGGCGTCGAGCGCCCGTGGCATCATCAGGCTGGTGAGCGGACGCGTTGTGCGAAGCCAGGCCGAACGTCTCAGTGGATACCGCCGAGTCCTTGAGGCGAGGAGTCCGGACGTCACCGCTGAGCGTCTGCGCTCGCTCGCGGTCGATGAGATCCGACCGGTGCGGCTGTGGACGGCCCGCAGTCCCTTGGCGCCGCCTGATGCGTTGGATCGGCTCGCACGGGATGAAGATTCGTCGGTTCAGTGGAATGCACTGATCAACCCGAACCTGCCGGACCCCGCGCTGCGCTGGCTCGCCGACTTGGAGGCCAGGAAGGCCGGCGCGAGATGGTTCATTCTGCGCGAACGCATAGTTCATCACCCCAACGCCTCGGAAGCCCTGCGGGTGGAGCTCGTGGCAGCTGGGGCCTGCAGTTGCCCGCGGCCGTGCGGCCGGAACGTCTATGCGCGGCAGACTTCGACGGTGGTCGATCAGTCTCCGGTGGCAGCCGGGCGAGGTTCGGCGTCGAAGGACAGCTGATACCAGTCCTGGGTGATCTTCCAGGACTGGTAGTCCCGGAAGATGCCGCTGAGGCCGTCGGGCTGTTCTCGCGCTGTGAAGTAGTCGCCGAGTAGCCGGTGGAGCGTGATCACAGCAGCGGCCTCGGCCTGTTTGGTGAGCGGGTGGGTCCAGCCGCCTGGAGTGAGGTGGCGGACGAGGAGGGGCCAGGTCAGATCGTGGCCTTGGCCGAGACGGACCACGAGCCATTCCTGGAATCCGGTGAGCATGTTCCAGGAGCTTCCGGCGTCCAGGCCGAGAAGGAACGCCGTCATCGAGGAGAAGGAGCCGTCGAGGCCGTGCCGGGCGGGCTCGCGACGAACCGCGGTCAGCAGGGCCTTGTAGTGCTGGAGCACGTTGGCTTGGAGGGTCTGCTGAGTGGCGGCGAGGTAGTTTCCCGCGCTGCGCTCGCGTGTCAGTGTGTCCGGATTCCTCAGCGGGTGCTTGGACATGTAGCGGTGAACGGTGCCGTAGGACACGCTGGCGTCGTGTTCGTCGAGCAGCCTCTCCCAGACGAGCCCGATCGTGGGCAGTTCGCCGGCGTGCGTGGCCGCGTATTCGTCGAGGATGACGTCGATGGCAGGTCCGACGAGTCCCTTGGCCCGGCCCTGGATGGCCGCGCGTTCCTTGCGCGGTGGAGGAGTTGGTGAGGCGAGGGCCTGGCGGACCAGGTAAGGGCTCACGCGATGCTTCGCCGCCAACTTCCGGACGGACTGCTCACCTGCCTGGGCGTCTCGACGGATCGCCCCGAAGAGCGCGGGCTTGTCCGCGCTGGCAGTGACACGTCGCTTGGGTTTGTCCGAGGCCGGCCTCGGGCGTTTCTTCCGCACCAGATCAGCCAGAACCCGTTCTAGGACGTCCTGTTGATGACCGGTAACTGCGGCCAGTCGGTCCGCGCGTGGTCGCTTCCCGCGCCCGTAGTCGGGTGGGCCGACGAGGCATCCGCGCAGGTAGCTGGGCTTGAGGTGGTTGGCCTGAGCCAGTCGGCGGATGAAGGAGTCGGTTCCCTCGCCGAGTCGTAGTGAGACCTGGACGGGGAGTCGGGTCAGTTGTTCGGGCAGTGCCTCGGTCACCTGGTGGCTGCCTTCTTCGCCGGCTTCCTCATGGTCTCCGCGGCGTGATCCAGGGGGATCTCGTCGAGTGCTTCCTTGGTCACGCGTTCGGTCCCGCCCAGGATCGCGTCGATCGCGGCTCCCCGGATGGCGTGGGACAACGCTCCGATCATGCCGTCGGCCCGGTTGTGGAGGTAGCGGTCCAGCTTGACCAGGCTGCCCGGCGGGTGGTTGTGCAGGAGAAGGGTCTGTTCCATGGTCGCGACCAGGCCCTTCCACTCGTCGCCGTAGGGGAAGGGGCGGGTGGGAACGAGCGTGAAGCGGCCCGCGATCTGGGCGCCCCGGGTGCCGGTCAGGAGCTCGCTGGTCTCCAGGTCGATGCCCGCATAGACGAACGTCGCGGGGATGCGCTCGGAGAAGTACTTCAGGGTGTCGGAGACCTCACCGCCGGCCCGCGTGACCTGCGAGACGTTGTGAATCTCGTCGACCAGCACCAGACCCGTGCGCGAGTCCGTGCAGACGCCGACCACGGCCTCGATGATGTCCGTCATGTTCGACCGGGGACGGACCGGAAGGCCCAGGAAGCGTGCGAACTCGGCAGCGACCATGCGGGCAGTCGCGGCGGGCGGGACGGTGATGTAGAGCACCGGGATGCGGTCGGCGACGTTCGGGTGGCGAGCCCGGTCGAGGAGCTCGTGGGCGAGCCCCAGCTGGGTGATGGCGCTGGTCTTGCCCGTGCCCGGCAGGCCGGAGACCATCAAACCTCGGCGAGCGCTGATCGCGTGCCGGTTGAGCAGGACCAATCGACGACCGCAGACCACCGTCTTCTCGACGAACGAGGTGGCGACCACGAGCATCCGGGCGTGATGGTCGAGCCGGTCCTCGTCATAGAGGGCCCGCTCTGCCGGGGACAGCCTCCGCAGTTCGTCGGAAGACAGCAGGACCAGGGGTTCGGGCGGGCCGGCGGCGAACGTCCGCCAACCGCCCAGGGTGGTGAGCTGACGGTTGGCCGCAGCATCAGCCTCGTGCAGAGCGGTTCGTCGGCCTGCCGCTTCGGGGGTGGTCACGGACGCCTCCAGGGGTTGGCGAGCGGGTCGAACAAACCCAGCGGGATGACCTTGGTCAGCTCGGTGTTCGGCTCTTCGTCCGGCGTGACCTCGGCGGCAGGCGGGTCCGGGATCGGCAGCTCGGGGGTGGTGGCCCGGGTCCGGGCGGCGACGCGGCGGGAACGCTTGGCCGCAGGACCCTTCTCCAGGACAGGGCCGGCGTGGGCCCGCCGCAGCAGGGCAGCGGCGGCATCCGCGATCTGTTCCTCGGTGCCGCCGGGGACCTGCTCGCAGGCGTGGTCCCAGGCCAGCTCTCCGAACGGGACGCCGACGCGGCGAAGATGCTTCCAGAACACGGTGATCCACCGATCGCCCTGGCGGTCGCGTACCCAGATCCGGGAGATGTCGTAGGGGTCGTAGTGGATCTCCCACAGACCCTTCTTCTCCACCACCCCGGAGTGCTGGCGGCGCAGTGGGCCCAACTCGACGTCGTCGTAGGTGCGGTGCTTGATCCGGATGCCATAGGCGTTGACCACCTGCCAACGCTCGGGCAGCAGCTCGATGTAGTCCGCCCCGTTCAGCGGGACCGGGACGTAACCGCAGGACTCCACCAGCGTGGCGTACTTCTCGTTCGGCGAGAACGCCCGCTTCGGTGCCTGCGGGTCACGCAGCCCGTCATGCGGCCTGGTTTGCCAGACCGCGATGATCCACTCGTCCAAAAGGCTCTGCAACTCGGGTAGCGACCACAGCGGCCCGTCCTCCAGCTTCCGGCCGCGCCGGTCCGCGGTCGAACCGGTGTAGCCCGCGACGAACTGAGCGAACAGTGTGGCCACTGAGCCCAGGGTCTTCTCGATCGTGCCCTTGTCCGTCGGGGTCGCCTTGTGGGCCGGTTGCAGGTTGATGCCCAAATATCGGCAGGACGCCCGGAAGTTGTTCGAGATGAACACCTTGCCGTGGTCGCAGACGATCGACTCCGGAACGATCACCGGCCGTGCCGCCGCCTGCTCCAAGCGCTCGTCCAAGGTCAGCAGCCGTCGGTGCGGTAGCACCGAACGGGACATCAGCAGGGCGTCTGACCAGCCCGGCCGCATCGCCTCCGGGGTGACGCTGCGGGCCAGCAGCGCGGAGGCGTCGGCCGCTTTCGTCGTCGGCCGCAGCACCGCCGCGGTAATCGACCTGGTCGCGATGTCGACCATCGCGGTCAGCTCGACCTTCTCCGCGATGCCGTCGTCCAGCCGCACCAGCACGTCCAGCGGGGTCGAGTCAATCTGCATGAGCTCGCCCGGCGCACTGGCCGGCACTTCCCCGAACGGGCCGGGCGGCCGTGCGTTGACCGAACGACGTGTGCGGGCCGAGCCCGTCGCATGAGCACCGGTCGCCAGCTTGCTGTAGAGCCGGTAGAGGGTCGCCCGGGAAGGAACCTCGACATGGGCGGCATCTTTCCGGCCAACCAGAATCTCCTTGGCCCGCCAGACGATGAACCCGATCGTCTTCGACGAGTCCTCGGCCGTCTCGCCGATCGCCTGCCGCATGGCTTCCACCACCGCCGCATCGACCATGCCGAAGGCCGGCATCTGTTTGGCCGACCGGCCATCGGCCAGTCCGATCAGTCCGTCACGCTGATAGCGCTGGCGCCGCTGCTTGATCCCGCTGGCTGTCACCGGGCGCCCGGCCGCCGTCAGCTCGGCCGCCTTCACTCGCTCACGCTCAGCCAGCGAGGTCCCTCTCGGATCGAACTCCGGCCGCGGCACCGCTCCTTCGGAAGCGTCCAGCGGCAGGCCGTGCAGCACTTCGAGAATGTGCCCCTCCCACCAACGGGCCTGTTCGGCCGCCGTCTCGGGAAACTCAGCGATCCGGGCCATGGGGGGAACCTTCCGCCCCGTCCCGCTCATTGGGCACCCCCGCCGGCCAAGCTCACGACCGTGCGCGGTCCCATCAGCTCGACCGACAGCCCCTTGAAGACCAGCTCCTGGAGCCAGAGCAGATGAAACAGGGTCGGCAGCGTCGCGAGCCGGTCACCCACCACATCGACCCCCGGAAACATCGGGCCCGGCTCCGCGAAGACCTCCCGCAGCCGATCGGCAACCGGGCGGTGCAGGCACCGTGGGTGCCGATAGCGCGACAGCCACCGCACATTCGCCAGCAGCACCGCCTCCGGCGTCCCCACCCGCTCGAACCCCCACCCGGCCCGAGCGCAGGCCAGCCGCGTCACCTCGAACACTTCCGCGTCCTTCGACTCGATCCGCTCATCCGCGCGGACGTCGATGACCACCGCCGAGCCATCCGCGTGGCGGGCGAAGTAGTCCGGGGCGTGCCGACGCTCTCGTTCGCCGTCGTGCCAGTACAGCCAGAACGGCTGCGAGGCGATCCCTACCACCTTCGGGTCGAAGTCCATGAGCAGGAGCCGATCCCGCTCCAACCAGGACTCGAATCCGACGTGCCGCCCAGTCGTCGCCGCCCAGTACCAGCCCGCGAAGTGACGCTCACCGCGAGACCACCGAAAGGGCCGCACCGGTGCCCCGTCCTCGAAACGGGTCGTCACGCAGTCCAGCAGTGGACGCCGTTGTCGCTCGCGTACGGCGTCCACGTACGACAGCTCGACGTACGGCCATGCAAGATCCACCCCAGCCGGTACAGCCACCCAGCACCCCCCAGCGCGATCACCTACACGACTAGGTTCACTGAGACGGAAGGCCAAACGACTGGGTTCGCTGAGCAAACGACTCGATTGAGTGAGAGCGGTCAGTTGACCGGCTGCCACCGAAGGGTGACCGATGGCGTTCTGTGTCAGTGAAGGCTGACCAGTTGTTGGCTTGTGCCAGCGAAGGCTGACCGGTCGTGGGGTTGATCCCTGTCCCGTCTCAGCGAGCCGCGGCTTGTCGTACCGCCTGTCAGTGGTGAGAAGCTGTTCTCTTTCCGAATGTGAGCAATGAGTTTCCGCTGTTCAGGCAGGGTTTCGCCGTGGTCATGGGAGGGTTCGGGCGTTCAGTTCGTT
>NZ_JBVJMV010000110.1:0-7002 GCF_055584025.1 Streptomyces sp. NPDC104309 | reverse complement strand
TGTCCCGTCCCTCGTCTTCTTGTCGCTGTCCCAGGTGAGGTTGTTCAGTTCACCGTCCGTCCCGGGGCATGTTGCCGCCCGCCGCATGCACCCGGGCTCGGCGTCCCGCCGTGCTTTGTCGCTCACTGCTGTCCGTCCCGCTTCGTTTTCGCTCTCAGGGGCGGTTTGGACGCTGATTCGTTGCTGGCTGGCGGGCTGTATGGCTTTCTCGTGATCAGGGCTTGTGCGTTCGCTCTGGTGAGGGGGCCGGATGACTGTCGAGGCGTTCGCCGATGTAGGGCACGGCGTTTTCGAGGTCGAGTACGTCGATGCGGACCGCGTTCGCCGTCGTGAGCCGCTGTCGGCGGTGTGGACGGAAAGGTTCGAGACGCTGCCGCCGGTGCGGAAGGTGCGTGCGTACGGCGGGCAGCGGTCGGTGACCCGGGATTACTGGTCGACGACCATGCGCCGGGCTCTCGCGTGTGAGTCGCGGCTGGAGCGTGATCACGCGATGCTGATGGACTTCGATCCGCAGGTGACGGGTCTGGTGTCGCAGCCGTTCCGGCTGTTTTGGCCTACGCGCCGAGGGCGCCTGGGGCACGTCCCGGACTTCTTCTTCCGTCTTGCTGACGGCACCGGGACGGTGGTCGATGTCCGTCCGGATGACCGGATTGAGCTGGACGACGCCGAGGCGTTCGCAGCGACCGAGCGGGTCTGTGAATTGGCTGGCTGGTCGTTTAGGCGGGTGGGGATGATCAGCCCCGTTCTGCTGGCGAACGTGCGCTGGCTACGGGGCTACGGCCATCCCAGGTGTTGGCGGCAGGAGACCGCCGGACGGCTGCTGGAGGCGTTCGGCGAGCCGAGGCCGCTGTTCGCCGGGGCGGAGGCGGCCGGGGACCGGGTCGCGGTGCTGCCGGTGCTTTACCACCTGCTCTGGCGAGGGGCACTGGTTACAGAGGTGGAATCGCAGGTCATGGGGCCCAACTGCATGGTCCGGGGGTCAGGGGCGGGGGTGGAGCCGTGGTGATGCGCAATCCGTTGGTGGTCCGGCCTGGCGACCGGGTGCGGTTCGACGGCACAGTGCAGACGGTGGCCGGGCTGTCGGGCATGTTGGTCCGTCTCGCGGACGAGGCGGGCGGGACGAGCACGATGCATCTGCCGACGCTGATGATGTCGCCCGGCTTCGAGGTGCTCGGCTCCGGCAGCCGGAGGGTGATGCCCACGGGGTTGCTGGACCACGTCCCTCCCGGCCAGGCCGAGGAAGCCTTGTGGTGGCACCGGCACATGGTCGAGCTGCGGACGGGGCTGCTGCCGGACGCCCCGCAGGGGGCCTTGCCGCGGCGTGAGTACGACCCTGCCACGCGGACGTTGGCCGAGCGCGAGGCGTCCAAGGCCGCCGAGTTGTCGGTGGAGTTGGGTCGGCCGGTCAGTGCGCACACGATGCGCTGGCGGCGGCGCCGCCATCAGGAACGGGGCATCGCGGGCATGGTCGACGGGCGGCACGCGCCGCGTCGGCCGGTGCACGGAAAGCTCAGGCCGGAAGTCGTGGACGAGTTGCAGCAGTTGATGAGCCAGGCCACGGGCGGTTCGACCCGGACGGTCAGCTACTACTTCGAGCGTGTCAGCAAGACGGTCAAGGACAAGTACGGCCAGGAGGCAGTGCCGAAGCGGTCGGCGTTCTACCGGCTGTTCCAGCGGCTGGAACGTGGCCGTCACACCACCGGGTCGGCGCGGACGCGCCGGTCCCTGGCGAACCAGCCCGAGGGCGTCTTCGATCAGGTGACGGTCTGCCGACCGGGCGAGTTGATGGAGATCGACTCCACCCCGTTCGACGCGTTGGTACGCCTGGACCGGGGCGTGGTCGGCAGAGTCGAGTTGACCGGGCTGGTCGATGTCGCCACGCGCACGGTCACCGCGGCAGTGCTGCGGCCGACGACGAAGTCGGTGGATGCTGCCTTGCTGCTGGCTCGCTCGGTGACGCCGGCGCCGATGCGTCCCGGCTGGACGGAAGCGCTGCGCATGGAGCGGTCGGTGCTGCCCTACCAGCGGTTGCTCGCACTGGACGAGCGGCTGCGGCACGCGGCGGCAGTCCCGCTGATCATTCCCGAGGCAATCGTGGTGGACGGTGGCAAGGCGTTCTTGTCGAAGAACTTCCACATGGCTTGCGACGCGTTCGGCACCGAGGTCATCCATGCGCCGCCCAGGACGCCGACGCACAAGCCGCACATCGAACGCACGCTGGGGTCGGTATCCACTATGTTCGCGCAATTCGTCTCGGGGCACACCGGTCGTTCGGCCGAGCACCGCGGGCGCCGGGTCGAAGACGAGCCGCTGTGGTCACTGCCGCAGTTACAGGAACTGCTGGAGGAGTGGATCACCGCCAAGTGGCAGAACCGGCCGCATGACGGCTTGCGAGACCCGCTGGCCCCGGGGCGGACGTTCTCGCCGAACGAGAAGTACGCCGCTCTCGTGGAGACGGCCGGCTACCTGCCGCTGGCACTGTCGGCCGAGGACTACCTGAAGTTGCTGCCGACACGCTGGCAGGCGGTCAACTCCTACGGGATCAAGATCAAGCACCGGCTCTACGACTGCGACGAGCTCAACACACTGAGGCGGGAGAGGTCCGGGCTGACCGACCACAAGGACCGGTGGGAAGTACGTCACGACCCTTACGACGTCCGAGTGGTCTGGCTTCACGATCACCGCGAGGACACGTGGATCACGGTCCCCTGGCGGCTGTTGTCTTCCCAGCCGGTCCCGTTCGGGGAAATGGCCTGGGACCACTCCTCCAGAGACCTGCGCGAAAAGCAGGGCGCCACGGTGACCGAAGAGGCGATCTCCGAGGCGGTGGGGGATCTGCTGGAACGGGCGGGCACCGGCCCCGTCGAGGAGAACGAAGCCCCGCCAGTTCACAATCGGCCCCGCAGCCGACGCTCCGAGCGGGCAGCCGCCCGCACCCGCGCCACTAGCCAGTCGGCCTGGCCCCGTCCGGAAACGCCTTCGCCGACGCCCGTACAGGCAGAGCCGGAAACGGAAGAAGACAACGACGGAGCCATCGCTGAGGTTGTGCCATTGCGAGTGTTCGATGCCCGACAGGAGGCCAAAAAGTGGTGGTAAGCACCAAAGACTTCGGTATGCCGGACGACCGGCGGATGCCGACAACCACTCTGGAGAGCTGGCGTCGTTTTGTGAACGACGACCCGCTCTCCTGCACCTTGCTGCCAGAGCGCGACTGGCGGGATTTGTCCGAGCTGGAGCGGGACGAGTACGACGAGTGCCGTGTCAACTACACGTCTGAACTGATCATCGTGGAGACCCCGACGGTCCGCGAGGTGCTGCATCAGGGCAGGTTGCTGACCTTGGTCAACCGGCGCGAGATCAGTGCCCGCCGCGGCTTGATCGTCTCCGGCCCTTGGGCCACCGGGAAATCCACTGCCATCAAGCAATTGGGGAGGGCTCATGAACTCCGGGTCCGTCAGCGTTTCCCCGACCACGACCGCATTCCTGTCGTGTATATCTCTGCTCCGCCCAATGGCTCTCCGCGCAA
Source organism: Streptomyces sp. NPDC104309 (assembly GCF_055584025.1). Taxonomy (NCBI): domain Bacteria; kingdom Bacillati; phylum Actinomycetota; class Actinomycetes; order Kitasatosporales; family Streptomycetaceae; genus Streptomyces; species Streptomyces sp. NPDC104309. Next base: position 3,476 of record NZ_JBVJMV010000110.1, on the reverse strand, counting down.
ACTCGCTGTCCGCTTCGCGCACTTCCTCGGACTGCCACTGAAAAGCCGACACAACGAGATGGACATCGCCGACGCCGTCTGCGAGATCCTGACCGAGGCGCGGTGCGACCTGGTGGTGGTCGACGAGATCCACAACATCAATCTGGCCACCAGCAGCGGGAAGGATCTGTCCGACCACCTCAAGCACTTTGCCGAGCACATTCCCGCCACGTTCGTCTACGCCGGCATCAACGTCGAACGGGAAGGACTGTTCACCGGCGTGCGTGGCAAGCAGATCGCCGCCCGGTGCGTAATGCAGTACACCGCGAATTTCCCCTACAGCACGGAGTGGCGTTCAATGATCGCCACGATGGAGGACGCCCTCCGCCTACACCTGCACGAGCCAGGCACGCTGGCCAAACTGGCAAAGTACCTCCACTCACGCACCGGAGGCAGCATCAGCAGCCTCTCCCACCTGGTCCGCGCCGCCGCGATCACGGCGATCGCCAACGGCAGCGAACGTCTCACGCGTCGCCTTCTCGAAACCATCGCCGTTGACCACAACATGCAGTCCGACAGTCCTCAGCCCAAACGGGATACAGAAGAGGGGCTCGGAGACGCAGCGTGATTTCTGCTCTACCCACGAGGCACCTGCGGCCCCTGCCCCGCACCCTGGCTCCCCTTCACCGGGAATGCTGGGACTCCTATCTAAGTCGCTTGGCCACCGCGAACCACATCTCACACCTCTTACTCCACGAACAGCTCGACAATGCCGCCTGGATCCCATCGGGAAATCTGTCACTGCTGGACTGCATCAGCGCACTGTCCGGCCAGCCGCGTGAGCGGCTACTCCGGGCCTTGCCAGACCTTCAACCATCCGAGGACGCTCTCAAACCCGCCAGCCTGATGCTGGTCCAAGCCGGCTGGACCCCTCAAGAGGCGTGCACTTGGTGCACGAAGGCCAAGGGGGTCGTCATGCCAGTTCGGCACTGGGTCCCGGTCGGCACCAAACTCTGCCTCAAGCACGGGCGCTGGACCGCCGACCGCGCGAAGCAGTTCGATATCGGCTCCCTACCCGATGTGTTGCAGGCCCAGCGCCGCTACCACCGTCTCGTTCTCCGCCACGGATGGAAAGCCGTCGTCCTCGCCATAAGAGAAGCAAGCGAATTCGGCTGGCGCTGGTGGGAGAACTACGCCGACGAACATCCTTGGCGACACCGTCTGACTGTGTGCTGCGGTCCGCAGTGGAACGGCTACGAGAACGACCCGAGGATCGTGGCCTGCACCTATCCCGAGACCGTCGCCTTGGCCGAGCTCCTTGCCTCACCCCGACTGCGGGGACTGCCCTTCACCGGCGAGGAAGCGGACATGCAGCGCTTCGTCACCGAAATCCGGATCCGGGCCGCTCCCGGTTACGTCCACGACGACAGCGACCGTCGCCACCCACTCGTGCGCTGGATGCAGCAAGAAGTACATCGTCGGAGCCTTCCCAACCCGATGTCGGCCCCATTTTGATGCCCGTCTTCATTCCTGGCCGGCTCCTCCTCGCGCGCCAGCGACGCGCACTGACGCTCAACCAGCTAGCCAGCCTCAGCAAGATCACGAGCACCTCGCTCAACGCCTACGAGAACGAGCGTCAGCAACCCTCCCAGCGCTCGATCTCCTCTCTATCCGCTGCGCTCGGCTTCCCCGTATCGTTCTTCTCTGCCCCAGCGCCCGCCCCCATTCAGCACGGCTGGGCGAACCTGCGCAGGCCGTCCAAGCTCGCATCCCGCCAGCGCGACGGCGCACTCAGTTCCGCAACGCTGGCCGCGTCGCTCAACCCCTGGCTGGAGAGCCGATTCCATCTCCCCCAACCGAATGTCCCCCGCTTTCAAGGGGGCAGCCCTGAGGAGGCCGCAGAGGCTGTTCGCACGCATTGGTACCTCGCGGACGCCCCCATCCAGGGCCTGGTCCCGCTCCTCGAAGCCAACGGGATCCGCGTCTTCTCACTGCCCCTGGAATTCACGGACGTCGGCTCATTCTCAGCTGTCCACACCGGCACACCATTCATCTTCCTCACATCTCAGCAGCCCGACGCAGACAACCGGCTCGATGCCGCACGCGCGCTTGGACACCTTGTTCTCCGCCCCTCAACTGGTCAGATCGACTGGCGCGCCTTTGAGACAGAGACCGATAGGTTCGCCGCTGCCTTCCTGATGCCCCGCACGGGGCTCTTGGCCCACATGCTCCGCAACGCAACCCCCGAGAGAATCGCAACGGCCAAAGGCCTCTGGGGTGTCCCCGCCACGGCGCTGGCCCATCGCCTGCATGGGCTGGGCCTGACACAAGAGTGGAACTTCCGCCGAGCTCTCGCCCAGGTCAAACAGACTTCGCTCAGCCGTCAAGATCACGCCACGTCGGAGACAAGCGCTCTACTGCCGAATGTGTTCAAGGCCCTTCAGGCACAAGGGCTCACTCCGCACGATGTCGCCGAGCACCTCTGCCTCCCGATGTGGGAGCTGAACAACTACATGCCCGGATTCGATCTGCTGGCCTTCGCTCCTCCCTCCGCAGGAGCAATTCGCAGCCAATCCGCAACATAGAGCCGGACAGTCGCCCTCCCCCCTGAGCGACAACGTCTTCCCGGACCTCCGAGGTCACGCCGTTCGCTGCATCTTGCGTATTCACAGGTCAACGACACACCGCATCGAAAACCTAGAACCGGACGGGACAATGGGACTTGTAGATGCTTGGGCCTGGACAGCGTCAGCGCCACCTCGGGTGCTGCCGGAAAATTGATTGTCAGGGCGGACCAGGCTGCCTACCGTTCCGCCATGCAGATCGTTGTGACGCTGGACTGTGTCGACACCGAAGCGCAAGCGGCCTTCTGGCTCGCCGCGCTCGCCCCACTGGACTACCGGCGCGGCTTCCACGGACCGCCCTACCTGAGTCTGGTCGCGCCCGCTCCTGCACCAACCCTTCTCCTACAGCACGTGCCAGAACTCAAACAGGGCAAGAACCGCATGCACCTTGACCTCGACTTTGGCACAGCGGACTTAGCGTCCGAGGTCAGTCGCCTCGAACGACTCGGCGCTGCGCAGCTCTCCGAAGAACTCAGTGAACACGGCTTTCGCTGGATCGTCGTTGCCGACCCGGAGGGCAACGAGTTCTGCGTATTCAATCCTCCGAACAGCACCAACGTTCCGGAATAGTTGCGAGGTCGGGCTGAGCTCCCACCACGGCCTGGGAAGCCGCCTGCGGCGGCTTCCCAGGCCGAAGCTCGTTGATCCGTCGGTGACTCGCCCTTGCCGGGCCGTCTGGACCTCCTTCGAAGGTGCCCGCCCTCCCAGACGCTCACGAACGGAAACCGCCGACAACGAAGGCTGGGACGTCTGCACACGCGTCAACCTGGACGACAACGTCTCCTGGGATTTCGTGAGCTGCCGTGTTCACCGTGATTTGCCTATCCCCTGGTCACCGACGTGCCTGGCGAGAAGGTCGAATGGGACGGGACA
>NZ_JBVJMV010000109.1:0-7330 GCF_055584025.1 Streptomyces sp. NPDC104309 | reverse complement strand
GCCTCGTAGTTGAAGGTGATGCCTTCGCTGCGGCCGGCGAGGACGGTGCCGTGGTCGAGTTGCTGCGATCGTTCCCAGCTGCCGAACTTGGCGCTCCTGTAGGTGCGCCGGTCCATCCCCTCAGGGGGCATGGCCGGGTTCAGCTCGAATGCGTGGTAGCGGATCTGGAACGTGGCTCCGGTGTGTTCCTCGACGATGCCGACTGCCTGTTTCAGGCGGCGCCCGCCGATATAGCACCAGGGGCAGATCAGATCGCTGAATACGTCGATGGTGAACATGCATCCTCCTAATCGAACCGACTAGTCTGTTCGATGCAACCGCAACCGAGCCGAACCCATTCCCGTGCCCGCCGGAGGTGCCGATGACCAGTCCTGAGGCGACACGCGCCAAGATCGTCGAGGCTGCTGCCGACCTGTTCACCCGCTGCGGCGTGCGGGCGGTGGGGATCAACGAGATCTGGCGTGCCGCGGAGGTCGCCAAGTCGACGCTCTACCAGCATTTCCGGCCGAAGGATGAGTTGGTGGCGGCGGTCCTGCGTCGGCGCAACGACCAGTGGTGCGCTCGGCTGCGCGCGCTCGCCGAGACCCGCGAGGAGCCAGCCGACCGGCTGCTGGCCATCTTCGACCTGCTCGGCGAGGAGTTCGCCGATCCCGCCTACCGGGGCAGCGACCTGGTGAACGTCGCGGCCGAATACCCCGACCCCGACCATCTGGTGCGGGTTGCCATCCGGGACCACAAGCAGGAAGTCCTCCGCTACCTCGGCGGCCTCGCCGCTGCCGCGGGAACAGGCGCCCCCGAGGCGGCTGCGGCCTTTGTGCTCATGCTCGCCGACGGAGCCGTCTGCTCCCGAGTGGGCCTGGGTGACACCGCGGCCGCCGGAACCGCACGCGAGGCGGCGGCCCGGCTGCTGACGGTCGGCCCGGCGGGCGCCGTCTCCTCGGAGGGAGGTCAGGCGCCGGTGTAGTGGATGTCGAGCGGCTTGTTGGTGGACGCGGCGGTAGGTCTCCTCCTCGGGGAGCGCCGGCAGACCTGCTCGGCGGACGCTGTCCTGGGCGATCTGGACGAGCTTGGCCGTCTGCTCGGCGGGTGCCTCCACCACGGTGAGGAGGGAGGCGTAGAAGAGCATGACGACCTCGCCGACGGGGTCGCCGCTCATGGCCATCCGCTCGAACCGGTCGCGGGCCAGATGCTGCAGCAGCGCCTTGTTCCGGGTGACGACGACGGCCGCTCGTAGCCCGGGCAGGGAGAGGTCCTTGGAGGCGGTGAGGATCAGGGCGGCCCTGCTCAGGTCGGTGCCGTGGACGCGGTCGCGGAGTATCGCGGCAGGCTGCGGGCCTTCGGCCCCGATCTGGCAGGGGACGTCGACGAGCGTGAAGTCCGGTTCGGTCCGATCGGGCACGGTGTGGCGGGCGCCGGTGACTCCGTTGGGGAGGACTTCGACGAGGCAGGTGCGCGGGGCCGGGGATGTGCCGGTGGGATGGAAGGCGCCGTCGTGCCGGTAGTAGCCGGTCACCGGGGCTCCCCAGCGGACAGCGCACTGGTCAAAGGCGTAGTAGTTCGGCAGCGGCAGGACGAGACCGTGGCCGGTCTCGGCGAGATGCGCGATGGTCAAGCTGATGGCCTCCGTGCCGCCGCGGGTGAAGAAGATGTCGGACGGGTCCAGCCTCATGTTCAGGTGGCTGCGAGGAGTTCGGCCATCGCCGCCCGGGCGCCCGCCTGGCTACGGCCGGCGTACGCGGAGAGGGTTCCGTCGCGGATGAAGCGGTCGAGGAGGGTGGAGAGGTAGCGGGCGAGGTCCGGGGAGGGCGGGAAGCGGTTGCAGCCCTCCCCGAGCTCGATGGCCGTCTCGGTGTCCGGGGCGGCGCGGTCGCGAAGGGCTCCGAAGGCGGTGAGGCAGTCGGCCTGCGCGGGGGCCGGGATGGTGTCGTGCACGCTGGCTCCGGTGCGCCTTGGGCCGGGGCGCTGCCGGGCTTCCGCGGTGCGGACGTCGGCGAGGTTACCGGATGGGGAGCGCTTCGGGGGCGGTTGGCTGCAACGGGGGGACCTCGTGCAGAGCCGGTCGCCGCCCGTTCGGAACGGGCTCGGGGGTCAGGAGGATGTGGGCGGCGGTATCCAGGTCGGGTGTGTCGGTGTGCTGGTCGCGCCGCACCCAGATGGCGTCGATACCTGCTTGGCGGGCCCCGGCGGCGTCGGCCTGGGGGTTGTCCCCGATCATGACGAGCCGGTGTGCGGGGCCTGCGGCCGCCTGCGCGAGACGGAATGCCTGGGGGTGGGGCTTCTCGTACCCGCTCGCGGCGGAGTTGATCACCGCCTGGAAACGCGTGTCGATGCCGAGTGCGGACAGGATTTCGGGGAGTTCGGGGACGTGGTTGGAGAGGAGGATGTGCGTCCAGCCGTCCGCGGTGAGCTGGTCGAGGACGCGCAGCGTCTGCGGGTAGAGGCTCCACGCGGCGGGGTCTGTGTAGGCGGCGCGGGTCGCACCGGCTCGGCGACGTCGGCGCCGTCCACAGTCTGCACCCAGGCATGTTGCCGGAGAATGCCATCGCCCATGCCGTGAGCGGCGAGAACTCGGCATACAAAGATCACCTGGTTCGTGATTGTGGGGCCCATCAACGCTGCGTACACAGATCAACTCCAGTAAGCTGACCACGCGTTAGGAAGTGGCAAGGCCGTGAGTCGACTGCGTGGGATGGCGGGAAGGCCCAGATGGAACCTGCGTTCGCCGTCCTCCTCGGAGTTCTGATGAACCTGTTCATTCACGTTCACCGGGCTCCGCCCTGCGGCTGCTTCCGAGGCCGGGAGTTGCGCGCGAGCTGGGCGGGACGGCCGACGCCCCTTGCGGGGGATCACGCCGACAGCGCCTTGGCACGCTCGGGCGATTCACCGGGCTCGTCTCAGCCACACAGGCGTTTGTCTGCGGCGCCACCTCTTCGCCCTGCACGAACGGTCCACGCACTGTTCACGAACTGCCACACATTACTCCTGACCGCCAGTTCTCCGGAGACCGTGCTCACCTCCCTTTGAGGGGAGCGAACCGCAGCGCCGTTCTTCGAAGGCTCGACCCGACATCTAGGACCACTCTCCGTGACCTTGTCCTCAAAAATCGCCCTTGCCCTCGGCGTCTTGTCCCTTCTCCTGGCAGTCTGGGCGCTGCTCCTTGCGCGCTCGCGCCGCAAACACATACGACGGGGCGCAGGGTTGTCTGCCGAGGCGCAGGCAGCCAGTTCCCGTGCGCAGGCGGCCGAGGGCCGCGCCCGAACCGAGGCGCAGAACAGGCAGACCGCGGAGTCCCGCACGCAGGAAGTCAGTACCCGCGAGGCGGAGCTTCTCGACGAGGTACGTCACCTGGTCTCCCAGCGGCTCCCCGCTCTCGCACTGCACCTGATCAGCTCTCATCACCCGGTCCCCGGACTGCTGCACAAGAACCTCGTGGGGGCCGAGGCCGCACAGCTCCTCGACGCGCTGCTTGATGCTGTCTCTGGCATCGTTCTCAAGGAACGGCGCCGCATCGACGCCGCTGCTCGGGCTGCCCTGCGCGGCGCGACCCAGGAGTCTCAGGCTCTTTCCTACCGGCTGCAGACGAATATCGTGGGTCTTCAGCACGAGTTCAGCGCGCCGCCCCGTCTGACGCAGAGCCTGCTTGAATCCGACCACCTCAATGAGCAGAACCTGCGCCTCACACAAAGGTCCGCCATCGTGTGCGGGGGCTGGCCGGGTCACGTCCGCAAGGACACCTACGTGGGAGAGGTCGTCAGTGGCGCCTCCTCCCGACTGCGCGGCTTCGAACGCGTCAACATCGTTTCTCGGCACAGTCTTTCCAGCATCGGCGTGGTCGGGCGCGCAGCCGAGCCTGTTGCTGTGGTCTGCGCCGAGTTGATGGCCAATGCGCTGGAGCACTCCCGTGACGACTTCATGGTGGACGTCACCTTGGTCCAGACCGGCAACGGCAGTGTGTGTATCACGATCGACGACGCCGGCAAGGGTATGACGTCAGAGGCGCTCGCTCGCGGTCGAGGTCTGATATCGGGTGAACAGCAAGAGGTGATGCTCCTCGAGCTCGGTGACCCGCCGTCTATGGGCTTCGCCGCCATCGGCCGCCTCGTCGCCGACTACGGCCTCCGCGTCTCCATTGACAATTCCTCTCCCTATGGCGGGGTGCGTGCTGTGGTGTCAGTTCCCGATAACTTGTTGACGTCGATGGACGAAAACGCCACACCTCCGTCGGTCCTGGCGCCCCAACCTGCCGTGGCACCTCAGGCACACAAGCGGCCCGCAGCTGCTGACGCGCCCGCCTCCCCGTCCGCGCCAAGCGGCGCAGCGGAGCTGCCGCAGCGCCGCCGCCGTTTCTCAGCGACAGCCACCAAAGATGACGCCGCCGTGGCGCCTCGCCCTTTGGACCCGGAAGACACCGGCGCCCTCTGGAGCGATTTCCAAAGTGGCCTTACCAGCGACCGGTCCGTCACCGATTCGGAGTGAACACTGTGATAACGCCTGAAAGCCACGATGTGACCGGCTCGTCCGCCTGGGTCCTGAAGCCCATCACGGAAATCCCTGGTGTCCGGCACGCCCTGACCATGACCCTCGACGGGATGGTCCAGGCCACCTCCGAGAACCTCACCAAGGACGAGGCGGACGGCATCGGAGCGATGACTGCCGCGTTGCACTCCGCCTCCCGCGCCGCCACCAACGCTGTTCTGGGAGTAGCTCCAAGCACTCCGCTCAAGACCGTCACCTCACACAATGATGAGGGTATTTACATGGTCATGCCGGTCGGCGAAGGAACCAACACCCTGATCGCGGCGGCGGGCGATCAGGACATGCCCATGGGGGTGGTCGCGGCCACCATGGCCCGCCAGGCCATGAAGCTCGGGGAACAGATCATGTCCGTTCCCGCCCGCGCGAGTGACGGGGCGTCATGAGCCGCGGCCAGGAACAGCGACGTCTGCTTCCGGCCTACCTGGCCACCGGAACCAGTCCCGGCACCGGCCTCTCGGGCGCCCTCGATTCGCTGGCCGCTCTGCGCGCCAGCGGTCTGCCCCTCGCCAGATTCCACACTCCGGTGCACCAGCGCGTGGTCGAGCTCGTTACCGACGGATCTCTCAGCGTCGTCGAACTAGCCGGCTACCTCGGTCTCCCGGTCAGCGTGACTCTGGTACTTGCCGAACAACTCGTCGATGACGGGCAGTTAAAGGCCACCGTTCCAATTCCGGACGCTCTCCGCGCGTCGCACGATGGCCGACCGTCGAAAGAAGTCTTGGAAGAGGTTCTGAGTGGACTCCACGCTCTCCTTGCCGCCTAGCTCGCCTCCCGTCTACCTGCCTGAGGGAGAACACCGAAGGATCAAGATCCTGGTTGCCGGCCCGCTCGGTATCGGCAAGACGACCGTAGTCAAGTCGCTGTCGCAGATTCCGACACTGCACACCGACGAGGTCATGACGAACGCCGCCGTCGCTACCGACGACCTCAGCCACGATGTCCTGCGTGACAAAACCACCACCACGGTCGCCATCGACTTCGGCCGTCTGACCCTGCCAGGCGACAAGATCGTTCTGTACCTGTACGGAACTCCCGGGCAGCGCCGCTTCCTTCCTTTGTGGGAAGGCATCGCGTACGGAGCACTCGGTGCCCTGGTCCTGGTCGACACTCGGCGACTCAAAGACTCCTGGGAGGTGATGGAGCTCATCGAGGAGCGCGGTTTGCCGTACGCCGTCGCTGTCAATGTCTTCCCCGACTCACCCGAATACGAACCGGAGCTCATCCGTTCGAAGCTCGACCTCGCCCCAGAGACACCACTGGTCACCTGTGACGCACGAGAGAAGAAGAGAAGCCTCGAGGCCCTCATCGCCCTGACCGCCCATTCCATATCCGTTGCCGGAGTCGAAGCCTCGTGACGCTCACACCACCCGAAGCACCCGTGTCCCTGCACGGCGCCGAACACGCCGCGAACCCGCAGCGCAGCTATGAACTGCTACGTCGGCAAGGGCCGGTCGGCGTAGCCGAGGTGGCCCCCGGTGTCGTGGTCAACCTGGTCACCGACTACCGGGCCGCCCTCGACCTCCTCCAGGACACCGATACGTGGACCAAGGACACCCGGAGCTGGCTGCCGCAGGTGCCAAAGGACAGCCCGATCCGGCCCTTGGTGGAGTGGCGGCCGAGTCTGTTCTACGCCGACGGCGAGGAACACGCGCACCTACGACGGGTGATCACGGACAGCTTCGGTCTCCTGGACCCGAACGATGTGCGTGTCCTGACATTCCGCTATGCCGACACGCTGCTGCAGGAATTCGCTGATACCGGGAGCGTCGAACTCGTCCGCCAGTACGCGCAGCAGCTGCCGCTGATGGTCTTCAATGCTCTGTTCGGCATGCCGGACGAGGAGGGCCCCCGGCTTGTGTGGGCGCTCGAGGCGATGATGGACAGCGACCCGGAAACACAGGCAGCGGGCGGGCAGTCATTCGGCGCCTACCTCGAAACTCTGTACAGGATGAAGGCGGCGCAGCGCGGCCACGATTTGACCTCCTGGTTCATCGATCATCCCAATGGGCTGAGCCAGGAAGAGGCCGTTCATCAGATCCTCATCACTCTTGGGGCCGGGAACGAGCCACTGGGCAACCTCATCGCCAACACACTCGTCCGCATGCTCAGCGACGACCGATATTTCGGCACCCTGACCACCGGGAGCCTGCCCATCCAGCACGCCATCGATGACGCGCTGTGGCACGACGCGCCGCTGGCGAACTACAGCGTGCACTTCCCCAAGAAGGACGTGACCTTCCACGGCACCCGCATCCCTGCAGGGTCGCCCGTCATGGTGTCGTACGCCGCTGCCAACACCTGCCCCCATTCGGGCATGCCGAAGGATGGCTATCGCTCTGGGACCAAGGCGCACCTGGCCTTCGCTGCAGGGCCCCACGCATGTCCGGCCCGTGACGTCGCGATGCTGATCGCCACCGCCGCGATCGAGAGGCTCCTGACCTACCTGCCGGACATCGAACTGGATATTTCCGCCGACAAGCTGGTCTACCGTCCTGGGGCTGTCTACCGGACGCTCACCGCGCTCCCGGCCCGGTTCACCCCGCTGACGCCCGACGCCAACGGGGCCACCCCCTGGAGCCGGAGCCCTGAGCGGGACGCGTCTTTCTCCCCGGCGTCAGGCGGCACCAAGGCGTAGAAGCCGTATCACCTGCAGTCGATCGTCGCGGGGGGGGGGGGGCGCCCCCCCCCCCCCCCCCCGGGGGGGGGGCGGGGGGGGGGGGTTGATGCCTCATAGACAGGGGGACCGGGGGAAACCGGGTGGGAACAAACATGGTAAAAACCCGGGGGGAAAAAA
>NZ_JBVJMV010000108.1:0-7481 GCF_055584025.1 Streptomyces sp. NPDC104309 | reverse complement strand
CGTGGACTCCACCGTTGCCCGCGCGCACCACCATGCGGCCGGGATGGTGGTCGACGCGGAGCTCCTCGGTGAGCTGGAGAAGGCCCTGGCAGAGGAAAAGGGGCTCCAGACAAGGGGCAAAACGGTGCCATAGGTGAGGGATCCGAGGGCGCGGCAGACGCCGAGCGGGGACGGCGGCGGGCCCTGCGCCGCCGTCGCAGGGCCCGGCTGAAGGCTGCCGAACTGGGCCGCTCCCGGGGCGGGCTGACCAGTAAGGTGCACCTCGCCGCTGACCGTCGATGCCGTCCGTTATCCATCATTCTCACGCCCGGCCAGGCCGCTGACAGCCCGCGCTTCATCCCGGTTCTGGAGAAGATCAAGGTCCGCGGGCGCGTCGGCCGTCCTCGGACCAGGCCGGACGCGGCCGCCGGAGACAAGGCGTACTCATCCCGCGCCAACCGCGCCTACCTGCGCAGACGCAACATCAAAGCGGTGATCCCGGAGAAAGCCGACCAAAGCACCAACCGCAAGAAGAAGGGCAGCTCGGGCGGCCGCCCGGTCAGCCACGACGCCACGCTCTACAAGGACCGCAACACCGTCGAGCGAACAATCAACAAGTTCAAGGAGTGGCGAGGGCTGGCCACCCGCTACGACAAGAAGCCCGAGAGTTACACCGCCGGCCTCCACCTACGCGGATCCATCATCTGGCTCCGCAGCCTGCCAGCCCGTGCATGATCCGAACCCCGCACAGACCCTAAGGGCTGTCCGGACAACAAAGAAGCCCCGGGCCGTTGGCCTGGGGCTTCTTCATGGAGCGGGTGACGAGAATCGAACTCGCGCTCCGAGCTTGGGAAGCACCCAGTACTGCGTAGGCTTGCATGCCATCTGATCTGGGGAAACGCATCCCTGGGGGCGTGCCGCAGTGGCTTCGTTCGGGCCTCTGCTGACCGCTGTCCACCGTCCTGACTGGCACGTAGTGGCACGCCCACCCCCGTTTGGTCGGCTGAGACGCGGGTGGTCGGCCGAGAGCCGAGCGGGACCGGCCGCGCCCGGTACGGCCGCAGAGCCCCGGTACGGCAGCAGGGTCCGGACCGTGCGTCGCGGTCCGGACCCTGCCCCGTGCGGTGCTGCCCTGCGGCGGCGGTGCGTCAGCTCTGTGCGGTGTCGTCGCCCGTCTGCCCGGCGCCCTCGGCTGCGCCTGCCTTCTCGCGCATCTTGCGCACCAGCTCCGCCTTCCGGTCGGCGGCACCCTTGCGGTCGAGGTTGCGGTGCGGACCATTATTCTGCCGTTCGGCGCGGGACAGCCTCTTGCGCTGGCCGCCGCCCATGCCCACGGGGTTGTTGATGTTCTTGCTCACGGTCATGGGTTCTCCCGGAATGATGTGAAGTGATCTACGGATTCATCGGTGGGGGACGGGCGCGGCGACGTCGAGGGACGTCAGCAGGGGCCCATCACGCTCTCACTCGTAAATCGGCGTCTCGAAGAACATGACAAAGACGTTACCCGGTTCCGTCGGCCCCCCACGCCAAGCCTTTCGCCGCCCCGGCGTCGGCCGGGCTTTCGGTGAGCGCCCGGGGTCAGCCGTTTCCTTCCGGGAATCTCAGCACCCGCCTACACCCGCCGGTGGTCGCCGCGTGCCCGGGGCAGGTCCAGATGGACGATACTGGGCCGCCGCGGGCGTGGTCAGTGGTCGCGAGCACACTGGCGACATGAGCACCGGATCCGTGGAACCCGGCGCGCACCGACGCGACAGCCGGGTCATCGGCCTACCCATGACCGACCCGACAAGTGAAACGGACCGCCGGAGAACCCGACTGCCCGTCATGAAGTTCAAGGTTGAGGCGAGATCAAGGCAATTACGGCACGCGAATGGCACGCGTCAAAGAGGTCTAGACAACAAACGAGGCCCTGGTCTCCGACCAGGGCCTTCATCATGGAGCGGGTGACGAGAATCGAACTCGCGCTCTGAGCTTGGGAATCTATGGCGCGTTGGGCATCGAGGTAGGTCCTGACCTGCGAAAACAGTGGATCCGATGGCTCGCTCCCGGGGTGGGTGAAGGCCCCGTATTGACCGCTGTGCACCGATCTGAAGGGCACGGACGGGGCACGACGCGGGGCAGGTGCCTCCCGCCATCGTTCACTGGTGTCGAGTCCGGCTGTTGACGCGTCGGGGTTCCTTCAACGAGCCAGGGGTTTGCAGCCGCCAAGCCGGTGCTCCCCGCCGCAGGCCCTACGAGTCGACTGCGGTGGGGTCGAGGGAGTCGATGTCCTCCATGAAGCCCAGCATCCGGGCGTTGACGACGTCGGGGTGGTCGATCTGTGGTCCGTGGCCGGTCGCGGCGATGATCTCGGCGCGGGCGCCGGGGATCAGGCGCGGTACGCGCTCCAGCTGCCGCTGCGGGTGTACCAGGAGGCTGCGCTTGCCCATGATGAGGTAGAGCGGGGTCCGGATGGAGCGCAGCGCGTCCTCGGCCAGCGGCAGAGGTGCGGGACGGCGGATCCGAAAGGCCCGGGCGCCTACCTGGACCCACTTCCGCAACTCGGGAACGGCGATGACCGGCTGCTCCAGCCAGGAGGCGAGGCGCGGACGCAGCGCCTTGGGAGCGAAGCTGGCGAAGAGGCTCACGAAGACCCAGGCGAAGAAGCGCAGGCCCACCTTCTCCAGGCCGCCCGGGTCGAGGGCGGTGACCGAGGCGAGCCGTCCGGGCCGGCGGTGCGCCTGGTTGAGCACCAGCCAGCCTCCGTAGGAGGAGCCGACGAGGTGGACCCGGTCGAGGCCGAGCGCGTCGAGGGCCTCGTCCATCCACTGCGCGGCGCGCTCGGGCTGCCACATGGGCTCGCGGTGGACGCTGCGCCCGGCGTCGCCGGGGGTGTCGAGCGCGTAGACGGGCCGTTCGGCGCTGAGCTCGGGGGTGTTGGGGTACCACATCGCCGAGCAGTAGCCCGCGCCGTGGATCAGGACCACCGGAGTGCGGGACTCGGCGGCCGGGTCGGTGGGGCCGTACCGGTAGACGTGCGTGGTGCCGAAGCTCGTCTCGACGTCCGTCTCGGAGCGAGCGGGTGCGCCCATCGCGTAGAGGACGTCGCTGGCGGCGAAGTAGCGGTCGCGCAGGGTGTCGTTGACGTAGCGGCCGACGTCGCGGCGCACACGGGTCGTGTTCTCGGGCACGGGCACCTCCGGGAAGATCCGTTCTTCGTGATACGACCGTACCATGATAATGGTACGGCGGTACCATGAAGAAGTTCGGGCAGGCCGGACCGCGAACGCGACCGACGGGCGGAGACACGGCACATGCCAAAGCGCGTGGACCACGAGGAGCGACGCACCCAGATCGCCGAGGCGCTCATCCAGGTCGCGGGGCGGCGAGGGCTGCACGCTGTCGGCATGCGGGACGTGGCTGCTGAGGCCGGCGTCTCGCTCCGGCTCGTGCAGTACTACTTCGAGACCAAGGAGAAACTGCTCTTCTACGGGCTCCAGCACCTGACCGACCGCTTCACGGCGCGGGTGGGCGCCCGCCTCGCCGCCGCCGGTCCGGACCCGGACCCGCGCGCGACGATCGAAGCGCTGCTGCTGGCCTCCCTGCCGACCGACGAGGAGAGTCGCACCTTCCACCTCCTCTACAGCTCCTACTCGATCCTGTCCGTGACCGACGAGGCCCTTGCAGCCCAGCCCTTCATCGACAACCCCGATGCCGCGGAGAACGCGCTGACCGGGCTGCTCGAACAGGCCCAGGCGTCAGGCATGGCCGATGCCGGCATCGCAGCGCGCACGGAGGCGATCAGCCTGCTCGCCATGACGGCGACCATGGGTACCAGCATCCTCGTGGGCCAGCGGAGTCCGGAGTCGGCCATCGCGGTACTTCGTCACCATCTGGACCGGATCTTCTCGACCACCGAGACGTCGGTGAACGGGGCGGCGGGCTAAATCTGGCGTGCTGTCAGGGCACTTGTGGCACGCGAATGGCGGGTGGGCTCCGAGAGGTCTGGACAACGAAGAAGGCCCAGGTCTCCGACCTGGGCCTTCTCTCAAGAGCGGGTGACGAGAATCGAACTCGCGCTCTGACCTTGGGAATCACGGATGACCTAGTACTGATTTGTGTGCTGACCAGCAACGATGTGCTGTGTGGGGGACGAGGCGTGGCGCTGTGATTGCCGTCATTGACGGCTGCTCGCCGTGCCGACTGGTGCGCTTCTGGTGCAGCTCTCCGCTACTACGGTTGCCGCTGCCTCATCGTGCCGTGATCGAGTCGACTGCGCCGAGGTCTCGACGCATCACGTTGCGGAGCTCGCTCACTGCCGCATCGAAGCTGTCCTCAAGCTCTCTGTAAGCCAGGCTGTCGACCGTAGACCCTTCCACGAGCAGGTCTCGCGTATCCCTCAGGACCACAAACGCGGAGCGAGCAGCATCCACAACCTCCTGCGGCGCGATGATGGCCAACTGGTGGCGGCGGAGCGGGTTTGGCCGGTGTCCTGCCCGGTTTGGGGTCAGCATGATCAGGGGGCCGTACGCTGGCCGGCAACTCGGGCAGGCTGTGATCCTGCCCGGAATTTGAACGAGTGGCCCCCTGGTCTTGCTCGACGCGGGACCCGAACCGGGGAGGTGGCTAAAGCCGTGGAGCCGACCGCCCCAGCCACAGCGGGTTTCTTCCCCAGCATGGTGCTCGCTCCAGCCGCGCGACCGGCGCAGCCGGGGAGCGCGCGGCGAGCGGAGCGAGCCGCCTTGATGCAGTAGGTGAAGTTCTACCGGGCTCGGACCAGGCACTTGGCACGTGTCTACGGTCTTGCTGTGCCGCGATGTCTTGCAGTCCGGCTGGCGCGAGTTTCCGGTCTTTGTTGGAGGGGCCGTCAGTCTCCACGCGGGCTGCCGGAACCGTCCCAGCAGTCGAACCCAGCGCTATCCGGAAAAGGTCAAAGGCCCGGAGGGCTACTGCGGCTTCTGCCACTTCGTGGAACGTGCGTGCTCAGTGCGAGGTCCTGACCCTCTTGTCATCGCGACGGTGGCCCCCAAGCATGGCCGCTGACCGCGCCTCGTGGGCGCGGTCAGCGGTGCGTGCGTTCGGAGGTGGTCAGGCCGCTGCGGCGGGCTCGCGCCCCCTGCGGGTCCGGCGGTGGAGGATCTCGTCGAAGGTGGCGCGGGCGCCGGTGGGGTCGATGTAGTGCATGGCCAGGAAGGCGGCGATGACGGCGCCGACGAGGTCGTTCTGGACCTCGGACCAAGCGTGGTTATCGCCGCAGGTGGTGAGGCCCTTCAGGCCGTGGAGGGCGTGCATGGCCTCGCTGGCTTTCTCGGCGACCTTGCCGACCTGGCCGACCTCGGCTGCACCGAAATCGGACCCGTCGACATCCTGGTGAACAACGCCGGCTTCTACCCCCGCGTCGCCTGGCAGGACACCGACGAAACCGCCTGGAACTATTCCCTCGACGTGAACCTCACCGCCCACTACCGCACCTGCCACGCACTCACCCCCGGCATGGTCGAACGCCGCTGGGGTCGGATCGTGAACATCGGCAGCGTCAACGCCCGCGCCGGCCGGACGAACCTCGTCGCGTACAGCACCGCGAAGGCCGGGCTGCTGGGCCTGACCCGCTCCCTCGCCCGCGAACTGGGCCCATACGGGGTCTGCGTCAACACGGTCCTGCCCGGAGCCATCCAGGTCGAGGCCGAGAAAGCCCTCCCCGCCCGGCACCGGGCGCGGCCGGAGGACCAGATCAAGCGCCAGTGTGTCCCGCGCCGTGGCCGGCCCGAGGACGTTGCGGCCCTGGTGGCGTTTCTCGTGGGCCTCTCCGCCTCGTTCATCGCGGGGCAGTCCGTCCACGTCGACGGCGGCTGGCTGCTGCACTGAGACCGTCAACAAGCAAGGAGACGAACCGAAATGATCGAACGAGTCCGCGCCGTCCTCGTCACCGCTGACGACACAATGCTGGGCATTCGCCGCACCAGGCCCGGCATCTCCGAGTACTGGGTCCTGCCCGGTGGCGGCGTCGAACCCAGTGACGAGTCCAGGGAGGCCGCTCTCCACCGGGAGATCCACGAGGAGATCGCGGGAAAGGCCGACATCGTCCGCCTCCTCCACACGATGGAGTCCGACGACGAGCGCCAGCTCTTCTATCTCGCCCGCATCGCAACCTGGTCCTTCGATGACCGCACCGGCCCCGAGTTCAGCGCCGAGGGCCGCGGCGAGTACGCGCTGGAGGAGATCCCGCTGACTGCGGAGGGGCTCGACGGCATCGACCTCAAGCCGGAGGAGATCGCCCACGTCCTGCGGGGAGCCATCAGCGCCGGAAGCCTCGGGGGCGAGGCATCGCTCTGAGCCTTCGAGCACATCAACACACTACTGGGGCCGGCACTGAGTGGTGCAACCGTTCACCCGCTGGTGCCGCGCCCGCCCGGACTGCCGCCCCACGGGCTGCGCGGCGTTGGCAACAAGGAGGGCCCAGGTTGTTGACCTGGGCCCTCATCAAAGAGCGGGTAACGAGAATCGAACTCGCGCTCTGTGCTTGGGAATCACCCGGTACTTGAGGGGCAGATGGCCATCTACCTGCGAGAACGCCATCAAGCGGCCGTTCTCGCTGGTCCCGATGAACGTTGCTCCTGACCGGTGTTCACCGCCCCCACTGGCACGTTGTGGCACGCCGGGGGCAGAACTGTGGAGTTCCCTCACCTACGTGGCGGAGCCGGCTCAGGATGCGCTGGATCGCGAGTGCCGGCAGTACGTCGGGAGGGCAGGCCGATGCGGTGCAGGCGAACCAAGCCGGGGTCGGTTGCGGAGGGGTAACCGGTGTTGCCGAGGGCTGTCGGCATGGCTGCGAGGGCGAGGCCGAGCAGGGAATGCGTCCGTGATGTCGCGGCGGGTTTCTGGCCGGTCGGGGCTCGCGGGCAGGGTGGTCGGCATCGAGGACTGGGCGGCGGAGGCTATGAAGAGTCGGCCGCCGACGTGGTACGCACCCCGGACGATCGGTTTTCCTTCGCTGCCGTCATGGACCGAAGGGGCGTTGTTAGGGTGACACGGGTTCACCAAGTAGCCAGTGTGGTACCGGCGTTGACAACCACGGACTGGGGGATGCGATGGGCGGTCCAGGCGGACATCCACGACTTCGGACGAAGGCCGACCGGCTGACGGACCTGGCCAATGACCTCGACGGTATGCAGGACCACCTGGACAAGCAGGTCAGACGCATGGACGCGATCGTCGACCGGATCGAGGCGGGATGGCGGGGGCCGGCCGCCCGTGCCTACCGGGACCTCCACCGTGGCGCGGCCGAGGACGCCGTACGTATCCGCCTGGTCATCCAGGCTCTCGAACAGGCCGTGCGGCTGAGCCGGGACGGGTTCTCGGAACAGGACCTGGACGTCATGGAGCAACTGCGGAAGATCCAGGCCGCGACGGATGTGAAGGGCGAAACTGCAAGGCCGGGTAGTTAGCGTTTCTGCAGGTCATGCAAGGGAGTTGACGGGTTTTCAACGTGGAGCAACGGAGCTCGTTGGTACAGGCAGTCGTCC
>NZ_JBVJMV010000107.1:0-7922 GCF_055584025.1 Streptomyces sp. NPDC104309 | reverse complement strand
GCCTGCCTGCCGCAGCGTGACCCAGGCCCCCGCCCGACCCCTCCACGCCCTGACGCGCCCTCAATCGATCAACACCCCACCAACGTGACAACGCCTGTCGCCGCGCTGCCAACAGTCGCGGAGAATCTTGTAGTTCTTCATCCGACTTCCTCCGGTAGGGCTCACGGAGGAGGGCGGGGACGGAACGGCGAAGGTACGGCCGAGGAACCGGCCGCCGATGCACTCGACCGCTGCCGGATGCCCGTTGCCCTGCTGCGCCGCATGGCAGATCCGGTTCTGCGCTACGCGGAGCTGGATGCCCGGGCGCAGCGCGCCATGCGGGACGGCAAGAGCCACCGCCGCCGGCCCCAAGGTAGTCAGCGGCTGAGCCGCGTCGCCGGCATCCCGCCATGCGGTGCTCGAGCGCAGCCAAGGGGGCTGGGAGAACCTCCGCTGCCCTGATCCCCGCTACACCTCGGCACTCAGCCGCAATGGGCCATGATCGCTCTGTGCCCGAGCTGCCACGCCCTGAAGACCCGTGGGACGGTGACCGACGAGTTCCGTGCTCTCCTTCGCCCTACGGCGCTCGCCATGCACCAGGAACTGCTCGCCGCAGGTCGATGAACCTGCCCCTTCATCGACACCGACAAGCTGGCTGACGGTGTGTGCGGTTGCTAGCGGAGCTCCTTGAGGGCGTCTTCGAGCAGGTGGAACCGCACGCGTTCTTGTTCGAGTCGCACGTTGGGGCCGAACTCGCCTTCCACGAGGCCGTCGTAGACATCGGCCTCGTCCGGTGTGAGCGTGCCGAGAGGCCGGTGGGTGGGGGCGTCTTCCTTCACCCACTGGCCGCGGTGCTCCAGGAGAACGCCCCGGTTCATCAGGATGGACTGCGCGTGCGGGAAGGCCCGACGCAGCCGGTCGAGGATGGTGAACCCGTGAGTGTCCAGGTCGCCCCAGTACACAAGGCGTATGCCGTGTAGCCAGTTCAGGGCGGAGAGTTGGGTGACGGCGTAGCCTGCGCCGTGGATCACGATGCTGTGGGGTTGGTCAGGGAAGGCCAGGTAGGTGGTCTCGTTCTCGATGACGTAGACGGTCGTGATGCCGGGCGGGGGCGCGGTGAACTCATTTGCCCGGACGGCCAGTTCGCGGAAGCCGGCCAGCGCTTCGCCGTCGAGGAGCCGGAAGCGTAGGTAGGCGGGCTTTCGTAGAAAGCGGAAGCGGGCGGCGAAGTCGGTGCGTGCGGCTTCGGTGTTGATGCGGGCTTCGGGGAGGCACTGCTCGAGCAGGGTGGTCAGGATGGCTCGGTGGCGTTCGATGAATTTGGTGTCCACGCCGGGTACGTCGAGCTGGCGCAGGTAGACGGTGGGACCGTGGTAGTCGAGGATCCATCGGATGGTGCTCTGCAAGCGGGCCCAGTCGCCGTCGCGCTGGAGCACCTGCATGGGATGGCCGGTCATCCACTCGACGAGGTCGGGCAGCACGTCTCGGGCAGAGGTCAGCAGATTCTGGTAGCGGGCGACCGTGGGACTGACGCCGAGCAGACGCCAGAGGTGGTCACGGTCGTCGATGCGGATGCGGGCGGGGACGTTGTTCACTCCGGCCAGGCGCCCGCCGAGGCGCCGGTACTCGATGTGCAGGTGTGGGTGTGCAGTGGGCGCCCAGGATTCGGTCCAGGCGAGGACGTGGTCATAGTGACGGGTGATGTCCCCGGCTTTCGGACCACGCAGAGGAATCTCGACGGGCTCCCATGGTGATCCGTCCGCGAGCTGGGTGAGGTAGGTGCCCATGTTCCAGCGTTTGCGGAGGCGTTCGATGACGGCCTGCGGGGTGGTCCAGCCAACGTCGTGTTGTGTTGTCATCTCATGCTCCCTGTGCGGCAGTGGGCTGCACGCCGGCCAGGGTGTGGGCTAGGCGTTCTTGGCGGTACTGGGCGATGGTCAGGGTGCGCAGGCGGGAATGGTGTCCGGTGGGGTTGTCGACGAAGCCGACGGCGGACACGTAGGGCTCGATGACGTGGATCTTCTGCAGCGGGGTGACGATCAGGAGCTGCAGGCCCAGGCGTTTGAAGAGGTCCAGGGCGAAGCGGGCGGATTCCTCCGAGCCGCGTCCGAAGGCTTCATCGATGACCACGAAGCGGAAGGTGCGGCTCCTTGTGCTGGTGGTGTCGAGCTTGAACTGGTAGGCGAGGGAAGCAGCCAGGATGGTGTAGGCGAGTTTCTCCTTCTGGCCGCCGGACTTGCCGCCGGAGTCGGAGTACACCTCGTACTCGGAGTCGTCCTCGCGGCGTCGTTCACTGGCGCTGAAGACGAACCAGTAGCGGACGTCGGTGACGCGTTTGGTCCAGGTCCGGTCGCTGTCGGTGTGGTGTTCGCGGCCCTTGAAGCGTTCGATCAGGCGCTGCACCTGGTGGAACTTCTCCTCGGAGTACAGGTCGGAGTCGTCGCCGGACAGGACGTCGTCGGTGCAGGCACGCAGTTCGGCGGTGAATTCGCGGATCTCGGTGTTGGGTGTCTGCTCAGGCTTGAGCATGATGTAACGGCCCGGGTTGTAGTCGATGTCGACCAGGGACTCGTTGATGGTGTTGATGCGGTCGCCGATCTCGTCGGCCCAGATGTTGAGCTGCGCGTGGAATCCGGCGATCTCACGGATTACGTTGGTCTTCAGATAGGTGCGGAATTGGCTCTCGAATCGCGGCAGGTCGTCCGCGACGAGCTGCTGGTGCAAGGCTCGGTAGCCGGGCGCGGAGGCGACGGAGGCGTCGAGTTCGTTGGTCTCGACCTGGTAGGCAGCTCGGAAGGAGCTCATCCGGGCGGCGATCGTCTGGCCGAGGCGCGTCTGCTCCTTGGCCCAGCGGTGTCTGTCGGCCGCCATCTCCTCGCGCAGCCGGGACTCGCTCTGGGCGCACTCCTGTGTCGTCCGGCATGTCAGGTGGGCAGTGGTCAAGCGCTGCTCGAGGGCCGGGAAGTGTGGCCGTGCGTCCCTGGCGTCCGGTTCTTCGAGTACGGCGCGGGCCTCGTCGCGGGTGCGTTCAGCGGCGTCGCGGTCGCCGTCGACTCGGCCCCAGCTCTGCTGTACCCGCTCGTATGCGCGTTCCTGTTTGGTGATGTCAACGGCGATTTCGGTGAGGCGGCGGGTGAGTTCGTCCAGGTCCTGGGAGTCGGCCTGCAGACTTTGCCTCTCGGCCGTGAGCTGGGTGATGTGCCGTACTGCGGACGGCCAGTCGATCTCGTTGTAGTCCGCCATGGCCGCCAGCCGGTCAAGGACCTTGTCATGACTGAGGGCATCCTTGTAGGTGGCGTCCAGCTCGCGCTTCTTCTTCTCCGTCTCGCGCTGGGCGTCATGGACCCGATGGGCCTGGTCCAGGAGAGCGTCGATCTTGGCCTGATTCGTCCAGCCGAGCGCATAGGTGCTGCGGTCGTCGATGCGGGTGGTGTCGTTCTTCTCGTGGCGGCCCCGTGCCCCCTTGATCAGCCCCTGGGCTGTGATGGCGAGTTCGGTGTGCCGGAAGTCCTCCATCGTCGGCACGCAGGCGTGGGAGGCGCGGCGTTCGAGCTCGCCGGCCAGCCACGGGGCGAGCGGCGAGTCGTCACGCACCTCGAGCTTGGTGAACAGCGCCGTGGACGTGGCGGTGGGCAGGCGCCGCGGCGGGAGCTTGTCCGGGACGCGGAAGTAGACCAGCTTCGCCCCCAGGTGGTGGTCATTGATCCAGTCTGAGACGCGGGCGTACTGGTCGCCGGAAACCAGGAGGGACACGGCGAAGCCGCGCAGCAGACGCTCGGCGGCCCCGGCCCACTCCTGTTCCTCGTCACGGACCTGGATGAGTTCGCCGGCGAACGGCAGGGCACTCTCCTCGATGCCGAGTTCGCGGCTCAGGCGAGCGCGTACCTCCAGCTGCTTGCGAGGGATGTTGCTGCGGCGCGAGCGCAAGCTGAGCAGGTCCGCGTTGATGTCCTCAGCCTGCCGCTTCAGCTGTGCGGCCTCGACCGCGAGGGTCTCCAGGGCCGTGCGCGTGTCACGGGCGGTCGCGGCGACGCTGTGCTGGGCGCGGATGATGTCCTCGAGCCGGTCGGTGAACTGGGCCCGGTCGGTCACCGGGGCCAGCTTTGCCTGCTCCAACAGGGCGGCGTGCTGGCGGGCCCGCCCCTCCTGCGCGGTACGCTGCTCCTCCGTCTCCTTGATCTGGCGCTCGAGCTCACCCAACCGGCCGCCGCCCAGGCCCTCGCGCTGCAGGTCCCACCGGCGCTGCTGGCCACGCAGCCGTTCCAGCTCGTCCTTCGCGGCATCCTTTTCGCCCTGCAGGCGTGCGAGTGCCCGTTCCGCCTCGGCGCGCTGGGCTTCGTGCAGCACTGACGTGCGCTCGGCGATGAAATACCGCAGGGCGGCCTGCTGCGTGTCGGCTTCGTCGATGCGTGCGGTCAGCCTCTCGTAGGCGTCGCATTCCGCGAGCAGTGGGGTGAGGGCCTCGGCCTGGGCGCGTGCTCGCTGAACGGAGTTGTAGGTGGTGGTGAGCTCATCGAAGTGGCTGATGATGTTGTCGGTCATGGCCGCCGCATCGAACGGCTCGAGCATGTGACTGCGCACGAAGTCGTCCAGGCTGCCCACCGACTTCATCGACACCGTCTGGTGGAAGAGCTCCAGTGCCTGCTCGGACTCGATGCCCATGCGGCGCCGGAAGTCCTTGCTGTAGGGCGGGAACGTCTTGTGGACGCGGACGTCGCTCGCTTCGAGACGCCTCTTCAAGGAGTGCACCTCGGTGCCGAAGTCGGCGAAGTCGCCTGCGACGGACAGCGCCTGGTCGGCGACGAGGAATAGCCGATCGGGGTTGCTGGCGTTCGCGTCAGCGAGCCAGAACACCTGCCCCAACGTGACGGTCGCCGATAGCGCCGGGTTGGTGAAGACCCCCAGGATGACGGAGTAGCTGCCCGGCCTGCGCAGCGCCACCGGCTTGGTCGCTCCGGTCGTCTCGTTGCGTTCGGACTTGTAGTGGCCCAGCACATAGGAGCGCAGGCTGCGCTCGCCGCTCTCCGCGCCGGCCGCCTTGTTGTAGGCGATCTTGCGTGCAGGCATGAACAGGGTGGTGATGGCATCGACCAGGGTGGACTTCCCGGAACCGATGTCCCCGGTCAGCAGGGCATTGGCGCCGCCGATGCCGAACGTCCACACGTGCTTGTCGAACGTGCCCCAGTTGTATACCTCCAGGCGCTCCAGCCGGAAGCCGGCCGCAACCAGGTCGGTGGAGGCGACACTCGTGCCGGCGGGGCCGGACTGGGCGGGGATCACTGCTGCTTCTCCTGGTGGGTGCGGGTGACCGCGTACTGGGCCAGGTTCGTTTCGAAGTCGGCGAGCCACTGCCCGTCGACGAAGGCTTTGATGATCCGCTGCACCTCGAAGAGCTGGTCCTGCCTGCGGGCACGGCGCAGGAACTGCAGGTCGACCACCTTGTTGATGTGGCCGTCGATCTGGTCGACCAGGCGGGCTTCATTGGTACCGGCGGGGAGGAACAGTCGGACCATCTCCACGATCTCGTCCCGGGTGATCATCAGGCGGGTGCCGTCGGCGCCTGCGTCGAACTCTGCGAGCCGCTTGCGCAGCAGCACGACCAGCAGGCTGACGGGGTAGGACAGTGAGCGGCGGGGCATCAGCCGCGGCGGCGCCATGCGGGCATCGCGGACGTCGTCCTCGTCGTCGGGTTTCGACTGGAGGAAGGCGTAGCCCTCCATCTCGTCGATCACCACACGCAGCCCCATGACGTCGACGTAGTCCTTCACACCGGCACTGTGGTTCAGCAGGGCCTCCCATGCCCTTTCGTGCTGGTCACGGAAGACGGGACCCTTGAGCAGTTGGTTGACCGGCAGGGAGAGAACGGACGGCTGACTGGGGGTGGCAGGCGTGGTCATCGCCCCTCCTTCGAGCTGGAAGCCCAGGCGATGCCGGGGCTGGTGCGGGCAAAGGTGACCACGGGCACGGTGGCCACCTGCTGGACAGCCTCCTCACTGGTCCAAGCGATCTCCTCCTGACGCTGGTCGTCGAACACCGTGGTGAACCCGTCGTCCGGCAACGCGAGGTAGGCGACCAGCTCGGCAAGCCCCTGCTCCAGAGGATGCTCGCGCAGTGTCTCGGCCAACGACACCTGCGTGCGCGAGCCCAGCGCCTGGTGCACCGCTGCTGTGAGCCGCGCCGAATCCACATACACCGCCTCGAACAGTGCCTCAGCCGCGAACTCCTCGTCCCCCGCCTCAATGCCAGTACTTTCGATCGGCACCTTGACCAACGGGGTGTACAGGGGCCGCTCCATCGGCAGAACAATGGTCGGCGCGGCCGCATCGATACCGGCAACCAGATCCACGCCCGGCACATCACGCAGCGCCAGAGCCTGAGCCTCAATCTCGCGCACGAGCTGCAGGACGCGGCGATCCTCCGAGCGCACCTGGTCGTCCAGGAACCGGCGCAGCTGCCCCGAAAGCTGCCTCACCGTGGTCTGAGTTCGCTCGGCTGCCTCCAGCCAGTCCCGGGCCATGCGCCGCATCCTGGGGTCGGGCTCGTCGATGGCCTCCATGGCTTCGACCTCGGTCAGAAGCGTCTTGAGCTCCTCCTGACGGCTCGGGGCAAGCAGGAAGTCATAGAACGCCTGAAAGGTACGCCCCTGGTCCGATTCCGCGATGCTCTCGCGGCTGCTCAGCACCTCGTCCAGCAGCTCACCCTTGGCCCCGTCCCACGCCGCGATCTTGCTCCGCAGGTCCCGGTCCAAGTCCCTGAAGTTCGCCTCGACCTCTCGGAAGTCGGCCAGCAGCCCATGCGCCGTATCGGACACCTGCTGATAGCGGTCCCGCAGCGCCGCGCTGTCCAGAACATCCACGTCACCGGCCTCGACACGCGCGATCTCCAGATCGATTTCATGCCGACGTCGGTTGAGCTCCACCAGTCGCGCCTCGGGATCGGTTTCGGTCCCGAACGTCATCTGCCGCAGCAGGTCGAAAATCGTGCTCAGCCGCGACTCCGTGCCCACGAACGAACGCTCTTCCAACGACCGGACCCACGCGACGGCCTTCTCCACGGCGGCCGTGGCGTCATAGTGCGGCTCGTCCGAATCCGGCGGGTAGTACTTGCGCAGCCAGCCATTCTCCGGCGCCGACCAGCCGTCCAGATACGCCCTCGCAGTCTTGGAGAACGTCCCCTGGCCCAGCCGATCGTTCAGGGCGAACAACTCATCGTCCAACCGTTCGGCAAGCTCCGCACCCGCGATCGAGCGCACTCCCTGCTCGACGAACACCTTGTTGAAGAAGCTCAGCATCAGCGCAGCATGGTCGGCCTTCAGCAGCCGCCAAGCAGCGCTCTGCTTTCGCAGAGCGACCAAACGGTCGTAATCCAACTCCATACACCCTCCCGTTCTCACTACCCCCAGCAGATTCGTCCGCGCCCCCGAAGAGATGGAACGCACACGCCCCATCCAGCTGGCATCGATGCACGCACAGCCACGCCGGAGCATTCCGCGCGAACAGAAAGAACCGTAGAGGCCACCACTGACAACCGGACTCGACACAGCGGACGACCAGACGGGCCCCGACGGCCGCAGAGAAGAGAAACAGCAGGCAGGAACCCAGAGAAAACCAGATTCGGGATCGTTTCCAATCCTCACCTCCCACAGGCATTTACGAACACAGTTTCGAGCGCGAGTCAAAGGCTTTGCTCGTCCACCCACTTCGACGCCCAGCGTCGCGGCTTGCGGATGATCCTGCATCGGTCGCTCCTTCGAGCGAATGCAGCCCGAACAGCCCACCCCTTTCCGCTACCGCTGACAGCATCCGCCCCGTCAATGAAAGCCAGGATCAAAGGTGGCCCCCTTGAAACTTGTCCCGTCCCTCGTCTTCTTGTCGCTGTCCCAGGTGAGGTTGTTCAGTTCACCGTCCGTCCCGGGGCATGTTGCCGCCCGCCGCATGCACCCG
>NZ_JBVJMV010000106.1:0-8227 GCF_055584025.1 Streptomyces sp. NPDC104309 | reverse complement strand
CGCTCGTTTGCGCAGCTCAAGAGGATACGAAGAGGGGCGTGCCATGACTCAATCCTTTCACGGAATCGAGTCTCCATTCGAACCGGGGCGGTTCAGTTCAGCGACGCGATGCTGCGGACGGAGATCCTCATAAAAGGTGTCGTGGTGCACGAGCGCACGGTGAAGGAGTACGGGTCAACGATCAACTGCCACCCTCAGCTTCACCACGCCAACGTCCAGAACCTCCGAACTACACGGAACGCGGGTCCTAGTGCTTTCTTCCGAGGCGCGTTGCGCCGAGAGGCCGATTCCCACGCACTTGGGCGACCGTACTGTGAAGGCCATGAGCAACGTGACACGCAAGACCGCCAGCGACTACGCGCTGGACGTCGTCCGAGGCTACGCGGACCACGACGCCACCGCGGTCCGCGAAGCGCTGGCCGGTCTGGACGCGGGCCGTTGGATCGAGGTGTACGCCGTCCTGAGCGGCCTGCTGCGTTCCACCATCAGCATCATGGAACTGACCGGCCGACGCTGGACGCTGGACGAACTGGTCCGGGGTTCCGACGAGGTCGCCGCCGTGGCCCCGCCCCACTACGAGTTCGCGATAGCCGAGTCCACGAGGGCATGGGCTCGCGGGGACCACTCGGCGATGCGAGCGTTGTCCGGCCTGGACCTCCTGGGTGCCGTGCACATGACGGCCGTGGGCGTCGCCGTCCTCGGCCTGGCCCTGTGGGGCAGGGCCAAACTCCTCGACGTACTCAAGGAGTTCGACCAAGCCGTCACCGAGCTCGCGAAGGATCGGGCTTCCGACGCCTAGCACCGCAGACCACCGTATGCGAAAACCAGACTCTCGTCGGCTTCGTCGTCGATGCCACCTGCCTGCGAAGCCGACGAGAACCTCTTGCGTCCCCCGTAGACGAACCCCTCACAGAAGCGGAGCATTGCGCGTGTCCAGAGCCGCACGGAACCACTTGTACGCGCCATGAACTTCCGGACTCCGCTGTCCGCACTGTTCCCCGGCACCTCAGGCCGGCTCCTCACCGCTCTCGTCGCACACCACATGGCCGATGCCGCCGGTCCGCTGACGGTCGACGAGTTGTCCAAGGACGCCGCGGTCACACCCACGCAGCTGGAGGCGGCACTTTTCCGCCTTGGCCTGCTCGGACTGGTCGCCCCCCGTTCCAAAGGGCAAGCCGTACGGCTGGTCACAGGTCACATCGCCTGGGACGCTCTGCGTCAAGTGACGGACCTGCGCGAACGCGTCATCGACATGGTCCGCGAGCGGGCCCAGGCCCACCTCCGCCCAGCACCGGACTACCTGGCGCTGAAGGGCGCCGTCGTCGACGGCACGGCGTCGCACCCTGCGGATGTACTGGAGTTGATCGTCGTCGCTCCGGCGACCGCCCCGGCAGACTGGCACCACGACTTCGCCGACCTCGTCGTTCAGCTGTCCGTTGATCTGGGGAACGTCGTCGTCCGCCGCAGCGCCCATGACACCAGGGAGGCTGAGGCCATGAGCGAGGGAAAGGCCGTACGCGTCCTGCCGTCATGACGGCCGTTGCCGTGCCGGTCAGTCATGCCCCGAGTCACGACGGTCTTCTTCGGCGTCTCCGGTCAACAGCCGTACCATGTCCGCCCAGGTGGTCTGCAGGCGCGCAGTGGTCACCTGGCGGTCGTTGCGCAGATGGTCCATGGTCTCGAAGTTCGTGAACACGAGCATGGCGTGGGCGAACATCTCGTGGTCGGCCAGCACTCCCGCTTCCTGCAGGAGGGCTGCGACGTGGTGGTGGAAGGACCGGGCGGTGTCCGAGGAATGGCGCCGCTCGAGGGGCACCTGGCGGGCCAGCGCAGCCCCCCGGTCGTTCTCGTCGGTGATGCGCTCGATCAGGGCGCAACCGAAGGCCGTCAGTCGTACCCTCGGCGGTGCTCCCGGCCCCAGCGGGGGCGGGCCCGAGGTGTACGCGTCGCGGAAGTCGGCCTCGGCGTCGCCCAGCAAGGTCAGCAGGAGTCCGGTGCGGTCGCCGAACCGGCGGAACAGAGTGCCCTTTCCCACTCCGGCCGCCTGGGCGACCGCGTGCATCGTCACGTGCTCCGCGCCCTGTTCGGCCACCAGCCGAGCGGCCGCTTCCAGCAGTCGAGCACGGTTGCGGGCCGCGTCGGCCCGCTCCGCGGCGCAATCGTCGGGGAGTCCCGTCACCGTTCGCTCCTCGGTAGGAGCGCATACACGCATCCGTCCTCGATCTGTACCGGGTACACCGGGACGGGGCGGGACGCCAGCGGATCTCAGGGGGCGTTTGATGTAGTCGAATTGCCGCTTATTCCCTAGTAGGTCCCTCGCCAGGTTGGTGTGGTCTCGTCCGTTATGCGCTTGGCGAGGTTGTCGATCGAGGCGATGTGGATCATGGCTTCGGAGCTGGCGGTGAGGGTCTCGTAGTCGCGGGCGAGGCGTCGGTGCATCATGATCCAGCCGATGCGCCGCTCGACTACCCAGCGTCTTTTCACGACGTGAAATCCGCGAACTCCGGGGTTTCTGTTGACGACTTCGACCTCGATTCCGAGGTTAGCTCCGTGTTCGACGACGGTTTTCTTGAAGCCGGTGTCGACCCAGCTTTTGGTGATGGTCGGGTAGGTGCTTTTGGCCTGGTCGAGGAGGCGTATTCCTAGGGCGTTTTCGGAGAGGCTTGCGGCGGTGACGGTCACGGCGAGGATCAGGCCGATCGTGTCGGTGAGGATGCCTCGCTTGCGGCCGACGATCTTCTTGGCGGCGTCCGTTCCCTGGCTGGTCACGGGTACGTTGGTGGAGGTTTTGATGCTCTGGGTGTCGATGACGGAGCCTGTGGGTTCGGGCTTGCGGCCTTCCTTCACACGAGCCAGCGCGGTGAGGTCGTAATTGAGCTGGGTGAAGATTCCCTCGTCGCGCCACGCGGCGTAGTAGGCGAGCGATCGGCGATCGGCACGCTGGTTGAGCGGACAACCCGATTCACGGTGCTCGTCCACCTGCCCCGCCAGGACGGCTACGGCATCGTCCCCCGTACCAAGAACGGGCCGCCGCTGGCCGGCTATGGCGCGGTGACGATGAAAGATGCGCTTGCGGCCACAGTCGGCACTCTGCCCGGGCAACTATGGCGGTCGCTGACCTGGGACCGCGGCAAGGAGCTGTCGGCACACGCCCAGTTCACGATCGAGACCGGCGTCCCGGTCTACTTCGCCGACCCACACAGTCTCTGGCAGCGCGGCACCAACGAGAACACGAACGGCCTGTTGCGCCAGTACTTCCCGAAGGGCACTGACCTTTCCCGATGGGCGGCGGAGGATATCGAGGCAGTCGCTGCCACCCTCAACAGTCGCCCTCGCAAGAGCCTCGGTTGGAAGACACCCGCCGAAGCCCTCAACGACCATCTACTATCGATCACATAAGCCGGTGTTGCATCCACTGATTGAACCTGGTCAATACGGATCCCGGGCCTTCGCCGGCCTCTGCGACCAACTCGGGGTCACACGGTCGATGGGCGCGGTCGGCACCAGCGCCGACAACGCGGCCTGCGAAAGCTTCCACGCCTCCCTGAAACGCGAGACTCTCCAAGGCGCCCACGACTACGGCGACTCCGATACCTGCCGCAGGACCGTCTTCGCCTGGCTGACCCGCTACAACACCCGCCGCCGGCACTCCGCCAACGGCCACCTCAGCCCCAACGAATACGAACACCGACACCACACCGCTAAACTCACGCTCGCCGCGTGATCAATAACCGCGTGCCCACCTTCACGGGGGAAGGCCCTTCTGCGTGCAGGGTATCGGTTCTCGTCCCAAGCTCCACGTCTCCACTGACGGTTCGGGGGTGGTCGGGCACGCGGGCGCACGTTTGCTGGCGGATCTTGCCGATGCCACCGGTCTGACCACCGCCTATTCCACTGCGCTCAGGCCGCTGCGACCGCGTGGCACCGGGCACGATCCAGGTCGGACCGCCACCGATCTCGCGGTGATGCTTGCCGACGGCGGTGAGGCGATAGCGGATCTGGCCGTGCTGCGGGACCAGGGCGAAATATTCGGACCGGTCGCCTCCACGCCCACCGCCTGGCGGTTGCTCGCCGACACCGGCGGAGCAGTACTCACTTCACTGCGAGCGGCCCGCGCCTCAGCCCGGGAAGTCGCTTGGATGCAGGCCGCCGAGACCGGCGAGGGCATACCCGCCGTCCAGGCCGGCTGACGAGAACTTCCCGGCCTGGTCCTGGACCTCGACGCCACGCTGATCACCTCCCACTCGGAAAAGGAACAGGCCGCGCCCACTTACAAAGGCGGCTTCGGCTTTCATCCGCTGCTGTGTTTCCTCGCGAACACCGGCGAGGCCATGTCAGGCCGGCTGCGGCCCGGCAACTCCGGAGCCAACACCGCCGCCGACCACATCGCGGTGCTGGACGACGCCCTCGCACAGATTCCCGACGCTCACCGGCACGGCACCCAGATCCTGGTCCGCGCCGACAGCGCCGGATCCGCGAAAGCCTTCCTCACTCACATCCGGACCTTGCGCGAGCGCGGGTTGGATCTGCGGTTCTCGGTCGGATACGCGGTCACCGAGCCAGTCCGTCGTGCAATCCGCTCACTGCCCGAAGCTCTCTGGCATCCCGCCTTGGACGAGAACGGGACGCTGCGAGACGGCGCCGAGGTCGCCGAAGTGACCGGCATGGTCGACCTCGCCGGTTACCCGGTCGGCACCCGCATCACCGTGCGGCGCGAACGACCGCACCCGGGCGCTCAACTGTCCCTGTTCGACCACGACGAGGGCCTGCGGCACCAGGTATTCCTTACCGATACCCCTTACTCCGGTGGCGGCTCCGCACAGTTCCTTGAGGTCCGCCACCGCGGACACGCCACCGTCGAGGACCACATCCGGTGCGGCAAGAACACTGGCTTCGGCCGCTTCCCCTCCCGCCATTTCGACGTCAACGCCACCTGGCTTGAACTCAGCCTCACGGCGATCGATCTCCTCGCCTGGGCCCGCGTCCTCCTGCTGGATGGCGAACTCGCCGCGGCCGAGCCCAAGAAACTTCGCTACCGGCTGCTACACGTTGCCGCCCGCCTCACCCGTGGTGGACGCCGCCTCCGCCTGCGGATCTCGGCGACCTGGCCCTGGAGACACGAACTGGCCATTGCTTTCAACCGCCTTGCCGCACTGCCCCGACCGGTTGACTGACCTGTAGCCCCCCGCCCACCCACGATCCGAAGGACCCGGAGAACCCGACCATTGCGCCGGGACTCCACCATGCCCAGGCAACAGAATCGCCTCGACCGCCCAACAGTTGATGATCAACGCAGCCGCCTCAGCCCAACCGAAACGGCGAGGCTAATATGAGGTTCATCCAAGGGCGCCCGACCGGGGCCCTCCTTGTGAAAGGCGGCAGCCATGCCCGTGATCGTCGACGCCGAAGCCTGCTGGGACGAGCGATCCGCACTGCTCGCCTATCTGGACGCACAGCGCGGCGGCGTCCGCCGCGCCGTGCACGGTCTGACCGAGGACCAGGCCCGCAGCGCGCCCAGCGCCAGCGCGCTGTCCCTGGCTAGTCTGATCAAGCATGTGACCTTGGCTGAGCTGGTCTGGGTCCGCAAGTGCCAGGGCGGAGCGGCGGAGACGCAGGCGGAGCTCGAGGCCAGCTTCATCCCCACGGCGGACGAGACGGTTCCGGTGCTGCTGGAGCGGTACGAGGAGGTAGCGCGCGCGACCGAAGACGCCGTGCGCGCGCTGTCCTCGATGGACGAGACGTTCGAATTGCCCCGCTCCCCGTGGGACGACGGCAGCACCCGGACCTGGCGCTGGCTGCTCCTCCACCTGATAGGGGAGGTCGCCCGGCACGCCGGACACGCGGACGTGATCCGGGAGACGATCGACGGGAAGGGCGCGTTCGACCTGGTCTTCGAGACCGGTGCGATGCCCGATCCGGACTGGTCGCTCCTGGAGTCCTGACCGCCCTACCCTGGACCTCGACGCGGGTCGGCCGGGGCCAGGATGCTCGACTTTCGACGTTTTCGTTGATCGTCGTGGGGCGCTCGTGTGGGTGATGGGGGCCTGATCTGGCAGCGCGGGGGTGGGCAGCAGAGAAGCATCGGCGGTGCTTGCGTCACCTGCTGTGAGGGGACCCCGCCGATGCTTCCGGACTCGACCGTACCCGCTTCGCTGCTGGCGGTGCTGACGTTCGTTCAGGGATGTTTCACCACGCCGACCTTCACCACCTTCGCGGCGCTGGTCACGGGCCTGATTGCGCAGACCGGGCGGGGCACGGTGACCGGCATACTGACCGGCGCGGGGTTGACACGCACCTGGTCCCACGACCGCGCCCATGCATTCTTCTCCCGCGCGAGCTGGAATCCCGCCCTGTTGGGCATCTCCCTGTCCCACCTGGTTGTGCGCCAACTCCTGCCCGAGGGGGCGGTGTTGACGGTGGCGGTGGACGACACGCTGTTCAAGCGGCGCGGGAAGAAGGTCTTCGGGGCGGCCTGGCAGCACGACGGCGCGGCCACCGGCCCCAGAGGTCTCGGGCGCGGGACCTGCTTCGTGGTGCTCGGCCTGGTCGTCGACCTGCCCTTCCTGGCCCGGCCGGTGTGCCTGCCGGTGATGGCCCGGCTGTGGCGCCCCAAGCAGGAGGTGAGCAAGGTCGACATCGCCGCGTCCATGATCCGCCTGCTGACCGCCTGCCACCACGGACGACGAATCCATGTCGTCGCGGACGCCGCCTACCACGGCAAGGCCCTGCGCGACCTGCCCGCGGCCTGCACCTTCACCACCCGGCTGCCCGCGTCCTCGGTGCTGTTTGCCCCGGCCCCGCCCAGGACCGGCAAACGCGGGCGTCCCGCGCTCAAAGGCGCGCGATTGGGCACGCCCGCCCAACTCGCGGCCACCGCCGACTTCGCTCCCGCGCGGGTCACGCGCTATCAGCGCACCGACACCGTGTACCTGGCCGAGGTCACCTGCCTGTGGTACGGCTCCCTCCACGCCCGCACCGTGCGCGTGATCCTGCTGCGCGACGACACCACCGACACCGGCTACGACCTCGCCCTGGTCACCACCGACCTGGCCGGCAGTGCGGCCGATCTGATCACCCGTTATGCGATGCGCTGGTCGATCGAGGTCACCTTCGCCGAGGCCCGCGGCCTGCTCGGAGCCGGACAGGCCCACAACCGCACCCGCGCCGCGGTCGAGCGCACCGTGCCCTTCGGCCTGTACTGCTACACGATCACCGTGGCCTGGTACGCGCTGCACGGCCACCAGCCCAGCGACGTGGCCGAGCACCGCGAACGCGCACCCTGGTACACCACCAAGTCCGACCCCTCGCTGTCCGACATGGTCGCCAAGCTCCGCCGAGTGATCATCGCCGCCCGATTTATGCCCACCCGCCCAGGTCAACCCACCGAGCAGGAAATCCGCACCGTCCAACAGGCATGGGCCGCCGCCAGCACCAACGCCGCCGCGTGAGACCCCAGACCTGTCAGAACGTCGAAAGTCGAGAGATAACAGACCCCGAAAAAAGAATCCAAGCCATCATCAACTACCGGCAGGCCACAGCTCCCGCCACCACCCCCCAACCACCCCCCGACCCACCACCAGGATCACTACCGCCCGCAGACTCAGGCAGCGCCACCCAGTCACCGGCATCCGCATAGACGAACATGCGGCCTGCAGTGGCGTCGACTCTGCAAGGTTTTGAAGGTGCACCAGCGCTGGCGCTACCGGCGCTGCGGCCCCGATCGGAGTCGCAGCCTCTGGCCGGAGTGATCATCCCGACCAACGAGGCCGGACGACGTCAAGGGCGACCGGGGCCTCGACCAGCGGGCCGTCCTCGATCCGGAACCGGTGAGCGGACAGGATCGCGCGCACGGCCTGGTTCATGACGGCCTGCTGGGCATCGCACAGCTCGGAGGGAAGGTGATGGGTGGCCGTCAGGTCCTGCTGCCACTGCACCCGCAGCGCACGATTGTTGCCGGGGACCGGGGCCAGGCCCACCCCGGTCTCCTCACCGTCTGCCGCCGCCTCGA
Source organism: Streptomyces sp. NPDC104309 (assembly GCF_055584025.1). NCBI lineage: Bacteria > Bacillati > Actinomycetota > Actinomycetes > Kitasatosporales > Streptomycetaceae > Streptomyces > Streptomyces sp. NPDC104309. The sequence goes on along the minus strand of NZ_JBVJMV010000106.1, from coordinate 219 downwards.
TGTTGTACGGCGGCAGGCCGACCAGCAGCACCTCAAGTACCGCCCGCGCGAGCTGCTCCTGCACCTCGGTGAGCGCCGCACCGTCCAACACGGCCCTGCCCGCGAAGGGGTCTGTCAAACGAGCGGCTCTGTCTCACATTCGGTGGTGACTCTGCGTGGTGCAGGGTCGTTGATATCGATGTGATGGATGTCAACCAGCTTGTGCAGATGGTCTTTTCG
>NZ_JBVJMV010000105.1:0-8492 GCF_055584025.1 Streptomyces sp. NPDC104309 | reverse complement strand
CGGCCTCCCTCCTCCCGGCACGCCGCGCCATGAATTAAGGGCAAGCTGGTCCCCAGCGCCGCACCTTCTCCGCAGTGTGGTGAAACTGCGCTGCCAGCCCTGTGACGAACCGCCGGCGGGGCTCCTCCTGCGCCCAGGCAGGCAGCGCCCGCAGCAGGTGATCCTGCGGGACGCGGCACAGCTGCGCCACCCGACCCCGAGCTTCCTGGTCCAGATAGATCTCACTATCCGGCCGCGCCCTACCCATCACGTTCGGCAGTCCACCCACATCGACGATCGCCGCCAGCAGGTCCCTGAACGCCATGCCGTAGCGCGCCGCCAGCCGCATCAGGAACGACTGTGTCATCTCCCCCTGCAGCGGGCTGCGCCATGTCATGAGCCGCGAGATGCTACATGACCACGCCGCCCACCAAGAGGCTTGAGCGGCCCTCTCGCTGACGATCTACCACTCCGGAGTCCATCGGGCCATCCGGGGTGGAGATCGGCTCTCAGTGGCCCGTTTACAGACGATCATTGACAGGAGTGTTCTCGTGGGCATTATCGGCGACAGCCTGGACAAGGCCGCCGCGAACACCGCGACCCGCCCGATACCGAAGTCTGCCGGCGCCCAGATACGGTTCCTCGTCAAACACGAGAAGGGCTCCACCCGCACTGTCGCGCAGCGCTTGGGCATCTCGCAGCGCACCGTGGAGCGTTACCTCAAGGGCCAGATCCGCACTCCGCGCCCGGAACTCGCGGCGAGGCTCGTGGCCGAGGTGCGCAAGGACTGGCAGCCGCGGGTGCCTGAACGAGCCAGGAAGCAGGCCGCGACATCGACCGGCATCGTCATCGAGACCCGGGCACGCTTCGGCTTCACCGCCGCCCCGGGCACCACCGACGACGGACGGATCCGGCGCATCACTCAGCACCTCCCGCCCGACTACGCCGCCCGTCTCACCCAAGGCTGACAGAGAGGGCTTCGACGCGCAGACCGCCGGAGCCACCGAGCAACAGTCCAGAACATCACCGCCGAAGGTCTTCAAGAGCAGTACTTCAAAGACCGCGGCCGTCGGGTCGAGGGGCTCGAAGTCGAGTTCACCGACATCGACTACGTAGAGCTTGACTACTAAGTTTTGGAACGAAGGTTCGAATTATGGGGTTACGAGAAGCGATCAGAAGCCTGCGAATACCGGACTGCGGGGCCCGGTACGCCCCTGGCGAAGGCATCGTTAGCCTCGATCGTTCATGAGTTCCCGTCAGCTTGCTGACGGGACGTTGTGTCTGTGAGGTGGGGTCTTTTCGGGGCTTGGGCAGGCTGGGGGCCCGACTTTCGCGTCGGGTGAGTGCCGGGTTCCACTTCGCCGGTGGGGTGGTGCGGGTTGTCGGGACGTTCGAAGTTGCTGGTCAGCCGGGGTTCGGCAGAGTGTGGAGCCTGTCGATCGCGTGGGTGATGACGTCGGTCCAGGGCCATCGGGCCCTCTCTGTCAGCCTTGGGTGAGACATCCCGTTCTGCGGGGTTGGCCTGAGAGGGCACGACAGGAGAGCCGTCCCTTTTGCCCAGCACAGAGCCTGTCGGATCCGACCCGGCACCGAGGCCGAAGCGCCGCACTTTCACCTCGGAGTACAAACTGCGGATCGTTGCCGAGTACGACGCCGCACCCAGGAACGAGAAGGGCGCGGTCCTGCGCCGGGAACGGCTCTACCACTCCCATATCAAGGAGTGGCGGGCCGCGCGGGACGCCGGGGCCCTGGAAAACCTGATCGACCGCCGAACCAGCCCGGCCCGCGCGAAGAAGTCCGCCGCGGAGATGGAGAACGAGAAGCTGCGGCAGCAGGTGGAGCGGTTACAGAGGGACCTGGCACGGAACAAGGCCGCACTCGAGGTGATGGGAAAAGCTTCCGCGCTCTTGGAAATGATCTCCGAGAGCGCGGACTGAAGCCTGCCGCCGGCCCTGTCGTGGACGAGGCGTTCACCGGCGTCGAGGCTCAGCTGGGCATCACGGCCGCCTGTCGGCTGACCGGCCGCTCCCGCGCCACGCACTACCGCCGGCTCCGGCCTGCACCACCACGCAGAGCACGTGCCCCGCAGGTGCAGCCGTCGGCCCTGACGGCCGAAGAGCGGGCTGCGGTGATGGAGTTGATGAACGGAGACGAGTACGCCGAGCTCGCGCCTGCACAAATCTGGGCCCGCGAGCTGGATGCCGGGCGCTGTCACTGCTCCGTCTCGACGATGTACCGGATCCTGCGCGAGCAGGATCAGTCCGGTGAGCGCCGACGGCAGGCCACCCATCCCGCCAAGGCGGTGCCCGAGCTGGTCGCCAGGGGGCCCTCGCAGGTGTTCACCTGGGACATCACCAAGGCGGCCGGACCGGTCAAGGGCGTCTGGTATCACGCCTACGTGATCATCGACATCTTCAGCCGGTACATCGTCGGCCACACCGTCGAGCGAGCTGAATCGGCGTTGCGGGCCGAGGAGTTGATCCGCGTGACCATAGCCCGTAACGGCATCGTGCCCGAGACCGTGCACGCGGACCGCGGCACCTCGATGACGTCGAAGAAAGTCTCCCAACTGCTGATCGATCTGGGCGTGACCCGGTCGCACTCGAGGCCGAAGGTCTCCAACGACAACCCTTACAGCGAGGCCCGGTTCAAGACCACGAAGTACATGTCGGACCATCCCGAATGGTTCGATTCGCTGGCCCACGCCCGCGAGTGGTTCGACGCGTTCATCGCGTATTACAACCATGAGCACCGGCACTCGGGTATCGGCTGGCACACACCCGCATCCGTCCACTTCGGGACCGCCGAGGAGGTCCGCGACCAGCGCGCGGTCACCCTCGCCGAGGCATACGCCCGCCACCCCGAACGCTTCGGCCGCCGCCCCAGACCACCCGAGATACCCCAGACGGCCTGGATCAACGACCCGGCCAAGCGCAGGGAACCCGCACCACAAACCTCATAGCGTCACGACCGTCTCACTGGACTTGAAATCTTCCGCCTCGGCCTCCTCCTGCTGCCGTTGACGTGCCTCGCGTTCCTCCTTCGCCGCCTCCTGGCGTTGCCGCATCAACTCATGCTTCGTCTGGGCGCCGACCGACTGCAGGGACGTCCACCACCGGCTCCGCAGTCGCTTGCCGTCGACCACGCGCGGCACCCGCCGACAGCGCGGATAGCTCTCTACGGACACGAGCTGCCCGTGGAGCACCCACCGGACGAACTGCTGCAGTGGCTCCTGACGGAAGGCCCAGCTGCCGGAGGTGAAGTCGAACCAGGCGACGCCGTCGTCCACCACCCAGAGCTGGTCCCGATCTTCCGGAGCGCGCACTCGGACCGCTGGCACGTCGCTGATCCACTGCGGCGGCTTCTTGTTCGGGGACACCCAGCACACCCGGATGCCTTCGGCTCGGTACCGTTCCGTGCGGTCGTGGATGTCTTCGACGGTGATCGGGGAGAGCTGGGCCTCCCAAGCCATGCGCTGAGTGCCGTCCGTGGAGGTGGCCATGACGTCCGCGCGCCATGAGCCGTCCTCGGCTGGCACCTCCAGCTCGGCGAACCACCCCGCGTCCCGGGTCGCAGCCGCCATCTCCAGCTTGAGCATGTGGTGCTCCCACGACTCGTTCGACAGCTCGCACGACGGCGGCCGTCCGGGGTCGTGGCAGAAGAACCGCACTCCGTAGCGGGAGACCTTGGCATGTAGGCCCCATTCACACTCCGGACAGGCGAGTGGTGGGCGAGGGCGGGCTTTGTGGACCTGGGACCAGTCCAGCCTGTGTCCGAGGTCGGGAAGGGTGGCGTCGAGGCGGCCGAGGTCGGCATGCAGCGCGGTGAAAGGCATGAATCGCATCTCCTGGCGATCTCGCGTAATTCGCGGTGTATCTGGCTGGATAGGAGATATCAGGTGCCACTGACAACGGCCCCCGGTCGTGAAGTCCAGCCACCGGCTGCCGCTATGCCCGAGCATTCCAGGGCGGGCATAGCTTGTGGCTGGCGAGTGCGAAGTGGGTGATGCGCGCGCTTCGCAGGCCACCTGTCTCCAGGGCCCGGGCCTCCTTCGCGTTGCGGACGAAGACCCGCTGATAGACCAGCTGAGGGGAGAGGGGAAGTAACTCCGGGCAGGGTCGCACGATTCCGTACAGGCGGCTGAAGGCGTGGACCGGAACTCCGTAGGCGAAGCTCGCCCCGACGCCGCCACCCTCAGGAATCCGCACCCGAAGTCCTTCACGCTTCCACGCGTTCGAAGACGGCTCTGAACAGCTCCTCGATCTCCGGGCGGGACAGCAGTGCCCACCACGCCTCTGCGGTGGTATGGGCCCGCAACTCCAGTTCCTGCAGGGCGGCCCGCCGCTGAGCTTCGCGCTCCTGCTCCTGCGGGAACTCCCGGGCCTGACGCTCTCGAACCTCTGCCCGATGCTGGGCCTCCTCCTCGTAGTGCCGAGCCCGAAGCCGACGGGAGTCCACCTTCAGCTCTCGTTTCTGCGCCTCCCTCTGCAACTTGGCTTCCTGACGCCTCTTCTGGGCCTTCTGGCCAGCTGGGGACGCCAGCCATGCCTTGCGGCGCTCCCGCGATGCGGTCTCCAGCTCCTGCCTCCTGGCCTCACGCTGCCGGGTGGCCTCCGCCCGCTGCTTCCGCTCCCGTTCGTACGCGCTCTGTGCCTCTGCGGACTGGCGGGAAGTCCACCACAGGTTGCGGAGGAACCAGCGATGCTCCTCGTCGACGATCCTCCTCACCTCGCGGTGGTGCGACAGGCTCTGGCAGGGGCGCAGTTGTCCGCGGAGTACCCACCTCACGAACTGGGCGAGCTCCGTCTCCTGGAAGACCCACCCGCTGGAGACGAAGCTGCCGAAACCGTTGTCCACGATCCAGCGCTCGTCGGCTTCCTGGACCAGGACGGCATCGACGTGCCGTGCGCCGACCCGCTCGGCCGCACTGTTGATGCGCTCGGCCAGCTGCGGCCAGCGATGGTCCGGATCCCCCGCCCCAGTACGCAGGCCGCCGAGCCCGAGGTTCTGCACCGCGATCGTCAACTCCATGCGCTCTCCCCCTGAATTCGATGCGCGCCCCATCCGGAAGATCGCTCGGACGCCCCTGGCACCGTAGCCACACCCCGCCCCGCCCATGGACCGATCACCCCAAGTCGCACGGGTTGGTGAGCCAGAACCCAACCTCGTGAACAAAGCCAGGAGGGGCATGTCATGGCGCCGCGCGCCGGATGTTGGCGTACACGCGCGCCCGCACCCCTGACATGCCTGGTTGGCTGTGTACGGGGGTGATGCCGGAGGTGGCCCACCACCGTTCCAGCTCGGCCATTACGGGGTGGGCGGTTGCCTTGTCGGCGGCGGTGATGTCGAGAACCACGAGGCCGGGGTTCATTGATGTGCTGGGCGTCGATCTTCATGTTGCTTCTGACGCGGCCTTCGCCCGGCCGGGTTCGTCGGCGCCGTGCACGCCATACGTACGAGCGAGGCGAGACCTCGTCCGGGGACAGTGGTTGACGCACCGTCCGTCCCACGCCCGGCGACGGGGTGCGGGGCAGGCGGCGCGGACAGCGGACATGAGCGGCCGGGGCGACTGCCGGCTTCAGGGCCAGTCGGTACTCGGAGGTGCTCTTTTGCGCGTTCTGTTGCCGGCGCACGCGCTCGACCTGGTCGCGGAACAGGCCGGTGAAAGTCGCCTCCGGGTCGCCGTGCGGTCGGGAGGGTGCACAGGGCAGTGGCTTACCGTCTCGGGCTGCCGCGGCGGCCCGCCTGGCGGGCGCTCCGGTAAAGACTTGATGACGGCCTCCCGCCCGGCGGGAAGCACCCCGGATCACGCTTTTGTGCAGGTCACCACCGGGATTCCATGGGGCGTTGATCAGCAAGTCGGAGGTTCGCCCGGGTAACGGGTGGCGGTATTACTTCTGCGGCGTGATGGTCGGCGACGGCCACCGCGCTGCGGGTACGCCGCTGCGCGCCGCCCAGGACGAAGCCGGTGTCCCGCCCGGAGTCTGGAAGGGCTGGGGCTTGGCCGCGGTCGGCCTCGCGGCCGGGGACGTGGTGACCGAGCGGCAGGCCGAACTGCTCCTGGGGGAAGGCCGGCACCCGGACGCCGACCGGATCGAGCGCGAGCGCCTGGAGGCGGGCGACGACCCGGCGAAGGCGCGACGGGCGACCGTGCTGGGCAGGCCTATCGAGCACAACCAGTCGCCCAAGACCGACAAGGCCAAGGAGCGGACGCCGTGGCTGGCCATTGACCTGACGTTCCGGGCCCCGCCGACGGCACACATTGCGTGGGCGCTCGGGGATGACGAGACCCGCCTGGTGCTGGAGCTGTGCCAGGACATCGCCCGGGGCAAGATGCTGGAGTGGCTGGAGGATTCGGTCGCACAGATCCGCCGGGGGAGCGGCGGCAAGCACCGCAAGCCGATCCGGGACAGGCTGATCGTCGCAGTGTTCCGGCACTACGAGTAGCGTCACGCCGATGGTCGGGTGAGTTTGGTGGCCACGGCGTCGAGGACCCAGTCCAGGCCGGTTGCGAAGGATGTCTGGGCGTCCACGTCCGTGCCGTCGTACACGGCCTTGGACAGTGCCGGGAAGCGGCCCGTGGCCAACATCCTCGTCACATGCGGGCCGTGGGCGCGCTGCCAGTCGTGCTTGGACAGGCCCGTGGCGCGCTCGGCCCGCAGGTTCGCGATCTCGCGCCTGATCGCGCCAATGAAGTAGGCGCTGACAGTCTCCACGGCGCGCATGACGGTGTCGACATCGGTGAGGCCGTCGAGGGCGGCCAGCGTGGCCTCGGTCACGGCGAGGCCGTTCGGGCCCAGGGCCGGGCGGCCGCCGAGCAGGTCGGCCAGCCATTCGTGACGGAGAGCGGCCTGCCTGGTGCGATGGGCGAGGGCGCGCAGCGCCTCCCGCCAGTCACCGGACTGCTCCTCGGGGAGAATCTCGGCCTGGACCTCGTCCACCATGAGGTCGAACAGCTCCTCCTTGGTGGAGATGTATCTGTACAGCCGCATCGGACCGGCGTCCAGGCGGGCCGCGACCTTGCGCAACGACACCGCCTCCAGCCCGCCCTCGTCGGCCAGCGCGATGGCGGCGGCGACAATCCGCTCCCGGTCGAGCGGCAAGGGGCGAGTCGGCGGCTCCGGCCGGTCCCACACAGTCATGCTCACACCGTACCGTTGCGATGCGCCGCATACGAGCAATACAGTGTATCGACATGAGACACCGCATCGCAGTGGTCGGGAGCGGTCCTGCCGGCCTTACCTTCGCCCGCGTCCTGCACCGCCATGACCACCCCGTCACCGTCCTCGAACGCGATCCCGCCCCCGACGCCCGCCCCCCGGGCGGCACGCTGGACCTGCATGAAGGGCTGGGCCAGCTCGCGCTGGACAAGGCGGGGCTGTTGGCGGAGTTCCCGGCGCTGTCTCGTCCCGAGGGGCAGGCCATGCGCATCCTGGACGCGGACGGGACCGTCCTGCGCGACTGGCGACCCCGGCCGGATGACCGGGCCAATCCCGAGATCGACCGCGGGCAACTCCGTGACCTGCTGCTCGGCCCTCTCGACGTCCAGTGGGGTCGGGGCGTGACGCAGGTGGTGCCGGGGACCCGGGATGGCGTGCTGGTCCACTTCGCGGACGGGCGGCAGGAGACGTTCGACCTCGTAGTCGGCGCGGACGGCGCCTGGTCCCGGATCCGCCCGGCGGTCTCGCCGGCGACACCGCACTACACCGGCGTCACCTATGTCGAGACCTCCCTCGACGACGTCGACACCCGCCACCCCGACCTCGCCCGGCTGATCGGCGACGGTTCCGTGGCTGTGTACGGCGTGAACCGAGCTCTCGTCGCCCAGCGCAACAGCGGCGGCCACGTCAAGGTGTACGCCCAGTTCCGCGCGCCGCTGGACTGGCACACGAACCTGGACCTGGCCGACGTCGAGGCCGTGCGATCGAGCCTGCTGTCCCTGTTCGACGGCTGGGCCGCTCCCGTCCTCGACCTCCTCCGCCACGGCACCGCTTTCGTCCACCGCCCGCTTTACGTACTGCCCGTGTCCCACACCTGGACCCACGTCCCCGGGGTGACGCTACTGGGCGACGCCGCCCATCTGATGCCCCCCTTGGGGGCGGGCGCGAACCTCGCGATGCTGGAAGGCGCCGAACTCGCCGAGTCCATCGCCACCGGCCCTGAAGATCTGGACGAGACCGTCCGCGCCTTCGAGGAACAGATGTGGGCACGGGCCGGCAGGTGGGCGAAGATCACGATGGCCGGTCTGGAACGCCTCGTGAGCCCGGACCCCGCCGAAGCCCTCGCTCTCTTCGACCAAGTCCAGCCATCCTGACTGCCAACTGAAGATGTCAATGATCACGTAGGCGTGATACCAGACGCCCTTGACCGGTCCGGCCGCCTTGGTGATGTCCCAGGTGAACACCTGCGAGGGCCCCCTGGCGACCAGCTCGGGCACCGCCTTGGCGGGATGGGTGGCCTGCCGTCGGCGCTCACCGGACTGATCCTGCTCGCGCAGGATCCGGTACATCGTC
>NZ_JBVJMV010000104.1:0-8589 GCF_055584025.1 Streptomyces sp. NPDC104309 | reverse complement strand
CTTTCGGATTCAGGTTAGCCATCGGACCCAGGAACATCCCTCCGAGTTCCTCCCGGCTTGACCGGGGATATAACAGGGCGCTTTCGTGGCGCAGCCAGGTTGTACAGATCATCGAATCGGCGCGAGGCATCCGCCTGCGCCCACTGGTGCAACTTGAGCTGCATCTTCCGTACCGGGACACCCGGCCGCAAAGGGGCGGCCGTCCCGGCCCTGGTGTTCACCGGGGCTTCTTCGGACATTGCAGTCCTCTCCTTGTCTGTCACGCTGCCGCCCTTTCCCGTGCGGCCGGCTTTCCCGGCCTCGGAGTACTACGGCGTCTCCGCCCCGTCCGCGTCCTTCGGCGGGCAACGCGCCTATCCCGCTCCGTACCGCTGGCGGCGGCTGGGATCGGGAGCAGATCGCGGACGGTTCCCACGTTCACCGTCGATCGATCGACGGGTGAGGTGCCCGGCTATGCCCCTGCGGCATCGCCACGGTTACGCCGTAGACCTTCACCGTGGCCTCCCGGACCCAGCAGGGGAAACCTGCCCGGGAGTTCACCGACAGTCACCGTCCTGGTGGGACGGGAAGCTGCCGGATACGCGCCGCCAACCAGCCCATATTCACCGGATTGAGTGAGCTGGCACGCTATCGAGAGGCGTAACAACACCGGTTCCTCGCGTACACCTTCCCGTCTCGCTCACCGGGCCCGGCCCATCCGGCGATGCTGAACCGGCCCGACTTCGTCACGACTGCTTGCCGCCCTTCCCGGCGTTCCTCCAGGTCAGGCTGTCGTCAGCTTCGTCTGCCCGCTACGACGGGCGGACGGCGGAGTCCTTTCACCTCCGCTCGATCACACGGCGCCTCGTGGCGCACCCCCTCGTAGCGTGGAGTCCGTGACTGCAGGGGAAGTTGAGAGTCATGGCGGAGAAGCGTCGGGTGTTCAAGCCGGAGTTTCGTGAGGGGGCTGTACGCATCGTGACCGAGACCGGGAAACCGATCGGCGAGGTGGCCGATGACCTGGGGATCAACGAGGCCACGCTGGCGAGTTGGGTCTCGCGGGCCAAGCGGGCCGAGAAGGGCGGGCCGGCCGACGCGGACGAGGAGCTGGCCCGGTTGCGGCGGGAGAATGCCCAGCTGAAGAAAGACAACAAGGAACTGGCCATGGAGCGCGATGTCCTCAAACGCTGCATGGTCCTGTGGGTGAAGTAGCTGTGGCGGACCCGGCTGTCGTGGCCGGGGTGATCAGCGACCAGAGGACCAGGCACAACATTCCACACACGGTGTCCTGCCGTGCCCTGGGCGTGTCGGAGGCGTGGTTCTACAAGTGGGTGTGTCACGAACGCCGAAGGGAGCTCGATGTAGGTAGAGCTTCGTGAGGTGGTGCTGCGTGGAAGATGAAGGCTCTGGCCCTTCGGAGTCGCCCTGCGGGGGGAGGCTCCAAACCGCCACATGCTGCGGCGACTGAATGCCGATCGTGGTGAGCGATGTGGAAAAGGCGCCCGACGAGGCGTCAGGTGGGGATCGGGAAGGCGAGCGCAAGCGAATCGCTACTGACGTGTCGAAATAGAAACAGACGACATCGAAACCGGGGTGTCCACTTGATCCCGGGATGAGCCTGGCGGAAGCCCGCCGACTGGCCAGGCGGTGTCCGGCATGGAGGCGACGCGAGCCCGATCTGCGGCTTTCACGCGGAACGTGAGAAGGCAGGGCCCGACACTGTCCGCCCCGTGGGCGGCGAGATGGAGCGTCCCTTGTGGTTGCAGGGGACCTGAGTACCGTCGCGGGTCGTGCTGGCGGACCGGTTCGTAGTAGCTGTGAAGCCCCTGTAATGGGGGTGGGGCCAAGGGATCGGGTCGTTCGTGGCCGTTTGTTCGATCAACCGGAAGTGCTCCGGGAGGAGTCGCGTGGACGAGCTGAAATCATCAGGCAAGCCGTTCGAGATCTCGAAGTCGGCTGTCTGGGAGGCGTGGGAGAAAGTCAGGGCGAACAAGGGTGCGGCCGGGGTGGACGGTGTGTCGATCGAGGAGTTCGAGAAGGATCTGCGGGGCAACCTGTACAAGATCTGGAACCGGATGTCCTCGGGGACGTACTTCCCTCCTGCGGTCCGCGCGGTGGAGATCGCGAAGTCGCACGGCGGTGGCACGAGAATTTTAGGCGTTCCCACCGTCGCCGATCGGGTCGCGCAGACGGTGGTGGCCGGGGAACTGGAGGCGAGGGTCGAGCCGATCTTCCATCCGGATTCCTACGGCTACCGGCCGAAGCGGTCCGCGCTGGATGCGGTCGGGGTCTGCCGGGCACGCTGTTGGGGCAACAACTGGGTGATCGATCTGGACATCCGGAAGTTCTTCGACTCCGTGCCGTGGGACCTGATCGTCAAAGCGGTCGAGGCGAACACCGACCTGCCGTGGGTGGTCCTGTATGTCAAGCGGTGGCTGGTCGCACCGCTGGCACTGCCCGACGGGACCTTGCAAGGGCGCAACCGTGGCACCCCACAGGGGTCAGCGGTTTCGCCCGTGCTCGCCAACCTGTTCCTGCACTACGCGTTCGACGCCTGGATGGCCCGGGAGTTCCCCGGCATCGGGTTCGAGCGTTACGTGGACGACGCGGTGGTCCACTGTGTCAGCGAGTCGCGGGCACGCACCGTGCTGGCGGCGATCGAGGAACGGATGCGCGAGGTCGGGCTGGAGTTGCACCCTTGCTCTGCTGCGCCGCGGTGACGGAAGCGCGGACCTCGTTCATGTCGAGGTTGCGCATCTGGTTGATGAGGTGGTCGAGGGCGGCCTCCGGCAGTGCGCCGGGCTGGCGGAAGACAGCGATGTTCTCGCGCACGATCATGAGGGTGGGGATCGATGTGATTTCGAATGCCTGGGTCAGTTCTTTCTGGGCTTCGGTGTCGACCTTGGCGAAGACGATCTCATCGTGCTTTTCCGAGACCCGTTCGAAGACCGGCCCGAACTTGCGGCAGGGGCCGCATTCGGCCCAGAAATCGATCACGACGAAATCGTTGTCGGAGATCACCTTGTCGAAGGTCTTGGCGGTCAGCTCGATGGTGCTCATCAGCGGTTCTCCTGGTTGGGGGCTGGGTATTCGGTGCTGCTTGGCAAGGGTGCGAGTGCGATAGAGCTGGTCTGGGCGGGTGTCCGGCACCGCGATCGCGGTGCCGGACACCCTGCTATGGCACGAGCGGTCTTCTCGCTGTGTGCCCCGCTCCTATGTGGTCATCGGGTGGCGACGGCCTCGGTGGCTTCTGTCTCGTCCGCGACCGCAGGGGTCGTGTTCTTGAGGCCGCGGAAGGCGATGTAGACGAACAGGACGCCCATGACGGCGACGCCTGCCCACATGGCGTGCTGCCAGCCGTCGACGAAGGACTGTTGGGCGGCGTGGAGCAGGTTCTGCGCGTGCGGGCCGGCGCTGCCCGCCGCCTCGACGGCGTTGGCGACGCCCTCCCGGGCGGTGTCCGCGATCCCCTGGGGGATGCCGTTCAGTCGGCCGTCGATGGCGCTGCGGTAGCCGTTGGCCAGCAGCGCCCCTAGCAGGGCGACGCCGAGGGCGGTGCCGAACTCGCGGGTGACGTCGTTGAGGGCGGAGGCGACGCCCTGCTTCTCGCGCGGCAGGGAGCCGGTGATGGCCTCGGTGGACGGGGTCATCGACAGGCCCATGCCGATGCCCATGGCGAGCATGCCGGGCAGGATGGTCAGGTATCCGCCGTCGACGGAGACGAACAGAGCCATGAGCGCCAGGCCGACGCCGGCCAGCGCGATGCCCACGGCCATGGTCGAGCGGGAGCCGATGCGTGCGGCGAGCTTGGGGGCCAGGCCGGAGGTCGTCATCATCATGACGGCCATGGGCATCAGCGCCACCGTGGACAGCAGTCCCGACCAGCCGAGCACGGCCTGGAAGAACGGGAAGAGGACCACAGCGATGCCCGCCTGGACACCGAAGACCACCAGCAGCGTGATCGAACCGCCGGCCAGGCCGCCCTCGCGGAACAGGCGCACGTCCAGCAGTGAGGCGTCGCGACGGTGCAGCTCCCAGGCCACGAAGCCGATGGCGGCGACGAGGCCGACGGCGAGGCTGATCAGAGTTGCGGGGGCGGTCCAGCCGCGTTCGGGGCCTTCCTGCAGGACGAAGATGAGGCCGATCACGGCGACGGTGGAGACCAGCGCGCCGACGGTGTCGAAGCGATGGGCCGAGGTCTCGCGGGAGTTGGGAACCGACTTCAGCGTCATGGCCAGGGCCACGAGGATCAGGACCACCGGCAGGACGAACAGCCAGCGCCAGTTGGCGACGTCGACGAGGAGGGCGGAGAGGAACATGCCCAGGATGCCGCCGCCTCCGGCGACGCCGGTCCACACGCCGATCGCTTTGCCGCGCTGTTCCTCGGGGAAGGTGGAGGTGATGACGGCGAGGGTGATGGGCATGATCATCGCGGCGCCGATACCGCTGGCCACGCGCGCAGCGATCATGACCTCGGCCGACGGGGCCAGGCCCGCAACAACGCTCGCGGCGCCGAAGACACCCAGTCCGGCGATCAGCATGGGCTTGCGACCCAGGCGGTCGCCGACGGCGCCGAGCGGCAGCAGCAGTGCGGCCAGGGCGAGCGTGTAGATGTTGATGATCCACAGGATCGTGTTCTGCGAGGCGCCGAACTCGACGGCCATGTGGGTCTGCGCGACGTTCAGCCCGGACACCGAGGCGATGACGGCCATCAGCGCGATGGAGACGGTGATCAGGATCGTGCGGAGCTGACGCGCGTCAGGTATACCCCCGCCGCCGGCTTCAGCGGCCTGTACAGGCTGGTTCGTACTCACGAAATTCCTCTCAAAAGGGCGTGCTGATTCAGCGCCGGAGCAGCGCCGGTCGCCGAGTAAAGGGGGCAGGGCCCGGCAACCGCGCGCATCGCCGGGTGCGGTCGAGCGGTGGGCCGGTGCCGCGCCGGGACGTCAGGGGGTGGATGCCTCGCCCTGGGCTGCGGCGAGGGCCGCGGCGGTGTCCGCAGTGGCCAGCAGGGCATTGATGTGGGAGCCGGCCAGGGCGCTGGCCGCTGCGGAGGCGCCGACCTGGGCGGTGAGGTCGGTGGCGTTGCCGGCCACCCACACGCCCGGCACCTCGGTGGTGCCGGCCACGCCTGAGGCGAAACGGCGGCCCATGTTGTCGGGCAGGTCCTCCATCGGCAGCTTCAGACCGTCCAGGCCCTCGGTGCGGGCCTGCATCCGCGTGGCGACCGCGAGCACGCGGCGGGCTACGACCTGGCCGTCAGCCAGGCGCACTCCCGCGAGGGTGCCGTCCTCGTTGTTGATGACCTCCCGCACCGGGGTGTCGACGATGCGGATGCCGCGGGCGGCGAACCGGGCGCGGGTGTCCTCATCCAAGGAAGTGCCGTGGGTGAAGTAGGTCAGGTCCTCGGTCAGCTGGCGGAAGAGGAGTGCGTGGTGGACGGAGGCCGGACCGGTGGCGAGGATGCCGATGGGCTCGTCGCGCACCTCCCAGCCGTGGCAGTACGGGCAGTGCACCACACCGTGTCCCCAGTGCTCCGCCAGGCCGGGAACCTCAGGCAGCACGTCGCGCAGGCCGGTGGCCACCAGCACTCGGCGCGCGGTCACGCTCCGGCCGTCGGCCAGGGTGATGGCGAAACGCAGATCCCCGTCAGCCGACAGGGCGGCGGGCTCGGCCGAGGCCACCTCGCCGAAGACGATGAGGCCACCGTACTGGCGCACCTGCTCCCGGCCCCGCCGAAGGATCTCGGGGGGCGGGGTGCCGTCCAGAACGATGAAACCGTGCATGGCCTCGGCCGGCGCGTTGCGCGGAGTACCGCTGTCGATCACAACGACCGAGCGGCGGGAGCGGGCGAGCATCAGCGCACCGTTCAGCCCCGCGGCACCACCGCCGATCACCACCGCGTCGACGGTCCCACCGGGCAGTACGTCGCTCGCGTACGGGGAAGTCGTCACAGCCATGGCCTCCTACACTCTCCTTGCGCTTGGCCCAAACGCTCCGGACCATCTGCACACGACGCTAACCCCGCATTGCATCAAGGGCATACGATGTTGCCCATGACGCAAGAAGATGGAGAGCTGGACAGCCTCGTACGCAAACGCATCCGCGCCCTGCGGGTGGCGCAGGGCTGGTCCCTGGAAGAGCTGGCCACCCGCGCCAACCTCAGCCAGTCCTCACTGAGCCGCATCGAGAACGGCCAGCGCCGCCTCGCGCTGGATCAGCTGGTCATCCTCGCCCGCGCCCTGGACACCACGCTGGATCAGCTCGTGGAGAACGCCGCCGACGATGTTGTCACCAGCCCGATGATCGACGGTACCCACGGCTTGATGCGCTGGCCCGTAAAGGGCGATCCCGGCATGAGCGTGGTGCGCCAGCGCATGACCAATCCGCCGCCGCAGAATCCGGCGCGCATGCGTGCCCACCCGGGGCGCGAATGGCTCGTCGTCCTGTCCGGCACCGCGGTCCTCATGCTCGGCCACCGCCGCTTCCGCATCGAGACCAACCAGGCCGCCGAGTTCCCCACGATGATGCCGCACGCGATCGGCGCCGAGGGCGGACCCTGCGAGATCCTTGGCATCTTCGACCGCGACGCCCGCCGCGGCCACCAGCGCGAGAACAGCAACTGCGACGCTCAGGGCACCTCTGAATGACATGGGCGGGCCGCGCGACGGCGACATCTTGCGCGTCGGGCAGCGCATCCGGCCATCGTCTTGCTTAAACAGGAAGCTATCGTGCCGCAAACGCATGACCGTCCTACGGTGAAGGCATGGACCAAGCGCACCCGCACACCCCCCACCACGGCGCTCAGCACGGCCGCCACCAGGAGCACGACGCCGACGGCCAGGCGGAGATACTCGACCTGGACGCCGAGGTGTTCGCCGAGCACATAGCCTCCATCGCCGCGTGGCTGCCACTGAAGACCGGCCCGCGTCAGATCGTGGATCTGGGCTGCGGCACAGGCGCGGGCACCTTCGCCCTCCTCGACCGCTTTCCCGACGCGCACGTCATCGCCGTCGACACATCCGCCGGACACCTCCAGCACCTGCGCGCAAAGGCATGCGCCCGCGGCATGAAGGAGCGCGTGCGCACCGTGCAGGCCGACCTCGACGACCCCGCCTGGCCCGACCTCGGCTCACCGGACCTGGTGTGGGCGTCGGCCTCGATGCACCACATGGCCCACCCCGACCGCGCCCTGCGCACCGTCCACGACGCGCTCGCGCCCGGCGGCCTGTTCGCCGTCGTCGAGCTGGCCGGCTTCCCCCGCTTCCTGCCCGAGAGCGCCCCCGAGGACCGGCCCGGCCTGGAAGAGCGCTGCCACGCTGCGACCGACCGCTTCCACGCCGAACACGTGCCCCATCGCGGCGCCGACTGGGGCCCGATGCTGACCGCCGCCGGCTTCAGGATCGAGGGCGAACACACCATCACCGTGAACATCGAGGGCACCCGCAGCGAAGCGATCGGCCGCTACGCCCTCAGCAGCCTGCAACGCATCCGCAGCGCCGCCGTCGGGGAGCTCTCCACCGAGGACCTCACCGCGCTCGACCGGCTCCTCGACACCGGCAGCCCGCACAGCATCCTGCGCCGCGACGACCTGGCGGTACGCACCGAACGCACCGCGTGGGCCGCACGCCGCTTCTGATCCCGAATACCCCCGTTGCCCGCCGGGCAGCCTCAGCACCCCATGACTTGCCTCATACGCAACATGCCATGCTTCTTAAGCATGCAACCCGTATGTTTGGGTGCAGAGCCCGCGCAGCCCCTTGCACACCACTACTGCCCCGAACCATCCAGTGCGGAGCGTTCACGGCCCAGAGGGAAGGAGTACTTCCATGGCTGCACCTCGGCCCCCCTCCGACAAGCACGCAACGACCGGCCACACCTCAAACGGCGTGCCCGCCGAGTACGAAGCCTGGCGCCGAGGCCGGTGGGAGGAGGTCGCCGGAGCGAACGGGAAGTCCCGACACGGCACGGGACATATCGGGCAGCCAGCCGCTCACGGCATCGCCGTCAACCCTCGGAAGAATCGAGGTCAACTCATGGCCATTGGCCTTCCCCTCATCGGCAGGATGTGTTCCACGGGCGTTCGCCACTCTTGCGGCATGGCCGAAAATAAACGTTCCCCATGGTTGCAGAAGTATTATTTTTCGGGTGTTCAAGTATTCCATTCTCAAAGCGGATGTCCAGTGTCCACAGAGGCCGTTGATCGAGAATTGAGCCGCAATTGAGTCGCACCGGATGGCAGGGTGAAACAGTTACCCCTGCGGGCCGAGAGGCCCAGCCGCCATCGAGCAGGAGGGGACGCCTCATGTCAGCAGAGCGGGTAACAGACCAGTACAACGAGGAGTTCCGCACGCCGGGCAGCGACTTGCCCGCGGCCGCCCAGCACGTCAAGGACTTCCCGACGCTCGCACCTTGGCATGGCGAGCATTTGGCCGGGCCCCTCTTCGTTGCCGAGGCGGGCGAATTGCCCGCCCACGCGGCGAAGTAAAGAGAAGTCATGATGCCGCAGCATTTCCCCGCGCCTTCGGCGTGGCGGCGGATTCAGACGGCCTGGGGTCTGCCGGACCTCGCGGGAAAAGGCCGGTTCGTCACGGCCAATCTGATCGACAG
>NZ_JBVJMV010000103.1:4148-8968 GCF_055584025.1 Streptomyces sp. NPDC104309 | reverse complement strand
CGCCAGGATCATGCGGTAGTCGTCCGGCAGGGCGGTCTCATCGGGATTCTCGCCGCGGTGCGGGATCAGCAGGACAGCCCGCCCCGCCACCCGGCCGGGAACCGGGGCGGCGGCACCGGCCGCGGCCCGGTCCTGCTCGGCCAGCCGGTTCAGGACCCGCTCGGCAATCACCAGCTCCTCCCGCTCGGCCTGGACCTCGGCAAGCTGCTTGGCCAGTTCCTCGGTGAGCACGTCCAGTTCACCCCGTCGAGCCGTGATCCGCTCCAGCTCCTGCATCCCCACGCCCTCCCGCGTTCTCCCGGCGTACCGGCCCGGTGACGGATCGTAAGGGCGGCACGGCGGCCGACGCAGCAGAACCCGACAACGCCTCCAGCCGACAGGTCAGACGATCTTCATCGTGGACACCGGCCTACAATGGTCGGCCCCCGCGAAAGGAGGGCCGGGTCGTCGGACGTCGTCGGTCGCGTGTTCCCGGCTCGTCGTCTCGGGGATCGCAGCTTCGCCGGGGGTGGACGTCACGGGCGTGTCACCGTCCGTGTGAGCAGGGGGACGTGGTCGGGGATGGGGGTGGACGATAGGGGGATGACAGCCAAGATGCGGGCGTGGGTGGGTGGTGTGGTGGCGGGTGCGGCGCTGGTGGGGTTGGCGGTGTATCTCGCGGCGGTGGGGTTGGACGCGGCGGACAAGTCGGCGAGCGGGGCGGGCCTGTTCGTGGCGATCGCGGGGTTGGTGGTGGCGGTGACCGGGCCACGACGCGAGCACCCCCCGCAGGGCGGACAGCCGGTCGCGAACAGTGCGGTGAACGGCGGTGCCACGCAGGTAGTCGGCATCGGCGGCAACGTGCGCATCACCCACCGCGGCCGCCCCGCGACGTCCCTGCCTCCGGTGGCGCCGGTAGCGCCTCCGTCAGGCGGCGCACCAACGGGGGGCGACGGGCAACGGGTACGCGACAGCACGATCGTGGGTCCGGTCGACCAGGTGCGGGACACCACCGGGGACGTCGACATCGAGGAGGGTCCGTGACCGGCGCCGGCCGCAAGTCCCGTTGGTGGCCCCGCCGGGGCACCCCGACCGGTTCCGGGGAGGGTTCGGCATGGGAAGACGCCGCGGCGACGCCGACCCACGGGGCGCGGCCGGGCCAGTGGGTGGCGGGTTCGGTGGTATACGGGCCGGTGATCCAGGTCTCCGACACCGTGGGTGCCGTGCACATCACCACGTACACGGGCGCGGAGCACGCGTTGTACCGCGTCGACGCCTTCCCGCGCGAGCACCCGGCCCCGTCGGTGAGGGCGGCGCGCATGCAGCCGGCACGTCTGTTGCATTCGCGCTACGCGCTGGTCGGCTTCACCGGTCGGGCCGAGGAGCTGGGGCGGTTGGCGGCGTGGCGGGACGGTTCGGAGGCGGTGTCGGTGAAGCTGCTGCACGGGGCGGGCGGGCAGGGCAAGACGCGGTTGGCCGCCCGTTTCGCCGCCGACTCGCATGCCGACGGTTGGGAGGTGTTGCAGGCCCGACACGCCGGAGACCCCGCCCCGGCGAACTCCTCGGCGGGCGAGGGCGACGCTCCGGGTCGGGCCGGCGTGGGGAATCCGCGGGCGGGGGTGTTGTTGGTGGTGGACTACGCGGAGCGGTGGCCGGCAGCGGATCTGTTGGCCATGCTCGCGCACGCCCCCGCGCAGGGGAGACGGGTGCGGGTGTTGTTGGTGTCCCGTCCGGCCGGGTTGTGGTGGCAGACCCTGACCAATCGCCTGGACCGCATGGACCTGGACACCGACACCCTGTCCCTGCCCCCGCTGACGGACGACCCCGGCACCGACCCGGCAGCCCTTTTCGCCGCCGCCCGTGATCGTTTCGCGCTCGCGTTGGACGTTCCTGACCCGCACCGGATCCCGGTACCCGCGACATTGGGCGACCGGGAGCGATTCGGGCAGGTGCTGGCGGTGCACATGGCCGCTTTGGTCGCCGTCGACGCCCACCGCACCGGCACCCCCACCGCGGACCTGGACGCCCCGGGCCGTATCTCCGGATACCTGCTGGGCCGCGAACGCGACCACTGGCAGAGCCTGCACGCCAACCGGCGCGTCACCGTCACCGCCGAAACCCTGGCCCACACCACGTACACCGCCGCCCTCACAGGGACTCTGACCCACGACGACGCCAAGGCAGCCCTGGCCGCGATCGGCGCGTGCCCCGACCACAGCACCGACCACGCCCTGACCGACCACGCCGTCCCCTACCCCCCGGCCGACCCCCACGCCGGCACCGTCCTGGAACCGCTCCACCCCGACCGCCTGGCCGAGGACTTCCTCGCCCTCACCACCCCCGGCCACCACCTGCCCCACTCCGCCCCCGACCCCTGGACCGCCACCGCCCCCCAACGCCTCCTCCGGCCGCCACCCGACACTCGCACAGGTACCGGGAACAACGGCACCATCGAGGGGCGGGGCCCGTGGGCCCGATCCGCCCTCACGGTCCTGATCGCGGCCGCCGCCCGCTGGCCCCACCTCACCACCACACAACTCGTCCCCCTGCTCACCACCCGCCCCGACCTCGCGCTCCACGCCGGCGGCGCCGCCCTGGCCGCCCTCGCCGCCCTGGACGACATGCCCGTGGAGGTCCTGGAGGCTGTCGACGCCCACCTGCCCGAAGGTCGCCACAGCGACCTCGACGCCGGCCTCGCCGCCGTCACCGCCCGCCTCACCCCCCACCGCCTCGCCGCCACCACGGACCCGGCCCACCAGGCCGATCTACACGCCGCCCTCGCCAAGCGCTACGGCAACGCCGGCCTCCACCAACAGGCCCTGGCCGCCGACGAACAGGCATTCGGCATCCGACGCCGCCTCGCGCAAGAGAACCCCGCCGCGCACGAACCCGATCTCGCTAAATCGTTGAACAACCTGTCGATCCGGCTGGGCGAGGTGGGGCGGCGAACCGAGGGCCTGGCCATGAACGAGGAGGCCGTCAAGATCCAACGCCGTCTGGCGGGGGCGGATCCCGCCGCGCACGAGCCCACCCTCGCCAAGTCGTTGAACAATCTGTCGGTCCGGTACGGGGACGTGGGGCGACGGGCCGAGGCACTGGCCGCAATCGAGGAAGCAGTCACGGTCCATCGCCGCCTGACGGATCTCGCAGCGCACGAACCCGACCTCGCCGGCGCGTTGAACACCCTGTCGATCCGGTACGGCGAGGTGGGGCGGTGGGCCGAGGCACTGGCCGCAATCGAGGAGGCCGTCGAGATCCAACGCCGTCTGACGGGGGCGGGTCCCGCCGTGCATGAGCCCGACCTCGCCAGGTCGTTGAACACTCTGTCGGTCCGGTTCGGGGACGTGGGGCGGCGGGTCGAGGGGCTGGCCGCGATCGAGGAAGCCGTCACCATCCGACGCCGCCTCGCACAGGCCAACCCCGCCGCGCACGAACCCGACCTCGCCAACGCGTTGAACACCCAGTCGATCCGATACGGGGCGATGGGGCGACCAGCCGAGGGCCTGGCCGCGATCGAGGAGGCCGTCGCGGTCCATCGCCGCCTGGCGGGGGCAGATCCCGCAGCGTACGAGCCCGACCTCGCGAACGCGTTGAACACCCAGTCGATCCGATACTGGGCGGTGGGGCGGCGGGCCGAGGGGCTGGCCGCGATCGAGGAAGCCGTCACCATCCGACGCCGCCTCGCGCAGGCAAACCCCGCCGGGTACGAACCCGACCTCGCGAACGCGTTGAACATCCTGTCGATCTGGTTCGGGGACCTGGGGCGGCAGGCCGAGGCACTGGCCGCGATCGAGGAAGCCGTCGCGGTCCATCGCCGCCTGGCGGGGGCGGATCCCGCAGCGTACGAGCCCGACCTCGCGAACGCGTTGAACACCCAGTCGATCCGATACGGGGCGATGGGGCGGCGGGCCGAGGCACTGGCCGTAATCGAGGAAGCCGTCACCATCCGACGCCGCCTCGCGCAGGCAAACCCCGCCGGGTACGAACCCGACCTCGCGAACGCGTTGAACACCCAGTCGATCCGATACGGGGCGATGGGGCGGCGAGCCGAGGCACTGGCCGTAATCGAGGAAGCCGTCACCATCCGACGCCGCCTCGCGCAGGCAAACCCCGCAGCGTACGAACCCGACCTCGCGAACGCGTTGAACACCCAGTCGATCCGATACGGGGCGATGGGGCGGCGAGCCGAGGCACTGGCCGCGATCGAGGAAGCCGTCACCATCCGATGCCGCCTCGCACAGCTGGATTTCAGCCTCAAGGCCTGCAGCGTGTCCGAAGAGGAGGAGACGGACGAGGAGCTGCTCGCGATCGAGGAAGCCGTCGCGGTCCATCGCCGTCTGGCGGGGGCAGATCCCGCAGCGTACGAGCCCGACCTCGCCAACACGCTCAGCTCCCTGTCGAACCGATACTGGGAGGCAGGGCAGGGGCTTAAGGGTCTGATCACGATCGATCATGCCGTCCACGTCTATCGCCGTCTGGCGGGGGCAGATCCCGCAACGTACGAGCCCGACCTCGCCAACACGCTGAGCACCCAATCGAACCGGTACTGGGAATCGGGGGTCGGGAACGGAGACACGGATACGATCGAGGAAGCCGTCGAGATCTATCGCCGTCTGGTGGGGGCGGATCCCGCAGCGTACGAGCCTGATCTCGCCAGGTCATTGAACACCCTGTCGGTCCGGCTGGGCGAGGTGGGGCGGCGGGCCGAGGCACTGATCGTGATCGAGGAAGCCGTCGAGGTCCATCGCCGTCTGGTGGGGGCGGATCCCGCAGCGTACGAGCCTGATCTCGCCAGGTCATTGAACACCCTGTCGGTCCGGCTGGGCGAGGTGGGGCGGCGG
>NZ_JBVJMV010000103.1:0-4051 GCF_055584025.1 Streptomyces sp. NPDC104309 | reverse complement strand
CGGGCCGAGGCACTGGCCGCGATCGAGGAAGCCGTCACCATCCGACGCCGCCTCGCACAGGCCAACCCCGCCGCGCACGAACCCGACCTCGCCAACGCATTGAACACCCTGTCGGTCCGGCTGGGCGAGGTGGGGCGGCGGGCCGAGGCACTGGCCGCGATCGAGGAAGCCGTCACCATCCGACGCCGCCTGGTGGGGGGGAACCCCGCCGCATACGAACCCGACCTCGCCAACGCATTGAACACCCTGTCGGTCCGGCTGGGCGAGGTGGGGCGGCGGGCCGAGGCACTGGCCGTAACCGAGGAAGCCGTCGAGGCTCATCGCCCTCTGGCGGGAGCGGATCCCGCCGCATACGAACCCGACCTCGCCAGGTCATTGAAGAACCTGTCGAGCCAGTACTGGGCAGTGGGGCGACTGGTCGAGGCGCTGGCCGCGATCGAGGAAGCCGTCGAGGTCCACCGCCGCCTGACGGATCGCGTCGCATACGGGCCCGACCTCAGCGAGGTGTTGAGCCAGTTGTCAATCTGGGAGGGGTCGCTGGGAAGGCGGGTCGAGGAGCCAGCCGTCGAGGAAGCTGGCGAGGTCTACCGCCGGCGGGCGGATCCAGTCTGCTATGAACCCGATTTCGCTCACTCGGTGACCATCCTGGCGATCCGGTACGGGGCGGTGGGGCGACTGGTCGAGGCGCTGGTCGCGATCGAGGAGGTCGTCACCATCCGACGCCGCTTCGCCAAGGAGAACTCCTCCGTATACGAGCCCGACCTCGCCAAGTCGCTGTGGACGATGGCGAGGCTGCGAGTCGGTGAGGAACCGGGCCTTCTTCCCGGGGCGTTGACGGCGGTGGCGGAGGCCGTGGAGATTTACCGCCGATTGGCCGCGGAGACACCGGCTGTGTTCGCCGGGCTTCTACGGGACGTGCAGGAGACACAGGCGGACGTACTCGACGGGCTCGGCCGTACCGGCGAGGCGAAGGTGATTCGCCGCAGGCTCACCGACGAGGCCCCGGAGAGCTGACGCGGCATGGGTCGGTGTCGGGCGCGGCCATCCGCAGTACGGGGTCCCCGTAGTAATCGCCGCAAAAACAACGGGTATTCCTGACCTGCGCGGCCCTGTTCTCGTATTGCTACGGCGACCGGACATGTAGCGCTGCGTGACCATCGTGGATGTCGTTTCCCGTGCCGGAGCGGCTCGATGAGCTGAACGAGTGATGTCGACGGGAGGGCGGGGCGGGTGCGGCAGGACTGGGAGCCGGAGGACCTGATCGAGGTCTGGACACTGCTCGAAGACGACATGAAGAGGGTGCGGAACAAGTCCGGGGCGACTCGGCTCGGCTTCGCGCTGCTGCTGAAGTTCTTCGAGGTGGAGGCTCGGTTTCCGGAGTCGGCCAGGGAGGTCCCGGCCACCGCGGTGGAGTACGTGGCCCAGCAGGTGAAGGTCCCCGCGACCGCGTGGGCGGACTACGGCTGGCAGGGCAAGGCGATCCAACGGCACCGGGGGGAGATCCGGGCGGCGTACGGGTTCCGGGCGAACACTGAGGAGGACCAGGACCGGTTGGCGGCGTGGCTGGCGACCGAGCTGTGCTCGGTGGAGCTGTCGCGCGACCGGCTCGCCGCCGCGGTGGTGGCGCGGTGCCGCAACGACCACATCGAACCGCCGGCGCCGGACAGATGCCGCGGTTGGTCGGCAAGGCGGTCAAGGACTTCGAGAAGCGGTTTTGCCGCAGCACGATGGACCGGCTCAGCCACGCGACCCGCTCGCGTCTGGAGGTCCTGATCGCAGGCGATGACGACGGCCAGGACGTGGATGCCGGCGGCGCGGTGGCGGGCGGTGGGCGCTCGCACTTCGCCGAGCTGAAGACGGACCCGGGCGGCCCGGGTCTGGAGAGCTTGCTGGCCGAGGTGAACAAGCTGGAGCGGGTACGGCGCCTGGAGCTGCCCGCGGACCTGTTCGCGGACGTGTCGGAGAAGCTGGTCGGTGCCTGGCGGGCGCGGGCGTCGAAGGAGTACCCAGCGAACCTGGAGCGGATGAAGCCGCCGCGGCGCCTGACGCTGCTGGCCACGTTGTGCCATGTGCGGCAGACGGAGATCACCGACTCGCTGGTGGACCTGTTCATCCAGCTCGTGCTGAAGATCAACACGCGGGCGGAGCGGCGGGTCGACAAGGAGCTGGGGGCGGAGCTGAAGAAGGTCCGCGGCAAGGAGGCGATGCTGCTGCGGGTGGCGGAGGCGGCGTTGTCGGAGCCGTCGGGCATCGTGCGGCGGGTGATCGTCCCGGTGGTCGGAGGGGAGAAGACGCTCAAGGCGCTGGCGGCGGAGGCTGCGGCAAACGAAGCCCGCTACAAGGCGCGGGGGCGCACTGTGCTGCGGTCGTCGTACTCGGCGCACTGGCGGCGGATGCTCTCGCCGCTGCTGGGTGCGCTGGAGCTGAAGTGCAACAACACCGCCTACCGGCCGGTGATGGACGCGATCTGCTGAAGCGGTATCTGGAGCAGCCGCTGAAGGAGGCCGCGTTCTTCGACGCGGTGGAGAAGGTGCCGCTGGACGACGTGGTGCCCGAGCAGTGGCGGGCGGCGGTCGTCGACGACAAGGGCCGCGTCGAGCGGATCCCGTACGAGCTGTGCGTGCTGCGCGACGCGCTGCGGCGGCGGGAGATCTATGTGGTGGGCGCGAATCGCTGGAAGAACCCGGAGGACGACCTGCCGCCCGACTTTGAGGACAACCGGGACGTGTCATGTCGCCGTTGCCCTCGTGCTGAAGGGTGACGGCGCCACCACCGCTGTCGACCTGGTAGAGGCTGCCCCACACGGTCGATCGGCTCACGGACTGTGAGGTGGCCCTGCGGCGGCGTCCCCACTTTCCCCAGGCGTCAGGCAAGTTCGGCAGCCTCACTCCACCTCAATGTCCGTGCCACCGTCGACCTGGTGGACCGGTCCGGAGATCGAACCGGAGGCCGTCTGATCACCGCGGGGCACGGCTCGCGGAGGTTGCGGTGCCCCTGCCGGTGGCGTCGGGGGCGGGGTGGGCGTCGAAGAACTGCTTTTGATCTTGACTGAGCCAGTTGCCCCACGCACCTGGTACACGCCTCCGCCGACGTTCGCCGCCACGTGCTGTCCGCCTCCACTGGGGCGGTACTGGAGCACCAACCCCCAAATGGTCACGACGAGACTGGCGATGGCGACGAACAAACCCGCCACCCCGGCCAGCGAGGTCGCCTTTTCCAGCCCCACGCGGTTGAAGTACCAGATGAGACCACCCGAAGTCACAGCCGTCACGATTCCGCCAGACCACGCCAGAGCTTTCCCCGTCATGACAGCATCATCGAGGATGCGCAGGCGTCGCACAGCGAAATTGCGCCACTGCGCCATGATTCTGGTACGTGGGGATGATGGCACCGCGCCCTCGCCGCGCGGGCTGACCCCGCGGCGGTCTCTGGCCTGGGTGATTTCTCGCTCAGCCACTCAGGAGGCCTGACTGAAGCCGCCTGCGGCCCGGTCCTCGTCGCGCAGCGGGGTGAAGTCGACATTGAGGCTTCCCCTTGATCATGGACACCTGGAGACTGGGACCCTGAGGGTCCAGAGGAAGTAGCACCAGGTGGGAAGCAAGTACACGAAGCGGTACTCGGACGAGTACAAGTGTGACGCGATCGAGCTCGTACGGTCGTCGGGCCGGACGGTGACTGATGTCGCCCGTGAACTCGGGGTCAGTTCGGAAAGCCTGCGTGCGTGGGTGAAGAAGGCCCGGGCCGCGGAGGCCGCGCCGGTGGCGGCAGCCCTATCGCCGGGCGCGGGCGACCGGGATGAGGAGCTTAAGCGGCTGCGGAAGCTCACCGTAGAGCAGGCGAAGACGATTGAAATCCTAAAAAGAGCGACAGCTTTTTTCGCGAAGGAGAGCGATCGGTGAGCGATGTCTGCCGGTTCATCCACGCGGAAAAAGCCAACTACACGATCGTCCTGCTGTGCCGGGTGGCGGGGCGGGCTGTCCTGCTGATCCCGCACCGCGGCGAGAATCCCGATGAGACCGCCCTGCCGGACGACTACCGCATGATCCTGGCG
>NZ_JBVJMV010000102.1:0-9045 GCF_055584025.1 Streptomyces sp. NPDC104309 | reverse complement strand
CTGCGGGGCCGCTATCTGGGCGTCTACCAGCTGTCCTGGTCGGTCGGCGGTGCCCTCGCCCCGGCGCTGCTCACCGCGCTGTTGGAGGGCGGTGCGGCGCTGCCCTGGGTGTTCCTCACCGCGATCAGCGTGCTGGCCGTACCGCTCGTGCTCGGACTGGACCGGGGGCCCGCGCCCACGGGCGACGCCGACACGGTGTCGGCCTCGTCTCGTCCGACGACGTCACCACCCGGGCAGGGCGGACAAGCCCATTGATCGATGTCCCTGTCGTCGACCGCCTGATTGCGGAATTGCTCGATCAGAGTTGCGTGGGTGCTCACAGATGCAGAAATCCAACGAGAAGGCGTCTGCATGCGAGACGTGTGGGGAGCGCATACAACGCGTCGAGGGCAAGAAGTCGACACACACCCGATATTGCTCGAATGCCTGCCGGCAACGCGCTTACCGGCGCCGCGTCAAGGACGGGACACCTCTGGCCGGCGCCAACGACGCGACTCAACTGAGCAGTTTCATCGGCCGCGAGCACGACCTCGTCGAATTGCGTCGCATTCTCCGTACCACCAGGCTCCTCACCGTGACCGGACCGCCCGGCGCCGGTAAGTCCCGGCTCGCGACGGAACTCGCGAAGAAGGAACAGCGCGTCAGCCACCGCGACACCGTGTTCGTCGATCTCCGCACTCCGGAAATGGCCGGTTCCGAGCCCCGGCGGGCCGTCGCGGCCCTTGAGGCGACCATTGAGGACCAGATCGCGCCGATGATCCGGCGCACGGCCGGTCGCGCCGATGAACAGCTCGTCCTGCTCGACAACTGCGAGCACGTACTGGAGACATGCGGCCCGGCGATTGTCGACCTGCTGTTCCGATTCCCGGGACTGCGCGTGATCGCCACCAGCCGGGAGACGTGGCGCATCTCCGGTGAGGCCGTCTACCGACTCCCCGGACTCTCCCTGCCCGACGCCGCCTCCGTCGACTCGCCGGAGAGCTGCCTACGGGCGGACGCTGTACGGCTGTTCGTCGAGCGGAGCAGCGCGGTCAACCACGAGTTCCGGCTGAACGAGGAGAACTCGGAGGACGTCAGAGCTGTCTGCACCGCACTGGACGGCATCCCGCTGGCCCTCGAACTCGCCGCCCAGCTCGCCCGCGCGCTCCCCGTGGCCGAGATCAGGGAGCGCCTCAAGGAACCGCTGTCCCTGCTGAATCAAGGCTGGCGGACGGCCGACCCCCGACACCGCAGCTGGCGTGCGGCGTTGCGGTGGAGCTACGACCACCTCGGCGCCGATGAACAGCGACTGTTCCGCCGTCTGTCGCTGCTGACCGGCATCAACAGTGTCGAGGCGGCGACGGTGGCGTATGGCGGCGATCCCGCCGACGCCGAGACGGTCCCCGACCTTCTGATCAGCCTGGAGGCCAAGTCGCTGGTTGTCGTCCGCACGCGCGGACCGCACCGGCCCTCCGGTTACCAGGTGCCGAACTCCGTCGGCAGTCTCGGCCGGCAGCACCTGACCGCCTCCGGAGAGGAGGAGGGAGTGCTGAACCGGCTGGCGGACTGGACGGCGGCCCGCGCGAGAACGCTGAACGACGAACTGGTGCTGTCCCCCGGGGCATTGTACCAGTTGTCCGAGGAGCGCGACATCATCCGCCGTCTGTTGTCGTGGCTGGCTACCACCGACGACGAGAGGCAGCTCTCCTTGTCCTGGGCGCTCGCCGCCGCAGAGCTGGCGTCCGGTGAGAACGTGGGCGATGTCCTGGAGAGAATCCAGCACACGCTGGCGGTCACCGAGACCTCCTCCGCACGCCGCCACCACGCGCTGGAGGGAGCGCTCACGCTTGCCTGCTGGTATGGGCACGGTCGGCAGGCCATGAATCTCGTCGGGGAGACCGTGGCCGTCGCGCGCCGCTCCGGTGACGACGTACAACTGGCCCGGGTCGCGCTGCTGTCGAGCCTTGCCAACGAGATGTACGGCGACCGTGAGGCCGCGTATCGCGACCTCGATGTGGCTCTGGGCGTCGCGAGACGTGGTGCGGAGGAGGTCCCGCTCGCCGTCTGCCGGGCGCATCTGGCCCGGCACCTGCTGCACCGCGGCCGCTGCGGCCTGGCCGCCGTGCTGCTGGAGAAGACCCTTCCCGTGTTGCGGGCGTCGGCACCGCCGGAACACCTCAGCGCCGCCCTGATCACCGCTGGTGCCCTCGCGCTGGAGAACGACGACCTGCCCAAGGCCGAGGGGTTCTTCCAGGAGGCCCTGGACTCCGCGTTCCGGCCCGGTGCCTACGACGGGATTCTCGGGCTTGCCCTCTGCGCGGCGCGGAGCGATGACTTCGAGCGCGTGCTCAAGCTCATGACCACCACTGAGGGCAGGCCCTCCACGGCGCTGCGCTTCTTCCCTGCCTGGCGTAAGGAGCTTGTCGAGGCCTACGGTGCCGCCACGCGCATCTTGTCGAAGGGGCGGGTCGTCGCGGCACTGGCGTCGGCCCGCGGTCTCGGCCTCCGGCAGAGTGTCGTGCTGGCCCGCGCCGACGCCGTTCCCTCCCCGCCGACCGGGGACGACGACCTGCTGACGGCGCGTGAGTGGGAGGTGCTTCAGCTGGTGATGGAAGGATTCGCCAACTCGGAGATAGCCCATCGGATGCACCTCTCCGTGCGGACGGTGGAAACGCACATCCGCAGCATCCGGTCCGTCCTGCGACTGCGCTCCCGCGCGCACATGGCCGCCTGGGCCGCCCGCCACACCCCGAACTCGTTCGCCGACGTCAACAAGACCGCCCACCTGGGATCGCGGCATGACGCGAGTGGAGTCTCCGAGACGGTCCGCGCGTCGGGATCTGGCGGCGGTGAACAGCTGCGAGTGCTTCCGACCGCAGCGCGGGCCGCGCCGCCAGGGATCGCCTCCTGGCCATTGACCGCCCCTCGCGGAACAGCGTGCTCCCCCGCGTTACGACACGGCCGGGACCACCGCCCGCTCTCGTAACGGGGGCGATCACCGGTCCCCCGGGAGCGAGCAGCGTCGAGAGTGACGGCATGGAACTCGCGATGGCGGAATTGACCCGCGCGCTACAAGACCCCCTGCTCGACGCGATGAACTTCCTCAACGAGGTCGCCGAGCGGTTCCCCGACGCCATCTCCTTCGCGGCGGGACGGCCGAACGAGCGATTCGTCACCGCCGACGACACCGCGAACGACCTGCGTGCGTTCCGCACCTACCTGACGGCGCACTCGACCCGGCCCGAGCATGACGTCATCAGAGCCCTGTTCTCGTACGGACCGGCCAAGGGCATCATCAACAACCTCGTCTGCCGGTACCTGCACGTCGACGAGGGCATCGAGACCGTTCCCGAAGCGGTCGTCGTGACCGTCGGCGCGCAGGAGGCGATGGTTCTGGTCCTGCGCGCGCTGTGCCGCGACTCCGCCGACGTCGCGCTGGCGGTTGCGCCGACGTACGCGGGTTTCACAGGAGCGGCCAGCGTGGTCGGTATGCCCGTTCTCCCTGTTTCCTCGGGTGACGACGGAGTCGACCTCGACGATCTGGAGGCCGTTCTCGCCACGGCCCGCGCGGCCGGTCTTCGGCCTCGCTGCCTCTATGTCATCCCCGACTTCGCCAATCCCACCGGGACGTGCCTGCCGATCGCCGAGCGGCGTCGGCTGCTCGAGGTCGCCGAACGCAACCGGCTGCTGATCGTCGAGGACAACCCGTACGGCATCTACGCAGGTCACGGCGAGCGGCTCCCCACCCTCAAGTCCCTCGACGAGGGCGGCCAGGTCGTCTACATCGGTTCCTTCGCCAAGTCGGTGATGCCGGGCGCCAGGGTCGGGTACGTGGTCGCCGATCAGGCGGTGACCTCGGGCGGGCGCAGGACCGGCCTGCTGGCCGACGAGCTCGGCAAGATCAAGAGCATGATCACCCTGAACACATCCCCGGTGAGCCAAGCGGTCGTCGCCGGTCGTCTCCTGGCCCACGACTTCAGCCTCGTCCGTGCCAATGAGCGGGTGACCGCCGTATACCGGGACAACCTGGACCGGCTGCTGCGCGGGCTGCGAGTACGGTTCGGCGGCGACGGCGCGCAGGCCGTGCACTGGACCAGGCCGGTCGGCGGCTTCTTCGTCATGCTGCACGTTCCGTTCCGGGCGGACGAGGCCCTGCTGGAACACTCGGCCAGTCGTCACCAGGTGCTCTGGACACCGATGAGCCAGTTCTACCCCGGCTCCGATGCGGGCGCCCGCAGCCTGCGCCTGTCGTGCAGCGCGCTGCGGCCCCAGGACATCGGACCCGGCCTGGACCGGCTCGCGGCACTTGTGGCCGAGCAGAGCTCAGTGGTCGCGTCCTGACGCCGACGCCGGCCCGGACGGGGCGGTGGATCTCGCGGTCGACTGCCCGGCATCCGTAACAGCGGCTTCTGCCGATCCGGTCGACTCCTGGTCCGCACAGCATGGACGTACTGAGCTGACACGAGGAGAGAACACCGTGATGCCTGTGCTGGAAGATCTGAGTGTTGACCATGTCCGGTTCGCCGTCGCGGACCTCGACACCGCGACCGATGTCTGGGTGAAGCGTTACGGCATGGGCCTGTACGCCCGCTCCGCCGACTCGGCGTCCAGCGCGGGTGTGGCCACCGCGGCGGTAGGGACAGCGGACATCAGGCTGGTGCTCACTGGCGCCGCAGGAGCGGACCACCCGGCCGCGGCGTATGTGGCACTGCACGGCGACGGAGTGTCCGACATCGCGCTCCGCACCTCCGACGCGGCAGCGGCCTTTCGTACAGCCGTCCGACGCGGCGCGCAGCCGGTGTCGCCCCCGGCCGACCACGACGGGATCATCTGTGCGACGATCTCCGGCTTCGGCGATGTGGTGCATACCTTCGTCGAGCGTCCGAACGCCCTGGGCTCACGCACCCTGCCGGGACTCGTTCCGTCCGGCGAACCGGTCAAACCCGGCGCGGACGACCACTTGGACACGGTTGACCACTTCGCGGTCTGCGTCGAGGCCGGCCAACTGCGCCCGACGGTGGAGTACTACAAGCAAGTCCTCGACTTCCGCGAGGTGTTCACCGAACGCATCATGGTCGGCGAGCAGGCGATGGACTCCATTGCCATACAGAGCCGCTCCGGTGACGTCACCTTCACGGTCATCGAACCCGATCTGACACTGCAGCCCGGCCAGATCGACGCGTTCATCAAGAACCACGGCGGCGCCGGGGTGCAGCACATCGCCTTCAGTACCCGCGACATCACCCGGGACGTGGAAAGGCTGCGCGACACCGGCGTCCGGTTCCTCGAAACACCCGGGAGTTACTACGACATGCTGCCCGAGCGGCTGACACCCACCCGCCACGGTGTCGAGCAGCTGAGGGCTCTCGACATCCTCGCCGACGAGGACCCCGACGGCCAGCTCCTGCAGATCTTCACCGGCTCCGTCCACCCGCGCAACACCCTGTTCTTCGAGCTCATCGAGCGGCTCGGCTCACGGACCTTCGGCAGCGCCAACATCAAGGCACTGTACACAGCGGTCGAACGGCAGCGCGCCGCGGACGACGACCGCCGGTGAGGTCGGGCCCGCGCCACCCGATTCGGCCACGGCGCGCAACGCACACCGACGGCCACGCCCCCACCGGGCCGCGAGGTCACCACCTGAGCAGGGTTGTACGAGAAAGAGTCCCCCAATGAGCAGTACCGGCGCCGGACCGGGCGTCACTCCACCCTGGACCCGCGTGGCGGAGGCCGAGCAAGCGGCCCGCGACCGGCTTCCGGCGGACATCTGGGACTTCGTCGCGGGAGGCAGCGGGGACGAGTCCGTCCTGACGGGCAATCTGACCGAGCTGAACCGAATCACCGTGGTACCGCGTGTGCTGAACGGGCAACCGGGCGGTGTGCGGCTGGCGCGGCAACTCGGGCGCAGCGAGACCCGGATGCCGGTGGTGATTGCCCCAATGGCCTACCAACGACTCGTCCACCCCCAGGGTGAACTCGCGGTGGCCGAGGCTGCGCGCGCGGAAGGCATTCCGTACGTTGTGCCGATGCTCTCCAGCCACCCGCTGGAGAAGATCGCGGACGTGGGCGCGACACTGTGGTTCCAGCTCTACTGGCTGCGCGACCGGGGAGTGCTGCTCGACCTGGTGCGCCGGGCCGAACAGGCCGGCTGCCGGGCCATCGTCATCACGGTGGACGTCCCCGTCATGGCCCGACGGCCGCGCGACCTGCGCAACGGATTCGCCCTGCCTGCCGACGTCACCGCCGGCAACCTCGACGACACCGGCCCCACCACCCACACCCGGGTGCCGGGCGCCTCAGCCGTGGCGACCCACTCCGCGGTCGCCTTCGATCCGGCGGCCGGCTGGTCCGACCTGGAGTGGCTGCGCGCCCAGACCGAACTGCCGTTGGTGGTCAAGGGGATTCTCGACCCCCGCGACGCCGTGCGGGCGGCCGAGCGTGGGGCCGACACGGTGGTCGTCTCGAACCACGGCGGCCGTCAGCTGCCCGCGGCCGTGCCGAGCTGCGCCGCGCTGCCCCCGGTGGTCGAGAGACTGGCCGGCCGCTGTGAGGTCCTGCTGGACGGCGGCGTGCGCACGGGAGCGGATGTCCTGCGTGCTCTGGCCCTGGGCGCCGACGGTGTGATGTACGGCCGTCCGGTGCTGTGGGGCCTCGCCGCGGACGGCGCGGCTGGTGTACGCACCGTTCTCGGCCTCCTGCGCACCGAGACCGAAGAGGCCGTGCTGTTGTCCGGCTGCGCCGACCTCGCCGCCGTTCGTCAGCTGACGGTGGCGCGCACCGTCGCGTAACGGTGTCTCACGCCGTTCGGGCGGATGGTCCTGTTCGGCCGGGGCAGTGGCGTGCGGCGTCGCCGCGGACAAAGGCTGCTCTGGTCAGTTGAACAGAGCTTGACCACGGGCGGCGAGCTTTACAGAATTCCACCCGCGCCATCCGAGCCGCGGACTTCCAAGAGCGCCGGGCCATTTCCGTTCTGGGCGCTTCACAACAGAGGGAAATCTCCATGAGCGTGCAATCTCTGCTGCGCGAATCGCGTGACACCGAATACCTTGACGGGATCGACTTGGGCGCCTATCTCGAACTGGTCCGCGAAAAGCATCCGCGACTTTACGCGGAACTCGACTTCGGCCGGGACGGCGCCGAGCAGGCCCTCAAGTCACTCACCCAGGTGTTCAACGAGTTCGAGACCGACGACCAGGAGAACGGCCGTGGGGATTCCTACCGCCGGGCACAGGAGCACATCCACGGCAGCTGTAGTTCGTGAGGCGTGAGGCATCGCCGCTGGCCGGCGTGGTGGATGGGGTCAGGGCCCCGGCGTTTGCCGGGATCGTCTGGTTTGATCACGTGATGCCGTAGAGGGCGAGGGCCCGGCCGTGGTCTGCGTGGGCTCGGCGTCCGGCTGCGGTGTTGACGTAGCCGGCGAGCTTGAGGGCGCTGCGGATCAGGTCGCGGATCGCGGCTACTGAACTTGAATGGGTGATGTCGGCCTGATCGTGTCAGCTGGTCAGGGTCAGGCCGGTGCCTATGAGGCAGCCGTCGATGAGGTGCGGTCGGTACTGGGTCTTCTTGAGGCTGCGCTTCACGGCGGCGGCGAGCTGGTCGAGGTTCGCGGCGGCGAGGTTGCCGATCGTCCGTTTCACCAGGGACCAGATGCCTTCCTGGGGGTTGAGGTCAGGTGCGTAGGACGGGAAATGAAAGACGGTCAGCCAGTCCTCGTTCGCTGCGATGAAGTCTTTCATCTGTGACATGAGATGGGTGCGCAGGTTGTCCCAGACCAGGACGATGGGGCCTTTGAGCTGGTTGTGCGCCCGCACGATGAGGTCGCGGTAGTCCTGCCAGGTGAATCCTTTGGGTTCGCCCTTTCGGCCCCGGTGAACGCGGAAGCTGTAGATCAGCCTCGACCGGTCTCCGGGGCGGAAGCAGACCATTCCCGCCATCGAAACCCGTCCGGAACCGCGGCCCTGGACGCGGACGACCGGAGTCCGGCCGACCCGGCCCCAGGACCTCGCGCGTGGCGGCCTCAGCGACTGGCTGGCCTCGTCCTCGAAGACGATCCAGGCCCCGCGGGCCGCCGCCGTGCTTTTACCTGCGGCCACACCTCCTTCTTCCACAACTCCACTGCGTCGTCGTCACGTTCGATCGCTCTGCGGGCCGGCTGCTGCCAGGACCAGCCATGACGCTTCAGTAGCCGCCATGTCCCCTCCACCGTGTAGCTGACGTGAAACAACCGCCCGATCAGAGTCTTCACCCGGGCCAGTGTCCACTGAACCGCCCCGGGTTCGGTAGAGATCTCAGATTGTGGTTTTGACCTGGGGTTTCGCGGTGGTGAGGTAGTGGTTGGTCTCGTATTCGACGGGTGGGATGTGCCCTATTTCACCGTGGAGTCGGCGGTGGCAGTACCAGTCGACCCACTCGGCCGTCGCGAGTTCGACTTGGGAGAGTGTCCTCCAGGGCCGGCCGGGCTTGATCAGCTCGGTTTTGAACAGGCCGATCGCGGACTCCATGAGGGCGTTGTCGTAGGCGTCGCCGACCGAGCCGATCGAAGCCGCGATGCCGACGGCGTCCAGATGCTCGGCGAGCCGGAAACTCGTATATTGCGACCCGGCGTCCGAGTGATGTATCAACTCGCCTGCGGTGTGGGGGAATCCGTCCCGATCGCGCTGCCACAGAGCCATCTCCAGGGCGTCCAGTACGAGCCTGGTCTCCTTCGACGCGGCGGCGGACCAGCCAACGATCCGGCGGGAGAAGGTGTCCACGACGAAGGCGACGTAGACGACTCCGGACCACGTCTTGACGTAGGTGAAGTCAGCGACCCGGCAGCGGTTCGGCGCCGGCGCGACGAACTTGCGGTCCAGCAGGTCCGGCGCCCGTTCGACTGAGCTGTCCGGGATCGTGGTGATGACCTTCTTTCCGCGGACGGCGCCGGTGATGCCGAGATCCCGCATCAGGCGTTCGACGGTGCACCGGGCTACTACGTGGCCCTGGCGGTGCAGCTCACGCCAG
The DNA here is from genome assembly GCF_055584025.1 of Streptomyces sp. NPDC104309. Lineage (NCBI taxonomy): Bacteria > Bacillati > Actinomycetota > Actinomycetes > Kitasatosporales > Streptomycetaceae > Streptomyces > Streptomyces sp. NPDC104309. The sequence continues at coordinate 66 of NZ_JBVJMV010000102.1, read as the reverse complement.
ACCTTCCTGGCGCCATAGACACGGAAGTTGGTCTCGTGGACCTCGGTGATCAGCTCCTTGAGGGCG
>NZ_JBVJMV010000101.1:0-9168 GCF_055584025.1 Streptomyces sp. NPDC104309 | reverse complement strand
AGCAGAAACGGATCCTCCCAGCTCATCCACCTCAGCCTCGCCGAGATCAGACGCCTGATCCACCGCCTCACCAACCGACGGCCCGCACCCGTCGACCACATCCTGCACTGGTCGACCTGGCGCCGAAAACGACAACACCAAGCCCGCACCAGCCACTACAAACAACGAGGCCACGCCCCACCGACTGACCACCCGTCACAGCAAACACCGTTGCAGTACTAAGGAGATGCCGAAGCTCATCGAGCATGGGATTTCCTCGTTCAAATTGTTTATGGCGTATCCGGGGGTCTTCTATTCGGACGACGGCCAGATCCTGCGGGCGATGCAGGTGGCCGGCGAGACCGGTGGGCTGATCATGATGCACGCGGAGAACGGCATCGCGATCGACGTCCTAGTCGAGCAGGCCCTCGCCCGCGGCGAGACAGACCCGCGGCATCACGGGGAGGTCCGCAAGGCGCTCCTGGAGGCGGAGGCCACCCACCGCGCGATCCAGCTCGCCCGGGTCGCAGGCTCCCCGCTCTATGTCGTCCACGTGTCCGCCGAGGAGGCGGTGGCCGAGCTGGCGGCCGCCCGGGACATGGGACTTCCGGTCTTCGGCGAGACCTGCCCGCAGTACCTGTTCCTGTCCACGGACAACCTCGCGGAGCCGGACTTCGAGGGCGCCAAGTACGTCTGCTCGACGCCCCTGCGACCGAAGGAGCACCAGGCGGCGCTCTGGCGCGGGCTGCGGACGAACGACCTCCAGGTGGTCTCCACCGACCACTGCCCGTTCTGCTTCATCGGCCAGAAGGAGCTGGGCCGGGGCGACTTCTCCAAGATCCCCAACGGCCTGCCCGGCGTGGAGAACCGCATGGACCTCCTCCATCAGGCCGTCGTCGACGGACACATCTCGCGCCGCCGCTGGATCGAGATCGCCTGCGCGACCCCGGCCCGGATGTTCGGCATCTACCCGCAGAAGGGCACCATCGCCCCCGGCGCCGACGCGGACGTCGTCATCTACGACCCGCACGCCACCCAGACGCTGTCGGCGGAGACCCACCACATGAACGTCGACTACTCGGCGTACGAGGGCAAGACGATCACCGGCCAGGTGGAGACGGTCCTGTCCCAGGGTGAGGTCGTCGTCGACCAGCGGAAATACACGGGTCACGCGGGGCACGGGGTGTTCGTGCCGCGCGGTCTCTGCCAGTACCTGGGCTGAGCAGCCCAGTGGTCCCATCGCACCGACTCGAACTCGGAGGTCCCGCGTGGACTTCGGACTCGTCCTGCAGACCGACCCGCCCGCCTCGCAGGTCGTGAGCCTGATGCGCCGCGCGGAACGCAACGGGTTCCGCTACGGCTGGACCTTCGACTCCGCCGTGCTCTGGCAGGAACCCTTCGTCATCTACAGCCAGATCCTCGCCAACACCACCAAGCTCCACGTCGGCCCCATGGTCACCAACCCCGGCACCCGGACGTGGGAGGTCACCGCCTCCACCTTCGCTACCCTCAACGACATGTACGGCAACCGGACTGTCTGCGGTATCGGCCGCGGCGACTCCGCCATGCGCGTCGCCGGCCGCAAGCCCAACACCCTGGCCCGCCTCGGCGAGGCCATCGATGTCATCCGCGACCTCGCCGAAGGCCGCGAGGCCCTCGTCGACGGCAACGCCGTCCGCATCCCATGGATCACGGACGGCAAGCTGCCCGTGTGGATGGCGGCGTACGGCCCGAAGGCCCTCGCGCTCGCCGGGCAGAAGGCCGACGGCTTCATCCTCCAGCTCGCCGACCCCTTCCTCACCGAATGGATGATCAAGGCCGTCCGCAAGGCCGCCCAGGACGCCGGCCGCGACCCCGACGCCCTCACCATCTGCGTCGCCGCCCCCGCCTACGTCACGGCAGACGACTCGCCCGAGGCCCTCGCCCAGGCCCGCGACCAGTGCCGCTGGTTCGGCGGCATGGTCGGCAACCACGTCGCCGACCTGGTCGCCAAGTACGGCGAGCACTCGTCGATGGTGCCGGACGAGCTCACCAGGTACATCAAGGACCGGCACGGCTACGACTACAGCCACCACGGCAGGACCGGGAACCCGGACACCGAGTTCGTCCCCGACGAGATCGTCGACCGCTTCTGCCTGATCGGCCCTGGCGAGGCCCACGTGGAGAAGCTCCGCCGTCTGAAGGACCTGGGCGTCGACCAGTTCGCCGTCTACGACATGCACGACGACCGCGAGGGCACCATCGACGCCTACGGCACCGACATCATCTCCGCTCTTCGCTGACGAAAAGCCTGGGCAGATCATCGAAGACAGCCAGGCAAGTAGGCGAAGCCCCCGTCGCAGCGGGGGCCGACCTAGCTACAAGGTCACGCAACCGCTTTCGCCCTATGCTGGGGGATCCCTGGCACTTCGGCGAGGGGGCGGTACTTGATGCCGCACGTCATCCACAGGCGCATCGAGTGGTGCGAGATGAGGCTGCCCAGACCCGTGCCGTCTTCGTTGAACTGCTCGACGCGAAGAACCACGGCCGGGCCATCCGGGAGCAGGTGGCCGAGGTCCAGGAACTGAGTGCGACGGCAGCTCCGCAGGTTTCGGCGATGGTTGCGCCACCTGAATGAGACCACGGCCCCGTTCAGGCTGTTGATCTGCAATTGTCCGGAGGAGAAGGCCTGCCGCGCGTCCCACACCCACACCATGTGCCCGTGGTCCAGCTCGCGCCCCTCGATCTTCGTCGGGGACATTGATGCGTGCTGGATCTCGACCACGCAGCCGTCGACCGTCACGATGTCCGCGATATGCGCTCCGCGGCGCTGCTCGCGCTGACTGACGTCGACCATACGCTTCCAGTGGTCATGCCATTCGGCGGAGGAGAGATCGGCCAGCATCACACGGTCTCCTTGGTGATAGCGGTCAGGTGGTGGTCCTCAAGCCCCAGCATGTCGGCGCTGATGCCGAGCAGCGGCAGAGCGTCCAGGCCCTTCTGCCCGACGTTCTCCGCCTCCTTGATGGCCTCGCGGATGGCCTTGAGATGCCTGCGAACCTGGCCGAGCTCGTCGCGCACCATCTTGCGCAACTGGCTGACGTCTTTCGCCTCCTGTCCCAGCCGCCTGTACTCCCTACGCAGCCGTGTTTCCTGCTGGGCGAGTTCCACGACCCGCCTGCGCAGCAGATCGGTGGCCAGGAGAGATGGCTGAGCCGGGATCTTCCCCGTCAGGCTCCCACCGGTTGTCGTACAAACCGTGGTGCCGTTTGTTCCCACCGGAGGGCTGTCCGGCCTCTCTGCTCCGTCGCGCTGGGTGGTCGTCTCCATTCCCGACGTACCGCTCGACACTGTCCCATCAACGGTTCCACCAGACGCCGATCCGCTGGCATCCTCAGGTGGAGCTACTCCCTGGCCAGTTCCGTCGGGTTCACTCTTCGCAAGCTTCTCGAGGATGACCCTGTCCAGGCCCCGCGCGTCCGCACCGACCAGCACACGCAGGTACTCGATGGCCGACAACTCCCCGTTAAGAACTCCCTCGAGTACCACCTCGGGCAGCCGGGAAACGCGGGCTGTAGCGTCGAGGCCCTCCGCGAGCATCGCTTGGACATGCTCCATCAGCCACTGCTTCGTCGAGGCGGAAAGGCCGCCGTACCGCGTCGTGCTCACTGGGCCACCGTCCGTCCGTTGGCGCGGGCATTCTGCACTTCGTCGACCCAGCGGGAGACCCGCGCGCAGGCCGTGTTTAGTTCGTCGAGGAGCCCCTCATCCGCGATGCTGACCACCTGCTCCGGAGCCATCTGCGAGACGCCCAGCAGCAGGCGCAGCCGGCTGCGAAGCTGCCCGATCAGCCGGTCGTCACTGTCCTCGGTTCGTTCAGTCACGTCCTTGCGGGTCAGCCGTCCGATCTCCGCGAGCGAGTCCCGGACGCGGACCTCGGCCATCGGGTCTGCCAGCAGGACCTCCCGCAAGAAGTCGGGCTCCATGACGGCCGCGATAACCGCTTCGCGTAGGCCCTCCTGTTCGTTGAGCTGCTTCACCACTCGCTCCGGGCTGAGCCCGGCGGCAGGCTCGGCGATGACCTTTGCGCCGATAGCGCTGCGGAACTCGGGGACAGTCACTCGCGTCCGGTGCGGATCATCGATGAGCTCGAACAGCCTCTCCCACCGTTCCGCGGCCGGTGTGCCAGAACCGGTGATGTCGATGGCAGCCTCTCGGATAACGGAGTACGAGACAGTGACGCCAGACTCCGCAACACGCTTGCGCGCGCTGCCCTTGTACCCAGCTGCCACCATCCGGTACTCGCGGGCCGTGTTGGGAGCGATGCCGATCTTGCTGGCGAGCGCGGCGATCACCCTGTGCGTGCCGTTGTGCATGTCGCTCTCGCCGGGCGGGGCGATCTCCAGGAGGAGATCACCGATCTCTAGACGGGTGCGCTGCCTCTCACTGGTCAGAAGGTCATCGCGGGCAACGAGCTTGCGCCCGCGTTCGACCTGCTCATCTCTGAAAAGCGATTGCTTGTGAGCCCCTGGCTCGATCCACTCGTTTTCCACGCCCGAGAACCTAGGGATCGCCACTGACACTGAGAGGAGTTCGATATGGGCACCTTCTTTCATTTCGATTCTTTATCGAAGGATCTTTCACTCGGATGGCCCACCAATCAGACTGAAATTGGCCTGCTGGACGACTGGTGGATGCCTCAGGCGGCATGTTCAGCCGGACGCCACACCCGGTGAAGCGCATGACCACGCGAGGCGGTTATCGACACCCACCGTGCCAAGGTCGGGGTAGCTGGCGTCGGTTGAGCGGGCCAAGGGGTCGCGGCACCCGTCCAAGGCAGCTTGCTTGCCAGTCTCGCCTCGGGCTACGGAGACCCGCACGTCAACCCCCGCTGAGGACCAGGTGGTGGCCTCTAGCTACCCATGAGGCACGGTGATCCGCCTCGTAGGCAGACCGGGCGGGCATATGATCCATGGGTAATCCGCTTACGGGTGGGGCACTTGAGGCGGTTGACTCCGCCTGCGCCCGCTCGGGCGCAGGCCCCTGTGACATGGGGGGCCATGTACCTAGCGCGACTGCGTGCCGAGAACTTCAGGATCTTCGGCGCTGCCGCACAAGAGAACGACGGTTCGGGCGAGTCGCTGGACGTGTCGTTCAGCCCAGGAACGAATGTTCTGGTGGGTGAGAACGACAGCGGCAAGACTGCGATCGTCGACGCGATTCGCCTGTGCTTGCAGACCGCGGCGGCGGACTACTACCGGATATCGAGGGACGACTTCCACGTCGGTGACCGTGGCAGGGCGGAGACCTTCTCGATCTCCTGTCGGTTTGAGGATCTGTCCACGCAGGAGCAGGGGGCCTTCCTGGAGCTGCTGACGAATGACGGTCGTGGCAACGCTGTCCTGGACGTCACTATCAAGGCGCAGCTCGTGGACCCACTCCGGAATCGTGTGTCCTGGACCACGCGCACCGGCGAGGGCGGGAAGGGGCTGGCTCTCGATGGGGCGGCGCGTGAGTTCCTCAAAGCCACCTACCTCCGCCCGCTACGAGACGCCGAAGCAGAGCTCCGCTCGGGGCGAGGATCCCGGCTGTCGCAGATCCTTGCCAGCTATCCAGCGATGACGGATCAGGGCAAGGATGACTTCGACGCGGAGGACGACTCGGCTTCCACGCTCGTAGGGATCCTGAGCCGCGCAGAGCATCACATCGGCCGGAACCCAGCCGTTACCGCGGCCCGGGACGACATCAACACGGCGTACCTGCAGAAGTTCGCGATCGGCGGGGACGTGCTCCGAGGGAAGATCGGGGTCGCGGGCGACGCGTCGCTGGCCCGGGCCTTGGAGAGGCTGGAGCTGACCCTGTTCTCGGCGTCCGACGAATGGACCCGCCGCGGGCTCGGCTACAACAACGCGCTGTTCATGGCAGCAGAGCTCTTGCTTCTCGGGAAAGGCGACATCGCGCCGCTACTGCTCATCGAGGAGCCGGAGGCTCACCTTCATCCGCAGCTGCAGGCCAGGATCATGGATCTGCTGCGTGAACGGTCGGAAGAAGTCGAGGAAGCTGCGGCGGCTCCCGTCCAGGTCATCCTGACCACACACAGTCCCAATCTGGCGTCAGCCATGCCGGTCGGGTCCCTCACGATGGTGGCCCGGGGACGTACGTTCAGCCTGGCGCCCGAGCACACCAAGCTCGACGATGGTGACTACGCCTTTCTCTCCCGCTTCCTGGACGTGACCAAGGCAAACCTGTTCTTTGCCCGTGGCGTCGCGGTCGTTGAGGGCGATGCCGAGGCGATCTTCCTTCCCGCTCTCGCCAAGGCCATGGGCCGGTCCTTCAGCGAACGCGGCATCAGTGTGGTGAACGTCGGGCACGTCGGGCTGTTCCGTTACAGCCGGATCTTCCAGCGCGACGGCGAGCAGGTTCCCATCCCTGTGGCCTGCATCAGAGACCGGGACCTCGTACCGAAGGACACCCCGGCCAAGATGAGGGGCGAACTGCGCTGCTCGGCGGAGATGACTCCGGCTGAGATCGCCGAGCATGTCGCCGGCCTCAAGAAGGAGGACAACGGGCCAGTAGAGACCTTCGTCTCGGACTGCTGGACTCTCGAGTACGACCTTGCGGCGGCCTCCTGGCCCATGGTCACCCTGATGCACCAGGCGGTCCGTGCCGCCCGTTCGTCCGAGAGCTCATGGCCGGGCGCCGAGAAGCTCAAGAAACTGACTGACGCTGCACGGAAGGAGGTGGAGAGGTGGAAGGCAGACGACGTCTCTCTGGAAACTGTCGCTCTCCGCATCTATGAGCCCTTGAAGGCGGGCAACGCCAGCAAGACGATTACAGCCCAGCACGCAGCTGACCTCCTTGAGGCCACGGACCTCACGGAAGACGATCTCCCTCCCTATCTGGTGGCTGCGTTCGACCACATCTGCGGCGAGGTGGAGCAGTGAAGCCTCCGTACCTGCCCGATGCCCTCGTGAAGGACAAGGTCGAGACCCTCGCCCAGATCCTCGGCCTCGACCTGTCGCATGCCGAGCAGTGGGACTTCGTACAGAGCGAGCTTTCCCAGGATCTCCAAGCGGCACCCGGTTCCGGCAAGACCACGCTGATCGGACTCAAGCTGGCCCTGCTCGCCGGCGCATGGACCTCACGGACCCGGGGCATCTGCGTCCTCTCGCACACGAACACAGCGAAGGACGAGATCATCAACCGCCTCACAGCGGTTCCCGACGGACGACGGTTTCTCCAGTACCCGCACTTCATCGGGACGATCCAGTCCTTCACCAACACCTTCCTCGCCCTGCCAGCCATCCGCGCCCTGGGCTACGAAGTGCAGGCTGTGGACGATGACGTCTACGAAGCAGCGGCCCTGCGTCTGCTGGAACGTCGCGACTTCTCCACCCTCCGCAGCTTTCTGAGTCGTCGCCGCGACGGGCTCGACACCGTTGCCCAGGCCGCATTCGTCTGCGAGGCCGGAAAGCTGAAGGTGGTCGGCCCCCGCGGAAGCGCCCCGGCCGATCCCGACACGACGCCCAGCGGCCTGCAGTACGACCGTCTGAAGCGACAGCTGGCCAAAGAAGGAGTGTTCCGCTACGACGACATGTACGCGATCGCGGAGTGGTACCTGATACGGAACCCCGCAATCGCGGTGGCGGTATCGCAGCGCTTCCCGTTCGTGCTGCTTGACGAGATGCAGGACACCAGTGATGTGCAGCAGCACCTCCTGGACCGCGTCTTCCCCTCCGGCGCAGTCGTCCAGCGCGTAGGGGACGTGAACCAGGCGATCTTCACAGACGGGACGCCGACGTCGCCGAAGGCATCAGCGTTTCCGGCGTCGTTGGCGGCCGAGCTTCCCGTCAGTCAAAGGTTCGGCCCCAAGATTGCGGACATGGCGAGCGCCCTCACCATCCGTCGCCCGCAACGGATCAGCGGTGCCGGCCCGGACACTCAGATCGGCCTCCTCCTCTTCGATGATCATTCCGTCCGTGAGGTCGTGCCGGCATTCGAGCGCATGGCACACGCGCTCGTCCCGCAGGACGTACTGGTCCGCAACCCGCCCCGAGTGCTTGGAGCACGTCTGGTCAAAGGGACCTCAGACACATATCCGCAGTCGCTTGCCTGCTACCTTCCCGACCGTGCTCCAGCAAGCCGTGTCCCCGCGCAGAAGGAGCTGGTCAGTACCGTTCGTGCTGCCGGGGCACGATGGGCAGCCGGCGGCAGTGACCACGAAGCCGTAGCCGAGCTGTGGGAAGGCGTGCGCACGGCCATGAGGCCGGCCCTCACCGTCTCCCTCCCACCGCTGAGCCGCTTGGAACGCTCCATGACCACTGTGGGTGGTCAGCTCCGGCTGGTTCTGCGTGATCTGCTCATGGGTTCCGGTGGCGCCGACGAAACGACCTGGAAGTCGGCGACCGCGCGACTTCTCGAACTCATTCCCGACCTCGCACAAGTGCCGCTGCGAGACTCTGCCGCACTGACGGAAAGCCTGAGGTTCACCTCAAGGCCAGAGAGCTCTGCCATCGGCGCCACAGCCGATCCCAATGCGCAGGACCTGCCGCTACAGGTGCCCTCCGTCGCCGGTTCCATTCAGAGCGCCAAGGGGGAGACCCACGCAGCCACACTGCTCCTTGAGTGCTTGGACAGGAGAGGCATCAAGCACGACATCCAGGAGACGCTCAAGCTTCTGGCCGGAGGCGACATCCAGCGTGCACAGGTCACTGTGCAGCGCGCTGCACAGCTCATCTTCGTTGGGGCTACCCGCCCCACGCACCTGCTGGTGCTGGCCACCCATAGGGAGCACGCTGCGCCCTACGCGTGCGAACTTGTCGCCCGCGGCTGGAGCATCCACGAGACTAGCGACCAGTTCAAGCTCGCCTGAACTGCGAACCCTGGGGGGTCGTTCGCGACAGGAAGCCGGAGGAAGTCGAAGACGTGTGGCATGAGAATTGGGTGGGCAGAATGCCGACGGCGGCTTTCGGGAGAACCCCTCAAGGAGCCGCGAAGGAAGGCAATAATATTAATTGCCTCTCTTTCGTTCGATTGGAGGTGGCACGGCAATGCGAGTCGAAAAACATCCAGTCCTTTCCTGTTGCAGGCCGGCGACAGCTGAGGTGCTCGTGCAGCCCCTCTCTGTCAGCCTTGGGTGAGACATCCCGTTCTGCGGGGTTAGCCTGAGAGGGCACGACAGGAGAACCGTCCCTTATGCCCAGCACAGAG
>NZ_JBVJMV010000100.1:0-9984 GCF_055584025.1 Streptomyces sp. NPDC104309 | reverse complement strand
TTGTACGACGGCGGCGCGGACGACACGAGCGAACCCCTCCCCAGCACGACCAACTCCAAGATCATCCCACGCCGGTCAGCCAACGTGACAATGCCCGTTGGAGCGGACAGGCCGGATCGACGACCAGGGGGTACACCGTGCGTCGGACAGTACTTGAGCGGTTTCCCGCGGGAGGGCCGCGAGGCAGCCGGCCCGCGGAGGAATTCGCGGCCGCCCGCCGCTGCGAGGGCGTGGCGGCCGAGGTCGTGATGGATCTGGAGCAGGACGCGTTCCTGGTGGTCGTGCCGGAGCAGCCGACGGACCGCGGCCACTGAGACCTGGGCTACCCCTTGCTGGAGCCCAGCGTGAGCCCCGCGATGAAGTGGCGCTGGAGCAGCAGGAAGACCACGAGTGTCGGCAGCGCGACGATCACCGAGCCTGCGGCAAGGAGGTTGTAGTCCGTGAAGAATTGACCGCGCAGGTTGTTGAGGGCCGAAGTGATGGGGAGCTTGTCGCCGTCGGAGATGAAGACCAGTGCCCACAGGAAGTCGTTGTACATCCAGGTGAACTGGAGCGTGCCGAGCGCGGCCAGGGCCGGGCGGCACAGCGGCAGGGTGATCCGCCAGTATTGGGCCCAGACGCCCGCGCCGTCGACGACGGCGGCCTCCAGGATCTCCCGTGGCAGGGTGCGCATGAAGTTGGCCAGCACGAAGACGCAGAAACCGAGCTGGAAGCCGACCTGGACGGTGACGACGGCCCAGTACGAGTCGAACATCGTCATCGAGTCGGACATCCAGTAGGGCAGCGGGATGCGGTTGAACACGACGTACAGCGGTGTGACGATCACCTGCTGCGGCAGCAGGTTCCCGGCGGTGAAGAGCATCAACAGGACGAGCCCGCCACGCATCTGCAGTCGAGCCAGCGCGAAGGCCACGAACGAGGCGAGGAAGAGGGTGACGAGCACTCCCGGAACCGCGATGATCATGGTGTTGACGAAGTACTTCGTCATGCCTGAGTCGGAGAACGCCTGGCGGTAGTAGTCCAGGGAGAGGTGGCGCGGCAGCGAGAAGTAGCCGTGCGCCGAGGTCTCGTCGTACGGCCGCAGCGAGGCGTACACCGCGAGCAGCAGCGGGGCGAGGAAGGCGAGCGAGACCGCCATCAGGAAGGCGTGGACGCCGATCCTGCCGGGGCGGACCCGGCGCCGAACGGCCGGGGCCGGTGGCGTCGGCGGGGCGCTGGGGCGCGCGGGGGCGGTGTGAACGGTCAACGGTTCTTCTCCCCTCGGAGTTCCTGGACCAGGTACGTCGCGACGAATCCCAGGGAGACGACCAGCAGGACGACGGCGATGGCGGAGCCGAAACCGATGCGGCTGGCCTCACCGATGATGTTGTCGGTGACGAGCACGGAGAGGAGTTCGAGTCCGTTGCGGCCGTGGTTGACGGCGTACACGATGTCGAAGGCGCGCAGGGACTCGATGACGGTGATGACGCCGACGATGACGTTGACCGGCCGCAGCGTGGGGAAGACGACGCGGAAGAAGGTCTGGGCCTCGCCCGCCCCGTCGATCGCCGCGGCCTCCTTCAGCGAGGGGTCGACGGCCTTGAGTCCGGCGAGGTAGAGGATCATCACATAGCCGGTGTGCCGCCAGGCCGCGGCCAGCAGGACCATCCAGATGTTGAGGTCCGGGTCGCCGAGCCAGTCGGTCGGCGACCGCGTGTCCCCGATGACCGCGTTGAGGGCACCCTGGTCGCGGGAGAAGACCAGCTGGGCGATGAAGCCGACCACGGCGAGGGACAGCACGACGGGCATGTAGAGGGTCGACTGGTAGAAACGGCTGAAACGCACACCCTTGTCGATGAGTACGGCGAGCAGCAACCCGAACGGCGCGGCCACCAGACCGAGGAAGCCGAGCCAGAGCAGATTGTGCCGGGCGGCGGGCCAGAACTGTGGGTAGTTCGTGAAGAGGTTCGCGTAGTTCCGCGTACCGACCCACTTGATGTCACCGATGCCGTCCCAGCTGGTGAAGGAGAGCACGACGGAGGCGAGGGTCGGCCCCCACACTACGGCGATGTCGAGCAGGACGGGTATGCCGAGCAGCACACCGAGTACGACGAGGTCGCGGCCGGTGAACCGCCGCGTGACCCGCCGTCCGGTGCGCCGCGCCGAGATGAACGACACGGTCGGTACTCCAGGTTCGGTCGGATTCCGTCGGGGACGTCCTGGATCAGTCGGCGGCGAAGATGGTCTTCTTCTGCCGCTCGATGTCGTTGACCAGACCGTCCACGTCGTTCGGGTTGCTGATGAACCTCTGGATCGCCGGGATCATAACCGTGGAGGAGAAGTCCGGCCGGGTGTCCCGGTCCAGGAACTGGGAGATCTGCTTCGCCCCGGAGACCAGTTCCACGGCCTTCTTCTGGAGCGGCGAGTACGCGGAGGTGTCCGCCTGGTCGCTGACCGCGATGTTGTTCGGGTCGCTCTTCAGGTAGATGTCCTCGGCCTTCCCGGTGGCCAGCCACTTGACCAGGTCCTTGGCGCTCTCCAGGGACTTCTTGTTCTTCAGGTTCTTCGACTTCTTCGCCAGCAGGAATCCGTCGATGGGTGCCTCGACCGCCTCCTGCCCGTGTTCCGGGTTGATGACGGGGAAGGGGAAGAAGTCGATGTCGCCCTGTTCGCCCTCGGGGAACTGGGCGCCGGGGTGCGGCAGGCCGAACACGGCCATGCCGGCCTCCTTCTTCTGGAGACTGGTGGCGGCTTCCTGCCAGGTACGGCCGTTGGCCCCCTGCTGGCAGTACGGCAGGAGCCTGCGCCAGGTGTCGAAGACCTCCTTGACCCGTTTGTCGGTCCAGGCGACCTCACCCGCCATCAGGCTCTTGTGGAACTCGTAGCCGTTGGTCCGCATGTCGATGTAGTCGAAGGTGCCCATGGCGGGCCAGCCGTCCTTGTCGCAGAAGGCGATGGGGTCGAGCTCGTCCTTCTTCATCTGCTTGGCGAGAGCCACATACTCGTCGAGGGTCTTCGGGGCTTGGTAGCCGCGGTCGGCGAACAGGCTCTTGCGGTGGAAGACGGCCCACGGATAGTAGTAGTAGGGCGTGAGGTACTGCTTGCCGTCCGCGCCGGTGGACTGGGCTTTCAGCGCGTCCGAGAAGCCCTTGTAGTCCTGCCAGTTGTCACTGATGTCGTGCAGCAGCCCTTTCTGGGCGAAGAACTGCATCCGGTAGCCCGCGAACCACATGAAGACATCGTCCGGCTTGCCCTGCAGATACCGGTTGATGTTCTCCTGAAAGGTGTTGTGGTCGACGGTGTTGACCTTCACCTTCCGCCCGCCCGACTGTGCCTCGTACGCCGCGAAAGCGTCGGCGAAGGCCTTCTTCGGAATGGGGTCGGACGAATTCGAACCCAGGGTGATCGTCTTCCCGTCACCACCGGGGCCGCTCCCGCAGGCGGTGAGCAGCGAGGGAAGCGTGACGGCTCCCGCGCCCACTGCGGCACCACGCAACAGACTTCGTCGGGACATCCGATGTCCTGCGACGCTGCCCGGCACACCTGACCTGTCGTCATCAGACTGCGTCATGCCCAACTCCTCTGGGATGCAACCCAACACAACCGAACGTGCGATTGGATCTCACCCCCAAGTGATGGTGCCGTCAAGGGTTTTGACGAGATGGCGAACAACCGGCACCGCCGCCCTTCCAACAGACTTCAACACGCCCTAACGTAATCGCACGAATTGACGTGCACATGCTGTCATCCGATCATGCACGAGTATGGAGGAACGTAACGATGCGTCATCTTCCAACCCGTACAACCCGAACCAGCCATCGCAGAGTCATCGGAGCGCTGCTGGCCGGGCTGCTCTGTGCTGCGGGGACTGCCGTTCCCGCCGCCGCCGACTCGCCCGCTCCCGCGCCCGCACCGGCCCCCCAGGCCGACAACGGTCTCGCGCTCACCCCTCCGATGGGGTTCAACAATTGGAACTCGACGCACTGTCGCGCCGAGTTCAACGAATCCATGGTCAAGGGCATCGCCGACATCTTCGTCGAGAAGGGCCTCAAGGACGCCGGCTATCAGTACGTCAATCTCGACGACTGCTGGGCGAAGCCGCAGCGCAATGCGGACGGCGAACTGGAGGCCGATCCGCAGCGCTTTCCGAACGGCATCAAGGCCGTCGCCGACTATGTCCACTCCAAGGGCCTGAAAATCGGCATCTACACCAGCGCCGGCACCAAGACCTGCGACAGCGTGGGGCTTCCGGGTGCGCTCGGCCATGAGTACAGCGATGCGCGGCAGTTCGCGGACTGGGGCATCGACTACCTCAAGTACGACAACTGCAACAATCAGGGAGTCGACGCGAAGAAGCGCTATACGACGATGCGCGACGCGCTGGCGGCGACCGGCCGCCCCATCGTCTACAGCATCTGCGAATGGGGCGAGAACAAGCCCTGGGAGTGGGCCGGTGAACTCGGCAACCTCTGGCGCACGACCGGCGACATCAATGACAGCTGGGGCAGCATGCTGTCGATCACGAAGCAGAACCTGCCCCTCGCCGCCGCCGCGGGCCCGGGACACTGGAACGACCCCGACATGCTGGAGGTCGGCAACGGCGGCATGACGGACACGGAGTACCGCACCCACTTCTCCATGTGGTCCGTGATGGCGGCCCCGCTGCTCATCGGCTCCGATCTGCGCAAGGCGAGTCCGGAGACCTTCGAGATCCTCTCCAACCACGAGGTCGTCGCGGTCGATCAGGACCCGCTGGGCAAGCAGGGCACCGTGCTCTCCTCCACCGCCGGGCGCTGGGTCGTCACCAAGGAGATGCAGGACGGCAGCCGCGTCGTGGCCCTCTTCAACGAGACCGGCGACTCGCAGCGCATCTCGACGACGGCCGAGGCCGTGGGGCTGCCGAGGGCAACCGCGTACACGATGCGCGACCTGTGGGAGCACACGACGTACAACACCGCGGGCAGCGTCTCGGCGACCGTCCCGGCACACGGCACCGTGCTGCTGCGGATCGCCGCCGACCGCAAGTGGGCCGCGCACCCGCCCGCCGTGGAACTCGGCGTCGACACGAACCCGTTGATCGAGGCCGGTCGGACCGCCGCGCTCACGACGACGGTGACGGATCTCGGCCGCACCCCCGCCACGGAGGTGTCCGCAGCGCTCACCGGCCCCTCGGGCTGGCGGGTGAGGGCGGTTTCACCGACCGGATCACCGGCCCTGCCCAGCGGCCGGGCCCTGACCACCCGCTGGCAGCTGACGGCGCCCGCGGGCACGGCCTTGGGGACGTACGACCTGACGCTCACCGCCCGATACCGCTCACCGGCCGGGACACAGGTGGCGTCCACGGTCCCGTTCCGGGCGCACGTGGTGGTCGCACCACCGTCGGGTGTCAGCCATATGAGCGATCTGCCCATGCTCTCCGCCACCAACGGCTGGGGTCCGGTCGAGAAGGACACCAGCAACGGTGAGAGCAAGGCCGGCGACGGGAATCCGCTCACCATCGGCGGCACGGTCTTCGCCAAGGGCCTCGGTGTGCACGCCGACAGCGCCGTCGAGTTCTACACCGGCAGGGCGTGCAGCGCCGTGACGGCGCAGGTCGGGGTCGACGACGAGAAGGGCGCCGAGGGCACGGTCGCCTTCGAGGTGTGGGCCGACGGTGCGAAGGCGGCGTCGACCGGCGTACTGACCAACGCGATGCCCGCGCAGCCGCTCTCGGCGGATGTGAGCGGTGCGCAGGTCGTGCGTCTGGTGGTCACCGACGGCGGGGACGGCATCGATTCCGACCACGCAGACTGGGCGGATCTGCGGATCACTTGCTGACGACGGGGAGGTGACCGGCGGTCGGGGGCGCGGCGATGTCGCGCACCTCCGATCGCCGTTCGGGCCCCGGGGCATCAGGCATCGTCGGCGCGTCTGCTACCTCGGGACCGGCACGTCCGGCGTCCGAGGGCCTCTCGTTCGGATCACGCCGGGCTCGCATGCCCCGGCACCGGGCCCCGCTCGCTGATCCGGCCTGGCCCGGACGAAAGACCCTGGACCGCCACCGCTCAGCCCCTGCCCACGCGGATCGCGGCGGCCGCCGCGCCCACCAGTCCCGCGTCGGTGCCCATCACCGCCGGGGCCACCGTGAGCTGCCGCACGAAGGAGAGCGTGGCGTACCGGCTCAAGGCATGGCGCAGCGGGGTGAAGAGGATGTCGCCCGCTCCGGCCACTCCCCCGCCGATCACCGCGATATCGATCTCGACGAGCGTGGCGGTGGCGGCGATGCCGGCGGCCAGCGCCTGGGCGGCGCGCTCGAACGAGGCGAGGGCGATCCGGTCCCCGGCGCGCGCGGCGGCGGCCACGGCAGCGGCCGAGGCGTCGCCGTCCGGTCCGGGCCGCCAGCCGGCCTCCAGCGCCCGGCGCGCGATGTTCGGTCCGCTGGCGATGCGCTCGACACAGCCGCGCGAACCGCACGGGCACGGATCGCCGTCCAGATCCACGCTGACGTGACCGATGTGCCCCGCGTTGCCCGTCGGACCGGGGTGCAGCTTTCCACCGAGGACGAGTCCGCCGCCGACACCGGTCGACACGACCATGCACAGCGCGTTGTCGTAGCCCCGGGCCGCGCCCAGCCAGTGTTCGGCCGCCGTCATCGCGACCCCGTCGCCGACCAGTTCGACGGGCAGACCACCGACCGCCTTGCCGACCCGTTCCACCAGCGGGAAATCACGCCAGCCGGGGACGTTGACGGGGCTGACCGTGCCGGCCGAGGCGTCCACCGGGCCCGCGCTGCCGATCCCGACGGCCCTCGCCCGTCCCCACAGCGGTGATCCCGACAGCTCCGCCAGCACCTCCGTCACGGCCCCCATCACCGTCTCGGCGCTCTCCCGGGCGGGCGTCGGCCGCTGCGCCCGTACGAGGAGCGCGCCGCTGCCGTCCACCAGCGCGGCGGCGATCTTGGTGCCGCCGATGTCCAGCGCGGCGACGAGGTCGGTAAGCATCGGTGCGGCTCCGTGAGTAGGTGGCGGGGACCTGCGGCTTCGGTAAACAGTCTCCCCAGTCTCCATTCAGCTGACAACGTTGTCCAGGGCCTATGCTCGACGGCAGAGTTCCCGGCCTCTCCGCGGCGTCGCTCGCGGGACCGCCGGGCCGCCAGCCTCCGACGACAGGACAGCGCACCGTGGCCGAGACCGCCCGTCACTCCGAGACCCGTTACGGCAACCGGCCGACCATGAAGGATGTGGCCGCCCGTGCCGGAGTGGGCCTCAAGACGGTCTCCCGTGTGGTCAACAGCGAGCCGGGGGTCACGCCCGACACCGAACGCCGGGTCCAGGAAGCCATCGAGGCACTCGGCTTCCGCCGGAACGACAGCGCACGGGTCCTGCGCAAGGGCCGCACCGCCTCGATCGGCCTGGTCCTGGAGGATCTCGCCGACCCCTTCTACGGGCCCCTGAGCCGCGCGGTGGAGGAGGTCGCCCGTGCCCATGGCGCGCTGCTCATCAACGGTTCGAGCGCCGAGGACCCGGAGCGTGAGCAGGAGTTGGTGCTCGCCCTGTGCGCGCGCCGGGTGGACGGGCTCATCGTGATTCCGGCGGGCGACGACCACCGGTACCTGGAACCGGAGATAAGGGCCGGCGTCGCCACGGTGTTCGTGGACCGGCCGGCGGGCCGGATCGACGCCGACGTGGTCCTCTCCGACAGCTTCGGCGGTGCCCGCGAGGGCGTCGCGCACCTGATCGCGCACGGCCATCGCCGGATCGGCTTCATCGGTGACCAGCCGCGCATCCAGACCGCGACCGAGCGGCTGCGCGGCTACCACGCGGCCATGGCGGACGCCGGGACAGCGGTCGAGGACTCCTGGGTCTCCCTCGGCCCGACCCACCCCGGCCGGGTCCGCGCCGCCGTCGAGGAGATGCTCTCCGGCCCCGAACCCGTCACCGCGCTCTTCGCGGGCAACAACCGGGTGACGGTGACGGCGGTGCGGGTCCTCGCGGAGCAGGAACGCCGGATCGCCCTGGTCGGCTTCGACGACATCGAACTGGCCGACCTGCTCGGCATCACCGTCATCTCGCAGGACGCAGCCGCGGTCGGCCGCACCGCCGCCGAGCGCCTCTTCCGCCGCCTGGACGGCGCGGACCACGCCCCGGCGCGCGTCGAGATCCCCACCACGCTCATCCCCCGCGGCTCGGGCGAACTGTCGCCCGCCTGAGACCCTGTCGGGCGACCTCTGATCGGGCGGCCACGGCCTGGCGCGCACGCTTCCGGCGTTGCCGAAATGCCCTAGTAGCTCCTTCCCCAAGCTCTCAAGGAGCAGGGGAGACCCCATCCGAGGCCATCCCGGCGCCTGGGAATCGCACGCACCATGCCGCGTCCGCTCTCCGATCGAAGGTCACCCGACAGGCTCTGAGCCGCCGGGCGGCGCCGCCGCGCCCGGGGCCGGCCCGGCCGGATCGAGGCCCTCTCGTACCGCGGCCGTTCAGGGGGCGGTGCGGCCGGTGTGCGCTGCGCCGTTACGGCGCGGTCACCGTGAGCCCGCCCCGGCGCGGCGACGCGAACGCGTCCAGTTCCGCGCGCGTCAGCCCGGTCAGACGGGCGACCTCGGCGGTGTCCAGGGCTCCGCAGTCGATGCCGCGCAGGAGGTACCCGCTGAGTGCCTTGGCGGTGGCGGGTTCGTCCATGACGTCGCCACCGGCCTTGGCCACGTACGCGGCAAGGCGCGCCGCGGCCTGCTCCAGGCCCTCGCGGTAGAAGGTGTACACGGCCGCGTAGCGGGTGGGCAGGTGACCCGGGTGCATGTCCCAGCCCTGGTAGTAGGCGCGGGCCAGGGCGCGGCGGGTGAGGCCGTAGTGGAGCCGCCACGCCTCGTGGACCTGATGGGTGGGACCGACCGGAAGGACGTTGGTGGAGCCGTCGGACACCCGTACACCGGTGCCTGCGGCGGCGACCTGCATGACGGCCTTGGCGTGGTCGGCGGCCGGGTGGTCGCTGGCCTGGTAGGCGGCGCTGACGCCGACGCAGGCGCTGTAGTCGAAGGTGCCGTAGTGCAGACCGGTGGCACGGCCCTGCGCGGCGTCGATCATGCGGGCGACGGCGGCGGTGCCGTCCGCGGCGAGGATGGACTGGCTGGTCTCGATCTGGATCTCGAAGCCGAGCCGGCCGGCCGGCAGCCCGTGCGCGCTCTCGAACGCTTCGAGAAGCCGGACGAAGGCGGTGACCTGCTCGGGGTACGTCACCTTGGGCAGGGTCAGCACCAGTCCGTCGGGCAGACCGCCCGCCTGCATCAGACCGGTGAGGAAGATGTCCGTGGTGCGGATGCCGCGGTCGCGTACGGCCGCCTCCATGCACTTCATCCGGATGCCCATGTACGGAGCCGCCGTACCGTCCCGGTACGCCTCCGAGACGAGCCGGGCGGCGCGGGCCGCGTCCTCGTCCTCCTCGGCGTCGGGGCGGGGGCCGTAACCGTCCTCGAAGTCGATGCGCAGGTCCTCGACGGGCTCGCGCTCCAGCTTGGCGCGCACCCGGTCGTGGACGGGCGCGGCGAGTTCGTCCGGAATGCCGAGGGCCGCGGCGAACGCGCCCGCGTCGGGGGCGTGCTCGTCGAGGGCCCGCAGCGCCTGGTCGCCCCACGAGCGGATGGTGCCGGAGGTGAACGTGTCGCCCGGGACATAGACCGTGTGGACCGGCTGGCGCGTCCCCGGGTCCCCGGGGTAGCGACGGGCGAGCTCGGCATCGACCGCGGTGAGGGAGGCGCTGATCTCCTCGCTGACCGCACCGGCGAGGCTCGTTGCCACCTTCTCCTGCTGACCCATTTCCACACCCTCCACAGTCACACTGTTTCCGCTTCCCGGAATCAACAATCCGTATAGTGAAGTTATAAGGCCGTCGGACCTGCGTCAATGGTGATCGAAAGCGGTCCGGGGCCGTGTGGTGAGTACACACCACACGGCCCCGGACCGTCGGGAACCGCTGAGGGGAGGGGTCAGCCCTTGCGGGACTTGACCTCGTCGGTGAGCTGGGGCACGACCT
>NZ_JBVJMV010000099.1:0-9993 GCF_055584025.1 Streptomyces sp. NPDC104309 | reverse complement strand
TCTCCTCTGCACCAGCGCCTCCTGGAGGCGCTTGTTCGGCTTGGTGGAGGCACCCGAGAGGTAGCACTGCATAGCGCTGCACCGTCTTACGGGAGACGCCCAGGCGCTCGGCCAGAGTCTTGGTGGAGCCCTTCTCCCGCGTGCGAAGGAATTTCATCTGGGCTCGCGCGGATTTCGGCGCGGCGCGGGTGAACAGGGCGCGCTCCGCGCGGGCGAGGCCGTCCATGATCTTGGAGCGGGTCCGGGCCGCGCGCTGTACGTCGTCAGCAGTCATGTGATCATTCCGCCCTGCCGGACCTGTGGACAGAGGCCGACGACCGGATGGGCTCCCTGCCCGTCGAAGGGGTTGAGACGACGCAGCACAGTTGGCAATTCAGCACGCTTGTTGGCAAACGACGCTGATGTTGCTCCGTGGTCACTTGAGCCGAGACACGATGGTTGGAACCTGGCCACGACGGTGGGAACCGGTGGTTGTGTGCCACTCGGTAGGGGTGAATTCGTTTGAGCCGGAGTGGCCCTGGACAGTCGGGCTGGAACGAGTCAGCGGAGGCGGGAGGAGGACAGGATCGAGGCCAGGTGCACGATGACTGCCACCCATGTGCCCAGGTCACGCTGGATTCACCTTCGAGACCGACCCCTACCCCACTATTCCGGGCTTCGCGACGGTAGCCGTTGTGTGATCCGGTTGAACAAGTCCGTCAGCGGCTCGCCAATGTCCTGACCGAACTCGGTCAGCCCGTAGGTGACCTGGGGCGGCGTCGTCGGCTCTACCTTCCGCCAGACCAGGCCATCCTGGACCAGCGCGCGCAGGGTCTGAGCAAGCATCTTCTCGCTGATGCCCCGGATGGTGTCGCGCAGCTCGTAGAACCGAAGATCGTTGCTTCGCAAGGAGATGAGCACCCAGACACCCCACCTGCTGGTCACGTGATCGACCACGTCACGCGCGGGGCAGTCGGTGTGAAACACCTCATACCGATTGCCCGCCTCGGCTGGCGTCACCTGCATGCCTTCCCTCATGTCCGGAGCTTACCTCTGGGTATGTTCTTACGAAGAGTAAGCCTGGCTCCTAGCGTCAATTACCGCAGCGCACAACGGACTAGGAGCTGAAGATGATCGTGGTGACCGGAGCTACCGGCAATGTAGGCCGACCTTTGACGCAGGCCCTGGCCGAGGCGGGTGAGCAGGTGACGGCGGTGTCACGGCGGGCGGTGGCGATGCCAGACGGAGTCCGGCATGTGGCGGCCGACCTGGCCGAGCCGACAGGCCTCGCACCCATGTTGGACGGGGCAAAGGCTCTGTTCCTCTTGCTGTCCGGCGACCTTCACGCCCCCGCAGCCAGGCCGACCGACATCATCGGCCTGGCTGCGGCCAGCGGGGTTCGCCGGGTCGTCCTGCTGTCTTCGCAGGGCGTGGCGACCAGGCCGCTCGGCCCGTCGCGGGTCGCGATGCGCACGGTGGAGGACGCGTTGCGGGAGTCCGGCCTGGACTGGGCAGTACTGCGACCGGGCGGTTTCGCCTCCAACGCCTTGGCCTGGGCGGAGTCCGTCCGCACGCAAGGGATGGTCGCCGCGCCCTTCGGCGACGTGGGGGTGCCGGTCGTCGACCCGGCGGACATCGCCGAGGTCGCGGCGGCCTGCCTGCTGGACGACCGGCACACCGGCGGGGTGTACGAGCTGACCGGGCCAGAGGTCATCACGCCGCGTCAGCAGGCGGAGGAGATCGCCGCCGCACTCGGCTCGCCCGTGCGGTTTCACGAACTCACCCGCAGTGAGGCCAAGGCCACGATGACGGAGTTCGTGCCGATGGAACTCGCCGACGACACCCTGGACATCATCTCCGCCCCGAACCCGGCCGAACTGCGGATCAGCCCGGATGTGGAACGAGTCCTCGGCCGTGCCCCGCACCCCTTCAACGGCTGGGTCGCCCGCAACATCGCCGCTTTCCGCTGAGGCACAACTCAACTGAAGCACCCGGGCAGCCTCGTGCGGCTGCGACCGCACGAGGCGCCCACCTTCGTACCGCCGCCGCCGGCGCGCGGGGCACCGAGCCGCGCAGGCCCTCAGGCCAGGCCCTGCCGAACAGGCCGCCGCAGGTTGCAAGAAGCGTGACCAGATGGTTCCAACAAGCGTGTCCCGCAGGGCCGAAACCGCCAGGTCACCACACCACGCTGGTTCCATCTATCGTGTCCCGGCTCATCACTCTGCGAAGTGATCAGTTGTGATCAACTGCTGCGGGGCCGCCGTACGAGCTGGTGATCTGGTGCGGTGAATCCGAAGGCTGCCGCCCAAGTCCGATCCGACGCTTGTGTCCTGGACGATCTGATGTCGCCGTACGGGAGCCTGGATGAGGTCCGTACGCGGCTGGTCATGCGGGAAAACTGGGCGAGCCGCTGGACGACCGCCTGGCGGATCAACGGGGCGGAGGTCGTCTGGCCGGTCCGGGACATGGGCTCGGTGCAGGTGTTGTCGTCGCAGCCGGTTCGCGGGTTCACCTGGAGGACGAAGCAAAGACATCGTCCGGGGCTGGAGTTCCTGGTCTCGACAGGGCGGAAGCACGGCTTCGAGTCGCTGGAGGAGAGGGCGGCCCTGCTGGCCCTGGACTTCATGACGGTGATCGAGGTGCTGCCGCAGCCCTTCGCTCTCAGCTTCGAGCAAGTCGACGGCCATGCCAGACACATCCCGGATTTCCTGGCCGTGATGGGCGATGGCGGGCACTGGCTGCTGGATATCCGGCCTGCGGGGCTGATCGGCGAGATGGACGCGGTGAAGTTCGCCGCGTCCCGGGAGGCGGCGGCCGCCTGCGGTTGGCGCTACTCGGTGATCACCGGATGGCGAGCGCACGTGCTCTCGGGTCTGGACGCGCTGTCGGCTCAACGCCGGTCCTTGACCGACCAACTGAGCTGCCAGCCGGACCTTCTTGATGCCGCGGCCGACGGGCTGGTTCCTTTCGGTGAACTCGTACAGGCCACACGGCTGCCGGCGGTGGGCCGGGCTCACGCCATTCACCTGCTCTGGCAGCGCCAACTCGGCTTCGACCTGGGCCGTCCGCTGGGGGATTCTTCCCTGGTCTGGCCGGCGGGCTGGGCGGAGGGCCGGTGACGGCCGCGCAGAGGCTGCTGGACTTGGCGCCGGGGGCCGGTTTCCGGATCGACGGCGTCGACTGGGTCGTGGACGAGGTGGAGCCCCAGCATGGCCGCGTCGTCCTGGTCAGCTCGGAGGGCCGGACGGAGGACCGGACGGTCAGCTGGCTCATGCACCACCGCCCCGAACCTCTGGAGAAGTCGGCGGAGGTGTCCGGCCGGGACGGCAGGCGGGCCCAGCCGCGGACGCTGGCGGACCTCACACCGATCCAGCTCCAGCGTGCCCGTCTGCGGGCCGAGCACGTCCGTGAGGCGGTCACCGGGTTCCGTGACGGTCACCCGGCCAAGGCCCGGCCGGGCGAGCCGCGGGCCGAGTACGATCCGGCCCGCACGACGCTGATGCAGCGCCGCAGGACCAAGGCCCAGGAGCTGGGCGGCCTCGACCCGCTGGAGGCCGAGCTGCTCGGGCTGCAGCGGATGAGCGAGCGCACGCTGATCCGTCTGTCGGCGCCGCACGTTGACGAGCTGGTACTGGCCTGCGCGGACGGCCGTTGGACCCGACGCAGGACCGGCCGGGTCGTCCGGTCGGAGATCCGGGAGGCGATCCTCGCCGTTCGCCAGGAGTCGGTGCGGCGATCGCGGATCTCCATGCGGGGCAAGCACCGTCTGCTGCACCAGTACGTGGCCGAGCGGTTCCCCGGCTTCCCGACGAAGGACGTCCCCAGCTGCGACACCCTGGCCCGGGTCTGGCGGGAGTGGTTCGGGCCGGGCGGCGCCCGCCAGCGCTATCTGGGGACGGCGGAGATGCTGGACGACACCGGGCCCCGGGTTCGTGCTGTGGACCACGAAGTACATCGACGCGGCCGTCGAGGCGCTCCGTGCCGAGGGCCATGAGATCCGGGACGAGGACATCGCTCGCCTGTCGCCGCTCAAGCACAGGAACCTGAACCTGCTCGGCCGCTACAGCTTCACCTCATCCACCCCGGCGGCCGGCGCTCTGCGCCCGCTGCGCGACCCGGACGGGCCAGAGCTGGACGAGGACGATGACGGGCAGGAGTAGCAAGGCGCGCGCTCTTCGGCTCAGGTCGCGCGCGGGAGGCCGTGGCGCAGGCCGTCGAAGAGGAGGTTGGTGATCTGGCGGGCTTCGTCGAGCCACCCGTCGCTCACGCGCATGGCACAGATACCGCCCAGGGCCCGCAGCAGGGTGGGGCCGGTGACGTCGCCGCGGACGGTGCCGGCCGCGGATCCGGCGTCGAGGAGGCGGGTGAGAGCGCCGCCCATGCGGGTGCGGGCGTCGTCGAAGACCGGTGAGTCGCTCGCCATGATGCTCTCCAGCGCGACGGACATCCCCTTGCCCACGGCCGCGTGGTCGACCAGCAGGAACAGGAAGCGGCGCAGGGCCTCCTGCGGGGCGTGGTGCTCCAGCAGTTGCTCGGGGGCGGCGCACAGGTCGTCGACCTCCTTGCGGTAGACCTCCTCGATCAGTGCCTCGCGGGTCTCGAAGTGCCGGTAGAGCGTTCCGACGGCGACTCCGGCGCTGCGGGCGATTTCCTCCACATGAGCGTCCGTGTCACCGGCGAGAAACGCTTCACGGGCGGCGGACAGCAGGGCTTCCCGGTTGCGGCGCGCGTCGGCGCGCAGCGGGCGTGATGACGGCAAGGAACCTCCATAAGGTGAGTCCGGTTCCGTTTCTGTGTATCGTTTCCGGAGTCAGGTTCATCTTACGGAAGGACTATCCGATGCCCACCATCAATGAGGAGCTGGAGGGCCTGCGGATCCTGGTCACCGGCGGCAGCCGGGGCCTGGGTGCGGCGACCGTGCGCCGGTTCGTCGCCGCGGGCGCGACCGTGCTGACGGCCTCCCGCAGCCAGCCCGCAGAGAACAGCGGCGCCATCTTCATGCCGGCGGATCTCTCCACGCCGGAGGGGGTGGCCGACCTCGGCCGCCGCGTCATCGACCACGTGGGCGGCGTGGACGTCCTCGTGAACAACGCCGGCGCGGCGAGCCCCCCGGCACCGACCTTGAGCCGGTCGGACGAGTCCTGGCAGGCGGACCTGGGGATGAACCTCCTGAGCGCCGTGCGCCTGGACCGGGCCCTGGTGCCGGGCATGGTCGAGCGGGGCTCCGGCGTCGTCGTGCACGTCTCCTCGATCGCCAGCCAGCTGCCCCAGCGCACGGAAGCCTCCTACGCCGCAGCCAAGGCCGCGCTGAACACCTACAGCCGCGAACTGGCCACCGAGGTCGGCGAACGCGGGGTACGCGTGGTCTGCGTTCTTCCCGGCTTCGTCGTCACCGACGGCGCCACCGCCCACCTGCGGCACATGGCCGAGCAGCAGGGCGTGACCACGGACGAGATCACCCGCCAGATCGTGAACCACCTGAAAATCCCCATGGACCGCCCCGGAGACCCCGAGGACGTCGCCGAGATGATCGCCTTTCTCGCCTCCAGCCGCGCGAAGTGGCTCACCGGAGCACAGTTCCGCGTCGACGGCGGCATCCTTCCCACCGTCTGAACACCAACCAGCACCAAGAGCAGGAACACCGCCATGCCCCTCACCTTGACCTCTGTGATCATCGACGCCGCCGACATCGAGACGGAAGGCACCTTCTGGCACCGCCTGCTCGGCGGTTCGACCACCACCACCCCCACCCACCACTTCATCCAGCCACCCGGCCTGCCCGTGATCGTCATCCAGTCCGCCCCCAACCACACCGCCCCGGGCTGGCCGGACGGCGCTCCCCAGCAGATGCACCTCGACTTCGCCGTCGAAGACCTCGCGACCGCCGACCGCGCCGCCATCGATGCCGGCGCCTTGCGCCTGCGCCCCACAGAGGAGCCCAGCTCGGACACCAGCACCGGCAGCCGCGTGTACGCCAGCCCCGCCGGACATCCTTTCTGCCTCCGCGCGGCCTGAGCCTGCCATCGCTCATCGTGGGCGCCTGTCTTCAAACGATCATTTGACGACAGGCGGCCGACGCGTCCAATGAACCCGTGCAATCCGGGGGTCCGAGGCGGCGCGAATCCAATCAGATCCGATGGTGATTGCTGACAGGGTTTGACGACAGATAGGGTCCGATCCTCCGTACGGAAGGGGCCCCTCGGTGGCGAACCTGGTCTACAAGCGGGTCTCGACGGACCAACAGTCCACCGCCCGGCAGGACCTCGTCCTGGAGGAGGCCGGGATCGAGGACCCGGTCTTCTTCGAGGAGGACCCGGGCACGTCCAGCCGCCTTCACCCGCTCCAGCGCCCGAAGTTCGGCGAACTGCTCACCTACGCGCGGCCGGGCGACACCGTGCACATCTCCGAGATGTTCCGCCTCGTGCGCGGCAACCAGCATCCTCGACGTCCTCGAAGTCCTGCACCGCGACCAGCTCGCCCTGCGCATCCACGACGGCGCGTTCTCCGCCATGGACCTCACCGCCCGCCACCCCCGCACCGGCGAGCTGCTGTCCACCGTGAAGTTCATGGTGCAGACCCTCGCCGCCGCCGGCGAACTCCAGCGAGACCTCCAGCGCGAGCTGACATACGACGGACTGCGTGCCGCCGAGGCCAAGGGAAACAAGGGCGGGCGCCGCCCCGCCGTGGCGGCCGCGAAGACCGCCGACGTGCGCACCGCATTCCTGGAAGGCCGCTCGATCGCCGCCCTCGCCCGCGAGCACGGCGTCAGCCGCGGGGCGATCCGCACGGCCGTCGCCGACCTTCTGCCGGAGCACACCGCCGAGGGCCAGGAGGACGTCCCGGCCCCGGAGCTGCCGGTCACCCTCGACGTGCCGGGCAAGGTCGCCGACTTCCTCCGCGCCACCGAGCTGGAGCCCGACGAACGAGCCGCGCTCGACCAGGGGACGACCGTACGGCGCGGCCAGGGCTACACCCTGCGCGTCAGCGCCGTCCCCGCCGTACACCGCCAGCTCCTCGCCCGCTGCCAGCCGCTCGACGGCGGCCAGGACCTCCCCGCAGTCCCGGCCCAGCGCAAGGCCCGCCGAGAGTACGAGAACCGGGTCAGCGCACTCACGCTCTGACCATGATCGTTCTCAGCGCCAACCGCTGTACCGATGTTCCGACCGCCGCCAATTGCATCGGATGCGAACTCGCGACGGTCGGCGAATCCCCCGGGGGGACAAAGGCAATCGCGCTGCGGACCTGCGGACTTGAGCGTGGTCTCCGGTGGTGACGATACCCGCGTCTTGGGCCTTATTGCGGTCCGCGCAGGGGGCTGACCTGGGGCTCCACCGCCGACTCGCATAGGATGCGGTTTTCTCGCATCTGATGCGAGTCGCGGAGAGTGGTGAATCGGTGGGGTTCAACGGAGCGATACCGGGGGCGGCGAGGCTGCACCTGGTCGACGGGGTCGCGTTGCTGCGGCCGGAAGATCAGGTCTTCACGGCGATGCTGACGGGGTTCGCCAACCAGCAGCTCGCGCGGAATCTGGCCCGGACTACGGTGGAGGGCCGCGAGAACACGGTCAAGGCGTTCGCGGCCTACGTGAATACCTATCCCTGGCTTTGGACGCCGGCGATGGTCGACGAGTGGCTCGGTGACCTGCGTTCACTGCGGGATCTGAAGCGCTCCACGATCCGCTCGTACTCGGAGGCCGTGCGGGCGTTCTGCCACTTCATCACCGATCCGCTCTACGAGTGGACGGCCACCTGTGAGGAGCGGTTCGGGACCCACCCGGTTCAGGTGGTACACGAATGGAACACCACGGTGCACGTCCAGGACAACGAGGCGGACGCCAAGAAGCGCGCGTTCACCAAGGCCGAGCTGCACGCCTTCTTCGCACATTGCGACGACGAGGTCGCCCGCATCCGGGCCTTCGGCCGCAAGGGCTGGCTGCCCGCCTTCCGCGACGCGACGCTGTTCAAGACCGCCTACGCCTTCGGGACGCGGCGAAACGAGACACGGATGCTCGACGCCGCCGACTTCGGCCGCAACCCGCACGGCGGCGAGTTCGGCGAGTGAAGGCCAAGAAGGGCTCGCCGCCCAAACGACGCGGGGTGCTGACCGTCTTCGACTGGACCCCGGACGTCCTGGACGAGTGGTTCACCGAGGTCCGCCCGCTGTTCGGCACCGACAACAACCCTGCGGCCTGGCCCTCCGAGCGGGGGCTGCGGATCGGCTGCCAGCGGCTCAACTCCCGCTTCATCACCTACCGCAAGGCCCTCGGCCTGGACGACGGGCTCGACTTCCACTCCTTCCGCAGGTCCTACGTCACGCACCTGATCGAGGACGGCTGGGACCCTCGCTTCGTCCAGGAGCAAGTCGGCCACGAACACGCCAGCACCACTTCGCTCTACACCTGCGTGTCCTCGGACTTCCGCACCCGCACCCTGCGGCGGCATCTGGACTCCACCATCGCCGCCGCCCTCCAGACCCAGACCGGGAGGCAAGCATGAAACGCAAGGTCGGCTACACCTGGCGACTGCGCGAGGTCATGGCCCAGCACCAGATCTTTACGGCCACCGAACTGGTGCCGCTGTTGCGCGTACGCGGCATCGACCTGTCCGCCTCCCAGGTGCACCGTCTGGTCTCCGGCACCCCCGAACGCCTGTCGTTGCAGGTCATGGCCGCGCTCTGCGACATCCTGTCCTGCACCCCGGCCGACCTGGTGGCCACCACCGCCGAGAACGCCGGCGTCCGCAAGACCGCCAGCGGCGACCTCCCCACCCCGCCTTCGAACGTTGCGAAGCTCCGCCCCCGCGCGGCCCGCATCCTGCCCGACGCATGACCCGCACCTACGCCACCGACGAACAGTACGAGCGCTGGTTCATGGCCGATTGCTGCCGCTGCGGTCTCCGCAGGCACAAGGCCGGCACCTGGCCGGACGGATACGTCTGCCGGACCTGTTCGGACCGAGCTGTCCGGACACGGGGCACCTGCCCGGGATGCGGCGAGGACCGGGCCCTTCCTGGGCTCCGTCCTGGTGACAGGGCTGCGATCTGCACCACCTGCGCCGGCTTCTCCCAGACCTTCGACTGCTCACACTGCGGCTTCGAGGGCAAGCTCCTGCGCGGCCGGCTCTGCGAACGCTGCACGCTCACCGACCGCCTCACCGCGCTCCTCGACGACGGCACGGGCCGCGTCCGTCCCGCGCTGGTCCCGCTGTTCGACTTGCTGGTGACGATGGACAAGCCTGGAAGCGGACTGGCCTGGCTGGATATGCGCCGCGGCCAGCTGGGAAACGCCTCGCAGCTGCTTCGCCGGCTAGGCCTGGGCGAGATTCCGCTGACCCACGACGCGTTCCACGAACTCCAGCCCTGGCGGGCGGCCTCTCACCTGGAAGAACTCCTCATGGCATGCGGAGTCCTGCCCGCGGTCGACAAGCACCTCTGTTCCTTTCAGCGCTGGCTTCCCGGCCACCTGGCCGACATCGGCGATCCCGAGCACGCCAAGACGATCAGGCTCTTCGCGACCTGGCACGTCCTCCCCGGACTGCGGGCCCGAGCCGAGCGAAGCCACATCACACCCAGCGTCCGCCGCTTCGCCGGCGAACAGATCAAGTACGCGGCCGCTTTCCTGCAATGGCTCGGCGGGCGGAACACCACCCTTGCGTCATGCGGCCAGGTCGACATCGACGCCTGGTTCGCCGAGAACGCCGAGCACGCCCGCACCCGCCTGAGAGGCTTCCTCAACTGGGCCAGGCAGGGCCGTCACTGCCGACGTTCCGTGGCCATCCCCGCAATGAAGATCTCCCGTCGGCCCGCACTGAGCGAAGACGAACGCCTCGCCGCCCTGGGCAGGCTTTTGACCGATACGGAGATACCGATGCGACTCCGCGTCGCCGGAGTCATCGTTCTCCTCTACGCGCAGCCGCTGAGCCGCGTCTGCCGCCCGAACCCGGTTGCGTGACGCCAACCGCGAGCAACCGCGCCCAGGCGATTGGCAACGGTCCACATCACAACAAGCCTGCCTACG
>NZ_JBVJMV010000098.1:0-9994 GCF_055584025.1 Streptomyces sp. NPDC104309 | reverse complement strand
CGTTGGCCCGATGACGTTGGAGCAGGTCATGGACCACCACCACACGATCGTCAACGAGCCGATGAAGCACTGGCTGGACTGGAAGGCCGCGCACCCGGAGACGTTCCCCGCCCTCGCGGGCAGCCCCGACCCGACCACCACCTGAAGGAGAACTGATGGCCCGCTATGACATTGAGTTCGGGAAGCTCGGCGACAGCCGCCCCGTCCCGAACCTCACCGTGCAGACGACCGACCTGAACGTCCTTGACCGGGCCGTCGCCGAGCACGCGCGCCCGCACATCACCCCCGTCCTCACCGAGATGGGGCACCCTGAGTACGCCGACGCCCTGTTCCGCATGAACGCGGACCGGTCGATGGGCCAGTTCCTGTACCTCGACGTCGCGGGCGCCCGTGGTGTCGCGTACTTGGGTGCCCGGATCACGACGACGCCGGAACGGATCCAGCGGAAGCGCACCAAGGGCTGGACGTCCCCGACGGGCGCGAAGTACGTCGGGCGCGGCACCCGGTGGGGCAACCCGTTCGTGGTCGGGCAGGACGCCAACGACTGGGCGCACGCCACAGCCCTGTACCGGGAGTGGCTGGAGAACAACAGCTACGAGGTCCACGCCCCGACCACCACCGCCGAGCAGCGGCAGCAGATGGACGCCCGCCGCGACTGGCTCCTGTCGGACGCCGCCGAGCTGCGCGGCCGGGACCTCATGTGCTGGTGCCCGCTCCCCGCCGACGGCGAGCCCGACCACTGCCATGCCTCCGTCCTGCTCGAGCTCGCCAACACCTCGAAGGAGTCCTGACCATGCCCGAACTTGCCGAAGCTCTCATCGAAACGAAGCTGTCCGCTGTCCGTTCCTGGTATCTGGCGGTCCGCGACCGGTACCCGTCCGCCATCGTCCCTGACTGGCGGGTCGGGACGGCGGAGGACGGGGCACCCCGCCTCACCGTCCAGGTCATCGGTGAGCACGCGCAGGAGGCGCTGCACCACTTCGCGTCCGCCTACCCGCTCTCCCTCGGCGGCACCGGTGATCTGCGGCCGGTGTTCGAGTACCGGCCCGGCCGGGTCGTGTGCGTGTGGCGGGCGAACGGGGTGTGGGTGGAGCTGTGGCACCCGGACCTTCCCCCAGTGCCCGCACCGTCTCCGGCCCTCATGCCGAAGCGCCGCCGAGTCTTCCCGTCCGCACTACTGCCGTTCCCCCGCTGGCCCCGCAACACCGCCCTCACCACGAAGGAGAACTGACCATGAAGAGTTCCACCCAGTTCACTCCGACCTCCAACGACATGGCAGGCGAGTACCAGGGCGTTCTCGTCGCCTCGTTCGAGGACGGTGGCGCTATCGCCCTCACCGCGGACAAGACCAAAGCCCTTGAGGTCTTGGACATGTTCTACCGGGAGGTGTGCGGGTACGCGAACCTTCTCGACGACGCGGACCACCCCCTGACGGACGCCTACTACTACCTGGACTCCGGGCACGTCCGGTTCCACCGGACCGACGACGACGGTGGGTGGGAGGCGATCCCGGTGGCGGCGTCTGTTGAGGGCGCGATCGGGGTGACGTGGCTGCGCGAACCGGACTGCAGGCCCGTCCCGGTTCCTTACGCGGCGGTGCCGGGGGTTGCCCTGTGGTGACCGACCTCCCCCGCAGGCCCAGCACTTCCCTCACCAACGCCACCACTACGAAGGAGAACTGACCATGACCGACAACACCACCATGGACACCGAAGACACCGACGTCGACGCGTCGCCTGAGACGCTTCGCATCGACCTGGCGCAGCTTCACCTCCGCGCCATGGCTTCCCCGCTCCCCAAGCACCCGGCCGCCATGGGCTGGCAGATGACCGCAGGCAGCCTGGCCGCGCTCGCCAGTCGCCTCCTTGAGGTTGTCCAGCACACCGCACCGGAGAAGGCGGCAGAGATCGCCGAGTGGTTCGCTGGCCCGTTCGGTGACGGGCCGGACCTTGAGGAGCACCACGACTGGGTCGCGGATCACGTCGCGGGCAGCTGGGACGTCACTGAGACGTGGATCCAGGACGCCAGGCAGCTCGCTGTTCAGGCGCAGCAGGCCACCGCCCAGCACGACAACACCCTTTCGAAGGAGAACTGACCATGCCCACTAACTCCCCCGAGATTCCGCTCGGGCACAGCACCCCAGCTCACCGAGTGCACGGTTGGTGCTCACACTGCCCGGGACGGTCCCTGGCAGAGGAAGTTGCGGCTTGGCAGGTCGATGCCCTGGACCGCACCGCAACCACGGCCTCGGGCGGCGACGACAGAGACGCCGAGAGCGAGCGGCTGCGTACCGAGAACGAGAGGATGCGCCACGAGTTGGAGGTGATGTACGGCGGGGCCTTCGACAGCCCGCCCACCGGCGGGCAGGCTGGCCTTCGAGGCCGTGTTGCTGAGCTGGAAGCTGCCGTCCAGCGAGCTCACGGGCTGGCTACCCGGCTGGAGGAGTTCGCGGAGAACGCCCTCCGGGTCGACGACCGTGAGTTGTACACGGCCATCGCCAAGGATCTCCGCGATCGCCTCAACGCCGTCGGGGTGCAGCAGCCCACTGCCGCCGCCGCGCCCGAGAAGGGGCACCCGTGACCACCCCTGCCCTGGTGGGCCCGTCACCGGTTGGTGGCGGGCCCGCGGTCTTCCAGGACCGTGACGAGCTCCTTGCCGATGTCGGCGACCGTATCCGAGCCGAACGCCACGCCCGCGGATGGAGCCAGACCGTGCTCGGGAAGCACGCCGGCATGACATACAAGGTTGTCGCCACCATCGAACTTGGCAAGGGCACCCTCCCGCTGCTGCACCTGGCAGCCGTGTGCGACGCGCTCGGTATGTCGATGAGCGACCTGTTGTCCGAGCAGTGGGAGATGCCAGCCCGTCCGCCTCGCAGGCGCGGGGTACCGGGTGCTCTTTCGCCGCGCATGGCGTTGGTACTGCGTGAGGCGGCGTCGGGGATTCCGCTGACGCAGGTAGCGGACCGGTTGGAGATGCCGCGGCCGGTGGTGTCGTCCCGGTTGTCGGAGGCGTACCGGGTGCTGGGGGTGTCGGATCTCCCGCGGGACGAGCGGCGGGCGGCGGCTGCGCGGATTGCCGAGGAGCGTGGGTTGTTCAATGCGCCCACCTGGAACCCCAAGGAGAACGCAGCATGACCGCGCAGAACTCAGCTGCGGCCCGTGCTGCAGCGCTTCGTGCGGGCGCCCGTCGTGGCCTGTGGCGGCGCCTGCTGGCGTTCCTGGGCCTCGGCGGGGCCAGGGTGCGTCGTGCGGACGCGCAGGCGGCCCGGTGGGCGCACGGCGCCGCAGGGGAGGAGGCGACGGTCCGGTTACTGCGCCAGCTCGAGGCCGCCGGATGGCATGTGCGTCACGACCTTCGCGTGGCCGGGCGCCGGTTCAACCTGGACCACGTGCTGACGAGCCCCTGCGGTACCGCCCTCGTCGTCCTTGACACGAAGAACTGGCACCGCGGCCGTGCCACCGCCCTGGTCGGGGGCCGTGTGCACTGCGGTACGGACGACCGGCACGACCAGGTTGTGAAAGTCGCCGGATACGCGGAAGTGGTCGCGTCTGCGGTCGGGCTGCGCGCGGATCAGGTGTGGCCGCTGATCGTGGTCCACGGATCGCCGATAGCTGGTGGCCGGCTTGAGGCGCGTGTGCCGGGTCAGCGGGGTGTGGTGCATGTGCTGGGCCCGGACTGGCTGGTGCCGACCCTGGCCGGCGCGCCGAAGGTACGGGATCCGCGGCGTGCGGCTGCACTGGCCAGGAGGGTGGATTCTGCGCTGCGCCCGTACACGGAGGGTTCCTGAGCTGTACGGTTGTCGAGATCACGGGTAACCCGGAGCGGCCCGTCATTCCTGGGGGGATGGCGGGCCGCTTTCGCGCGTCAGTGCAGGGTGTTTCTGTCTCGGGTGGTGTTGTCGGCGGTCGGCAGCGGGCGGTGGCCTTCGTCCCAGTGGTTGGACCATCCGCAGAGTCCGCACGCGTATCGGCCGTCGAGTCCGTGGACCTCGGCTTCGCATCCGCGGCACCGGGTGACAGTGATCTCCGGGGTGATCGCGGTGGCCGGGGTGGTTGAGGACCAGCCGCATTGGTTGGAGCAGATCCAGGATCCGTCGGGGCCCTGGGTGGCTGCTGCGCCGCAGGTTCCGCACGTCATGGGTGACCTCCGGATGGTGGCCCCGCTGACGGGGGTGGCAGCGGGGCCTCGGCCATTGTGGCAGGGATGAGTGGTGGCGGTCAGGAGGGTGGTGTGGTGGGGGTGTCCGGCGTGCCATTCGCATCCGATATTCGAACAGACGTAGCATTGGGTCGTGCCCAAGAACAGCCCCTCTTTCGATTTCCCAGAAGACCTCCGCGCAGCCCAGCTCGGCCTTCACCAGACCCGTGCCGCGTACGAGCAGTACGCCACCACCCTCCCGTGGTCGGCGGAGCCGATGCCCGGCTGGGAAGGAGACAAGCAGCTGCACTCCTCCTACCGGTCCCACAAGGAGGACAGCCCCGGGTACACGGAGGAGCAGGCCACGGAAGTCCGGCGCTTCCAGGATGAGCTGCGCCGGCTGAGCATCGAGGTCACGGCACACCCGTTCTGGGAGTCGCTGGGCGGTCCTGATCTGGTAGAGGCGCGGATGGCCCTCAAGCATGCCCACGAGGAGCCCGAGGACGAGGCGGCGTAGCCGTGCCTGGTCCGGAGGGCATATCTGACCTCGACAAGAACAAGGCCCTGGCTAACTGGCTGGAGTGGCAGCTCCGGCAGGTCCGAAACCGGATTCGCGAGCTCGAAATCCGGGAGCAGCAGGAGGCACGTGCCCGGGAGCGGGCAAGGGCCGAGCAGTCGTGGAAGATTCAGCCGAAACGGTCGGGCGAGACAGCGATGCTGCACCGCGGCGGGTGCAATCTGTACAGCGCGCAGCTTGGGTTTCTCGACCGGGAAGAAGCGCTGATCGCGCTGGCCGAGCCAGACATCGAGCCGTGTGGGGTGTGCCGGCCGGAGACGGGGCTGCAGAACGGGTAGGCCGTACGGGCCGTACGGCGCGTCGCCCCGGGCGGGGGCTCGCAGGATCAGCGTGTGGAGTCGACCCGTAAGTGGATAGGGAAGCGGTGAGCCGAAGCAAGCATGGATGCGCCCCTGTCTGACCTCATGGCCGGGCGGGGGCTTTATGTTGCCCGGCGGTGGCATCGGCTTCGAGGCGGGGTCACCGCCGGGCGTACGTACAGGGTGGCACGGGGCACTGACAGCGGGGGTTGGCGTCAGGTGGTCCAGGTGCCGCGGAGGGCGGCGGTGGTAAAGCCGGGCCCGTAGGCGACGGCGACTCCGTGGGCGCCGGCCGAGGGCGGGGTGGCGTGGGTGCGTTCGAGGACGCGGAGGA
Organism: Streptomyces sp. NPDC104309; assembly: GCF_055584025.1. NCBI lineage: Bacteria > Bacillati > Actinomycetota > Actinomycetes > Kitasatosporales > Streptomycetaceae > Streptomyces > Streptomyces sp. NPDC104309. Next base: position 4,644 of record NZ_JBVJMV010000098.1, on the reverse strand, counting down.
TTGATACGCCGCCGAGGTTGCCGTCCGCGTTGAGGGTGTCGGTGGAGTGGCGGGCGTCGACGGTGTCGAGGCCAAGGGCGGCCGCAGTGTCGGTAATGATGCGTCTGCTGCCGGGGTGGATGGCGGCGAAGTCGACGATGCGGGGCCCGATCCAGTCGAGGAGGGCGGGGAGGACGTCGTCCGCGGCGGTGAGTGCTGCCTTCGTACTGTCGAAGTGGAAGCCGGTTTCGGTGAGGCGCCCGTTGTACCGGTCGAGGCTGTTCGGGAGGACGTGTTCGTACGTGTCGTACGGGGTGTCGATGGCGAGGCCGGGGCTGAGGGGGTGGCTGGTGACGAGGGTGGCGGCGGCGGAGTCCCCGAACAGCGCCTTGTAGATCATGTGCTCGACGGCGGTGTCCTGGTGGTTGTACACGCTCGAGATGACTTCGGCGGCGACGACGAGGACGGTGTCGGTGGGGCGGACAGCAACCATGTCGACGGCCCTGATCAGGGCCTGGGTTCCGCCGGCGCACGCCATGGTGGTGAGGGCGATGCGGCGGACGTTGGGGCGCAGGCCGAGCCGGTCGATGAGATGGATGTCGAGGTTCGGGACGGACCAGCCGGTGGAGTGCGTCGTGATGACCGCGTCGACATCTGCCGCAGTGAGGCCGTGCGCGTCGAGGGTGGTGCGTGCCGCCTTCTCGGCCATGCCCAGGGCGTCCGTGAACGCCGCGGCGGCCCGTTCTTCGATGCCTGCGGTCCCGCCCACGGTGGGGGAGTCGAGAGGGCGGGTGAAGTAGCGGGTGTTGACGCCGGTGTTGCCGACGATGCGGAGGATCGCGCCCAGGCGCGGGTGGTCAGGGTGGTGGGTTCGGATGTCGTCGGCGATCTCGCTGGTGGTGACTTTGTGGTCGGCGAGCACGGTGTGCGGGCGGGCTATGTAGGCGACGGGCACGGCATCCTCCGGCGGGCAGACAGGGTGCGGCAGCGTGGGGGTGCGCTCACCGTATGGCACCGGTGGCCTGACATTGCCCCTGCTCAGCGCATTACCGGGAACAAAACGCGCGGTCTGGTTTGGTGGCCTTAGGTGTGTGCACGCGAGGGTTCTGCTCCGTCCCCCCGAAGGTGGCGCCCCTGCTCATCAATGATGATCACGGGCGGGCAGGCGGGACAGGAGACGAGGCCGGGGCCGATCCAGCGCCAGCCGACGTCCCATAGGCCGGAGTGATTCCGGTTTTCTGGCAGAGGTGCACTGGCTTTACACCGGGTGCAGGTGACGGCGGTGGGCTTCAGCATTGAGGATTCCTTCCAAGTCGCGCATCCCAGGCTATCCGGCCGTGTTCCCTCGGGGGGCAGGCCTGAAGGTCAGTGCGCGCGGAGCATCGGGGTTCGGGTATGCGCGCGGCGGGTGCCGGGGTGGAACACGAGAACGATGAGGCGGGCGCCGGGCGCGGTCATGGGCTGTGCGGCGCACATGGTGACCCAGCCGGGCCCGTCAATCGCGTGGAGGAGGGGGCGTTCATCACCGTCGGGGTGGATGTGCGCTCCGCCGGCCTCCCATATCGGGGCGCAGTCCGGGTCCACAAGGACTTCCTTCTCGAGTCGGCGGAGGATGTCGTCGTCGGGGCGTTGGGCGAGTGCGGCTTGGAGCTGAGGGAGGACGAGCGGGGCCCAGGCGGTCGCCCAGTCGGTGAGGGTGCGCCGGCCGTCCGGGTCGAGGACCATCCAGTGCATCGTGTTCGCCGGGACACGGCCTTCGGGGAAAAGGCGGGCGAACGGGGCGTTGTAGGCCAGCAGGTCCCACGACGCGTCGGTCACGTACGCCATGTGCGTCATCCCGTCGACGGCTTCCTGCCACACGCCGGGGACTTCTTTCCCGGACTGGGCGGTGAGGGGGCCGGGCGGGTCGCCTATGCCTGCGTACCGACACAGGCTGACCCATTCCTGCTCGTTGAGCCCGTAGAGGCGGGCGATGTCGCGGAGCAGGCCGGCGTCCGGGTTGGGGATCTTCCCGTTCTCGAGCCGGTTGCAGGTGTGGATACCGAGGCCGAGGAGCTGGTCGACTTGCTGCTGTGACAGGCCGACAGCGCGGCGGCCTTGCCCGCTGGGGCGGGTCAGGCCGACGACTTCGGGGTCGATAAGGTCGCGCCTCTCCTTGAGGAGTGCTTTCAAGGCTTTCTTGTGCATGTTTGGGCAATCCCCCCATGGTGTTGCCGAGTTCAGCAGTTGAAGTCTAAATAGTCACGTCGGGTTTCGTAATAAAAACTGCCCGAAGATAAAACGCTGAGTGTCCGTCATGCTGTGCGGGACGCAGTCGCTGGCCTGCCGGTTTCACGGCCAGCGGTCACGTGTATGCGCCGCAGGCGGGGAGCCGGACTTCCCATAGAGCGGTTGTGGGAAGAGCGTAGGAACGGGGCTCGTATTCCGATGTGTGGTGTCGGAAAGCTTCGCAGCACGGCCTTCATTCCTGCGCTCTTCCTGCCATTTCCCGACTCCCCTTTGGGTTGAGGTTCACGGTGCGTCAGATCGCCCAGTGGTGGGCTGCCGCTCGTCGAGGGCTCGGATGGTGGCGCAGGGCCACGTGATGTCGCCGTGGTTGGAGCACACGTCGCAGTACGCCCGGCCGGTGTCCGAGTTGCGCCGCTCATGCAGGTCCCGAACGCGGGCGATGGCGGCCTCCAGTTCGGTGACGCGCGGGTCGTCCGGGACCGGGGTGTCGTAGCTGATGGTCTGGAGCGCGGCGCGGATCTGGCGTGCGAGGTAGCGCTCGCCCTGACGTTCCGGGTCCGTGGTGGCCAGCAACGGGTCGGCCAGGACGGCGCGCACGGCGTTGGTGCGGGCCCGGTACCGGTTGGCACGGTCACGGTGCTGCTCACCCCACGCCTGTGTCCGCTCGGCCAGTGCCTTGTAGCACTGAACGACCTGGGTGGCGCCGTTGATCTGCTCCTCGGTCTGCGCGTCAATCCGGGCAGTGATGGCTGCGTCCTTCTCCCGCTCCGCTCCCAGCTCGGCCACGCGGGCCTCGGCCTGCTCGGCGCGGCAATGTGCCTTCCGGGCGCGGTCTCGTGCTGAGTGCCACGCGTCGCGATACGTGTCGCCGCGCTTCCCGTTCTCGATGGCCCGGTCGGCGTACTGCGCGGCACGGACGGTGGCAGAGGCGAACGCCTTGTCGCAGGTAGCCAGCTGGCGTGCCAGCTCAGTCTGCTGGGCCGCTTCGAGGGACTCGTACAGGGCGTCGAGGGCGTCGGACGTGATGGTGTCGACGGTGTGGCGGTCGCTCATCGGGCCGGCTCCTCGGTCGCGGCGGGGGTGGGCTCGGTGATGTACGTGGTCGTCGCCCGGATAAGACGGGTGACCAGGCCGCCGGTCGCAAGCTCGGTGACCATGACGTCGGCGCCTTCTCGGTTGTAGACGCCGAGGCGGGTCCAGGAGTCGTCAGTCCGGTACTCGACGGTCCATGCTGTGGTCGCCGGGTATGCCTCGGTCTCGGCCTTGGGCTGCTGTACCTCGTCGGCCATGCGGCTCAGCTCGCATCGCGGGCACACCGGCTGACCGTCACGGAGAGGTACGTCCATGCCGTCACGCCCGTGCCAGTGGAAACCGCAGGCGGGGTGCTCGTAGTACGGCGACAGGGGGCGTTCGGCGGTCGGGTCGAGGGGCGGGCAGTGTGCGGTGTCGCCGCAGTGGCTGCCGTCGACACACGGCGGGCGGTGACCCGTCTCGGCGGCCCGGTCGGCGGGCGTGGGCAGGGCCAGGACCGTATCGGCGAGCGCGGCAACGTCCCACTGCGGGTGGCCAAGGCGGCGCGCAGCCTGGGCGATGCGGTCGCGGAGGTCGGCACCAGCGGGCGGGGCGGTGGCGGGTTCGGCCACGGTGCCGAGGATCTGTCGGGCCACCGCGAGGGCGTGGCGGTCGGTCTGCTGGGCCACCCAGGCGTCCCGCTCGGCAGCCTCGCGCTCCCTGCGCCAGACGCTGGCCGCGCCGATCACCGTGGCGTCGTAGGACTTGGCCGCTGCGTCCAGCCAGTTGGCGATGGCGAGGCCGACACCAGGGTGCAGCAGCTGCACGACTGCGGCGTCCTCCGGCTCCAGATCGACGTTGCCGCAGATGACCACTTCGCCATCGTCGGGCGTCTCGTCGTAGCGGGACATGAGCAACGGGTCGGTGTACGGCGGGACACTGGCGATGGTCCAGGGGCCAGGTGCGGCAGCGGAGCAGGTGGCGCGCAGTTTCTCGGCGGCGGCCCGAAGCTGGTCTGCGGGTGTGGTCATGCGGGTTCTCCTTGTGTGCGGGTGGTCAGGAACCGGATCAGCGGTGGCCGGCTGACGGGGTGTTGGCGGTTCGCAGATGCTGATACTGGCTGCGTTCCGCTCGGATCAGCCGTTGCACGGTGACCTTGTGCTGGTGGATTTGTGCGTCGCTCATGCCGGCTTCGGTCTTCAGCCGCCACTGGATGTCCAGCTGGCCGCGGCCATTGCGGATGGCTGCCTCGAACTGGCGGAGGAGGACCGGGGGTGTCGTCGGGTTCGTCACGACGGCTCTTTGGCCGGGGTGGCGGCGAACACATCGGGGTGGCCGGCTTTCCACTGCTGCCAGTAGGGCATCGGCTCGTTGACGATCGCGTGGCGGCGGTCCATGACCTGCTCCAACGTCATCGGGCCAACA
>NZ_JBVJMV010000097.1:0-10553 GCF_055584025.1 Streptomyces sp. NPDC104309 | reverse complement strand
CACCCGGGAACAGGACACCCACCCCTCGGGTTCCCGCCGAGAAACCTTCAGTTCCCCTGAACTCACGGGACTCTAGGGGTCCCAGTAGTTCTCGCGGAAAAAACAACGCTAAGCCGTGCGGCAGCCCTGATCTGGGCTGATGTCCGTGCTCACCGTCGGGCGGCAGACCATGGTCGAGCCCGGGGAGTGGCTGGACGAACTGCCGGCCTGGGGGCTCGGCGCGGTGCAGAGCTCAAAGCGGATCAAGGCCGACCCGGCCATGGCGAACCTGCGCCACACCGGGTTCCCTGCGTAGGAACGCCTCAGGAAAGTGCAACGCCCCCTGTTGTACGGGAGGTTCGAGGATTTCTGCCTGTGCCCATTGCCTGGCCGGGTAGCAGTGGTGCTCGTCTGCGTTGATCGAGTGGGGCGGGAGGGGCCGATGGCCACCAGGGTGTTCTCGGATGAGGAGTTGGAGGGCTTGAGGTCCTGTCCGGCGATCGGCAAGGACGAGCTGATCCGGTACTTCACCCTCACCCCGGCCGACGAGACGTTCCTGCGGAAGTTCCGTCGGGCCCAGAACGTGCTCGGCGCCGCCGTGCAGCTGTCCGCCCTGCCCTGGCTGGGCTTCGTCCCCGACAATGTGCCCGCCGCTCCGCCCGCCTTCGGTTGGCCGCCTGGCCCGGCAGCTTGGGCTCGCCGTCGCAGATCTGGCGGGCTACGGCGAGCGTGAGCAGACCCGCACGGACCATCTGCGGGAGATCGCCGAGTATGGCTTCGTTCACTTTCAGCGACAACGTTTGTCGATGAGTTTCAGCAGCAGTTGAGCGTCCGCCAGTCGGGGATTGTTCACGAGAAGTGACGGCAGTGCTGTGTCGCCCAGACGGGCGGGGCGATCGACGTCCGTGACGGGACTCCGCCGCCCGAGTGCAGCTGCTCATGACCGGGACGAGGGTGCGAAGATGCGTTCGTGGTGACAGATGCCGAGTGGGCTCGGATTCGGAGGGGGCTGCGCTTCGGGCAGGTTTTCGAGGGCACCGTCGTGAAGGTTCCCCGGCCCGGTGCGATCGGGATCTTCGTGGACATCGGCCTGAGCGTCGGAGGCTTCGTCGACGTCCTGTTGCTTCCGGAACAAAGCGATGGCTGGCCGGCGGAGGGCACGGTTGCGGATTTCGAGATCTGGTGGGCAGGCAGCCGTCAGCAGATCCGGCTGAAGCCGTCCGATTCTCGGTATCTCCGGAACGACTTCACAGACTTCATGGGACGTTTCCGTCCCAATTGGTCATCCGAGATGGGTCAGCCCGTTCGTGATCCCGGGTCCCCGGCTCTCGATGAGGTGTGGTCCGCGCTGCGACCTGATGGGCCGTCGGCCAGCTCCCCGTGAGTTCTGGTGAGGTGGCCGACTGTCGTGGCGGGAGCTAGCTAGCGGCCGCCGTCACGTCTGCGGCGCACTCGCGACACAGTCCAGATCCCGACCCCGATGATGGGGAACACGATCAACGACATCGTCACAATGGCGGTGATCCCCATGAAGAGGAACGCGGCCAGCAACTCCCATATCGAGGGGTCCGGTTCCATGCCTGCCTTCTTGATGCAGTCGCGCAACGTTGCTCTGACCACGACGCATGTGCGGATCCTGTCGGTTCCTCAAAGCCCCGCCATAACGCGCCTTCCGTACCCACCACTCGCCCCAGCTCCCTTCCCGTTCTTAAGCGGAAGGTTCGGCTCTCGTCCCATGCCCCTTGGGCCTTTCCCTACGTGGGCGTGCGTCGGCGGCGGCAGCGCCGATCGGGCCACAGCGCGGCCCATCCCTCGCAACCCGATTCACCGGAGCCGGTGCTCTGACACGCGTCCGAATCGGTCAACAGCGGGCCCTCCCCAACCAAGGGAAACGGCGCCCTGATCACCCTTGAAACGTATTTTCCTCCCCGGGGCCCATATCGCCGACGGCATCGAGTCGTTGATCGTCACGCAATCCGACCAACCGATCACGGAGCCGAATCCGTGAAGATCAACACCGTGTGCAGGGCCGCCCTCGTGGCGGCCGGCGCCCTGACCGTTCTTGCTCCGTCCCAGGCACTGGCGGCCGAAGCCCCGGCGTGCACGACCGAGAACATCTCCTACCTCGACGCGCAGGACAAGCAGGAGGACGCCGAGGCCAAGGTCACCGCCGCTCAGCAGGCGTACGACCGGGCCAAGGCTGACCGGGCGACGCTCAAGGAGGCGGCCCAGACGGGCCACGATGTGAGCGATGAGTTCACGAAGATGCGGTCGGACGGAGGCCGGTACGCAGGCCACCGGGTAGAGGAAAAGGCCTGGCAGCTGTTGGAGGCGGCAGACACATACGATTCGGCCGCCACCGCTGACGCTGCCGTGGCTGAAGCCGATGAGGCGCAGAAGGCACTCGATGGCATGAGCGAGAACGACAAGGGGTCCGACATGGTCGGAGTGGATACGGAGAAGCACCTGATCAAGAAACTGCGTTCTCAGGCCGAGGCGGCGCGGAAGGCGACGTCCGCCCCGGACGTCGAGAAGCGGAAGGCTGAGCTGGACACCGCGGTCTCCGAGAAGGTGGACACGGACAAGACGGTGCGTCCGGCCCGCGACACCTACCGGAACTGCCTGGCCCAGGCCAACGGCTGAGAACGAGGACCGGACGGCCCGCACCTGTGGCTTGAGTTCTAGTGGTTGTCGCAACACCCCAGTTCAGGGGATGCGATGGACTTCAAGATCCGGGACCGGTCCGTTATCCAGAGGCGCCGTCCCTTGTCCGAGGAACGGCGCCTCTACCTTCAGCTCATGCAGCAGGGTGTGAGCGGCGAAGAGGCATGCCGAATCGTCGGCATCAACGAGAGGACCGGGCGGCGCTGGCGTAACGGGCGTGCTTGCTGTGGCAGTATTTTCCGAAGGGCACGGACCTGTCCCGATGGCAGGCAGACGACCTCGAGGCCGTTGCACTCGCACTCAACAGTCGGCCCCGGAAAACCCTCGGATGGAAGACACCCGCCGAAGCCCTCAACGAACACCTACTCTTGACTCAAGAAGCTGGTGTTGCGACGACCGATTGAGTCCGGGCAGTACACCAGCTTCCGTCTCGCCGCTCACCTGGCATCCGAGCAGATCGCAGCGTCCATCGGCACCGTCGGCGATGCCCTCGACAACGCTCTGATGGAATCAACCATCGGCCTGCACAAAACCGAACTCGTCAAACCCCAGCGGCCTTGGAAAGCCCTCAGTGACGTCGAGTTGGCCACGGCCGAATGGGTCGACTGGTACAACCACCGCCGACTCCACGGTGAGATAGGCCACGTCCCACCAGCCGAATATGAAGCCGTCTACTACCAGCAGCAACCAAATCCGCAGGTCACAGCCACAATCTGAAGTCTCTACCGAACCCGGAACAGTTCAGTGTGACCTGGGGCTCCCAACAGCCTGGCCACGCTAGTTGGCACCGTCTGGCCAAGATTCCTGGCATCTGTAATGAGTTGCCACGTTTGTTGGCACCGGCACCATGGTTCAGCGCGGCAGCGAGGCCGGCGCGCATGAGGTTGCAACGGCGACAGTCTCGTCGCTTGGTTCCTTGCCGCTTTCACGTGACCTTCGGCGATTTCTACAGACCATCCAGTCGCCTGGTCACTGTGTCGAGTGTCGGCCAAGGAGGACCCTCGCGCAGCAAGCGCAGGAATTCCTCTCCGAATCGCCTCCCATTCGGAAACTGGTCGCCAAGCTCCCAACGCCACGCGGCGACCATCGCGATAACGAGCTGCCGACACTCGTCCAGCAGCCCTTGGTCAACGCTTGGGTAGTGCTCGCAGACCGCCTCGGGAACATGGGCGAGATCGAACTCGACGGGTCCACGGCAGCACGTCTCAAGGTCGATGAACAACGGGCCGTTCTTCGTGCTGAGCACATTGCCTGGATGCGGCTCGCCGTGGAGCAGTTGCTCCACGGCGCCGCGGTCGTCGATCGCTCGTCGCAGGCTTGCCAGCCTGCCGCTGAGGAACACGCGGTCCGCGTCGGTGAGCTCCGGCGAGCGATCCGGGTCGGCGACAACTTCTTCCGCCTCCGTGATCCGGTCCGTGAACCTCGGGCTCGGCACATCGACCTTGCGCATGCCGGCGTGCAGCTGCTCCAGCGCCTTGGCGTAGTCGACTGGTGAGGTGTGAGGTGTCACGGGCTCGTAGTAGGTCCACAGCGTCACTGCGAAGCCATCGCGCGTGTACACACGCGGGTCCGCCCGAGGCTCCAAGGGACACACCGGGCATCCGACCTCGGTGAGCCGCTGAGCGAGATCGACTTCGAACTGTGCAACCTCTTGTCCCACAGGGGCGACCCGGGCAAAGACGTCGCATGGCGTCAGCCGCAGTGCCAGCTTGTTCGAGTTGTGGAGAACGATTGCATCATTAGCTGGCAGGTCGAGCGATGCGGCGACCGAAGTCGCAGCCGCGATCGCACGCGTGACGTCGGTTATATCCACCCTCGAATCTTGGCATAGACGAGCGAGGACGATGCCAACCAGCGTGGCCAGGTGCCAACTATCGTGGCTCGGCACACCGCCAGGATCAATCGCTCAACCTTCACTGAGAATCGCTCAACCTTCATTGAGACAGGTCATCTCCGACCAGCACTCGACGTTCGGCACGAATGACCGTTCTCACCGAAGCCAGTCGCCATCTCATCCAATCCAGTCGGGGTAGCGGCCCGAGGGGCATCCGCGCCCGGCCGTCACGCGGGCCGCTATCCGGCCGGCCATTCCCCGGTGCGGGCGAACCGCTCGATCTCGGCCTCGTACGGTGTGGGGTCGAGGCCTCGCGCACGCACCCACGCCGTGTTGAGGTGGGTGTTCCGGTACGGATCAGCGGTGTCGCCGATGATGGTGACGATGCTGCCCTGCGTTCCCGCCTCGCGCATCCGTGCCACGAGGTGGCACGTCCCCCAGAAGTTGGTGCCGGTCGCCGGTCCGGCTTCGATCCCGGCAGTAGTGCGAAGCCACCGCAGGGCTGCAATGGACGCCGCGTCCGGTACCGGGATCATCAGGTCGATCACCGTCGGCAGGAAGCCGGGTTCGATGCGTGGGCGACCGATGCCAGGTATCCGCGAGGGCATCCCCGTGGTGTAGTCGCCACAGCCGCTCGCCCACGCGGGGAAGTAGGCGGAGTTCTCCGGGTCCACCACGGCCAGCCGAGTCGGATGACCGTGTCGCCGCAGGTGGCGCCCGACCGCTGCCGAGGTCGCCCCCGTTCCGGCACCGGTGACGATCCACTTCGGGATGGGGTGTGGCTCCCTGCTCAGTTGAACGAAGATCTCGTCGGCGATCGTCGGCTCACCCCATCCGACCACCGCTCGCTCCGCGTCAGTGAAGTGGTCCAGGAAGTGGCCACCGAGCCGCTCGGCCAACGCCCTCGCCTCCCCCTGCACCGCGGCCGGCGGCTGCTCGCCCACCTGCCACCGACCGCCCTCCCTCTCGATCCTGGCCAGGACGTCCACAGAGGTCTTCGCCGGTACGACGGCGGTGAACACCAGACCCAGCAGTCTCGCGAAGTGGGCTCCGGCGACGGCGACTGCCCCGCTCGTAGCCGCGATTACCGGCGTATCCGCCCTGATAGCGCCGCTGGCTATCGCCTCACAGAACATGGCCCGCACCAGTCGATACTTCATACTGCCGGTGGGATGCGCGGACTCGTCCTTGACGTAGATCTCGACGTCCCGGATTGCGGGTAGCGGAAGCGGACGCAGGGGCGTCGGTGTCAGCCGCAGGCCGTCTGACCGTACCCGTCGGATCGCGTCGGCAGCCCACGAGTTGGGATGTTCCATGGCCATGACCGGACCCTACTGGAGGCTCGGCTCCAGTCAGGTCGCCGGAGCCAGCGGTCATCATGGCGACACAAACCTGCCGCTGTGTCGGCTACCGCGCTTCGGCTCTGCCGTATCGCTTGGACGGCTGGATTGGATGAGACGGCGACTGGCTTCGGTGAGAACGGTCAACGAAGGTCATCGTGGCCACTCATCGCGAGGCCCACTATGTGCTGGACGAGATCCTGGGCAACGCCACCGATCTGCCGATCACCGAGCACGCCACGGACACGCATGGTGTCACCCTGGTCAACTTCGGCCTGTTCGACCTGATGGGCAAGCAGCTCTCGCCCCGCATCCGGGACCTGGGCGAGATCACCCTGTATCGGATGGGCGCCAAGAGCGACTACGAGGAGCGGTTCCCGACTGCGGGGCCGCTGCTGACGAAGAAGGCCAACCTGGACCTGGTCGCCGACCACGGGGACGACCCGCTCCGTCTGGCCGGGTCGCTCAAGTACGGGCACGCCACCGCCTCCCTGATCGTCGGCAAGCTCTCCGCGTCCTCCCGGCAGAACGCACTGGCCGCCGCGCTGAAGGAGTACGGCGCGATCCGGCGCACGATCTACGCGGCGAAGTACCTGTCGGACGAGGGATACCGGCGCGAGATCGCCCGGCAGCTCAACAAGGGCGAGTCCCTCCACGCCCTGCGCCGCCAGCTCCACTACGCCCGCGAAGGCAAGGTCACCCGCCACCAGCCCGAGCAGCAACACGAACAGGCGTGGTGCCTGACCGTCGTGACGAACGCAGTGGTCTGCTGGCACACGGAGTACATGGGCCTGGCCGTCGGTGAACTGCGTACCGTCGGGCGCGGGGTGGACGCCGAGGTGTTGGCGCACATCTCCCCGGCGCGCAGTTCGGTGGTCAACTACTACGGCTCGATCACCGTCGACTACGAACACGAACTTGCCCAGCTCGACGACCAGGGACACCGGCCCCCGCGGACTGCTGGCATGGACGAGCCCGGAGCCGGGCTGTAGCAGCCGGACACGGGACTGTTGTCCGCTGAGCGCCCCGGATGCATCAGACGATGCCGTTGGTGCAGTCAGGAAGCACGCAGGAGCTGAGGGGTCAGCGTGACGTGGGGAAGGCGGCGCGCAGTGCGGAGCCGCGGGTGATGAACGCGACTCGGATGATGGGCAGCATGCAGACGGCCTGCATCACGGCGTACCACGGCGGGCAGACATCCGGGATCAGGTCGACGCCGATGATCGCGATCGGCATGATGACGGCGAGGGCGCTCACGCGCTCGAAGGCCCGTCGAGATCCCCGGGAAGCGGAGACGGTCATCCGGTAGATCAGCACGGCGACTACAGGCAGCAGGACTGCCCGGACCCACATGAACGTGTTCACCATATGACCGCTGCTCGACACCACGATGACCGCCAGGAGGGCGACGGCGCTGAGTGCGCCGTCGACCTTGACGCTGTTCTTCGCCGTGTCGAAGGCTTCTTGGGTGCGGGGGCTGTTGAAGAGTGCCGCCTCAGTCGTGTGCTTGTTGGTTTCCGTGCTCACCGACGCTAAGAAGCGCCAGGCCGACGCGGTATCCGTCTAGACCCACGGGTGGGTGGGGGTAGCCCCACTCCCCGGCTGACCAGGGCCGTAGCGGGCTCCGCGCGGTGCACCGTGGGAGCACCGAACGGAAAGCGAAGGAAGAATCATGAGACAGCTGGGTTCGTGGCTGGCGCGCGTCGGCGTGGGGTTCGTACGGGCGTGCGTCGTGGCGGTCATCAGCATGCTGGTCCCGGCCGTGTGGGCCGCCGCCGTGGCGCTGGGGATCTGGTGGGGAGCGGGAAACCCGTGGTCGTGGGTTGCGCCGGTCGTGCTGGTATGCGGGTGCACGCTCGCCCTGTCCCGCTCGGTCTGCCGGATGGTCCGCTTCCTCGTCGCGAGGTGGACGGCCACCGTCATCCCCGCCGGATACCGGCAGGCCGGGCCGGTGACGCGGATGTCCACCGGGTACTGGTGGAACGGCTTCAGCTACGAGCGCACCCGCCGCGATGCCCTCTTGGATCAGAAGTGGCGGGTCCGGTGGAGCGACCCCGCCAACTGGCGCGACCTGCGGTTCACGGCGATCGCGCCGCTCACCGCGGGCGTGGTCGCGTCCCTCCCGCCGGCCGGGGTGGCCGTGGCGGTCCTCGGGCTCGGCCAACCGGGGCCCGCCGCGCACGTCGTCGGGGCGCTCGGCCTGGTCGTGGCCGTCGCTGGCGCCCCGTATGCCTGGCGGTGTGTCGAGCCAGTGGCCGTCCGCTTCCTGCGCCCGTCACCCGCGATGGCGCTGGCGGACCGGGTGGACGAGCTGACTGCCCAGCGCGCGGATGCGACGGTTGCCCAGGCTGCCGAGATCCGCCGGATCGAGCGGGACCTGCACGACGGGGCGCAGGCCCGCCTGGTCGGGCTCGGGCTCTCTTTGGCGACTGCGGAGAAGCTGATGGAAACCGACCCTGACCAGGCCAGGACGCTGATGCGGGAAGCGCGGGCCGGTGCCACCGCGTCACTGACCGAGCTCCGCGAACTGGTCCAGGGAATCAACCCGCCCGTGCTGAACGACCGCGGGCTCATCGATGCCGTTCGCGCTCTTGCCCTGGACAGCCCGATCGAAGCGGCTGTCAGCGCAGACCTTCAACTCAGCCTGGACCCGCCGATCGAGTCCGCCCTATACTTCGCCATCGCCGAACTGCTGACCAACTCGGTCAAGCACGCCCGTGCGACCCGGGCCCGGATCTCCATCACCCAGGACGACACCGGCATCGTCATCGATGTCGAAGACAACGGCCGCGGCGGAGCCTGCCTGCGAGCCGACGGCGGACTCGCGGGGCTGCGCCGCCGCCTCGCGGTCTTCGACGGCGCCCTGGAGATCACCAGCCCGGAAGGCGGCCCGACCCGGATGAGGATGATGGTGCCGTGCGAATCGTTGTAGCCGAAGACCTCTACCTCCTGCGTGACGGGATGGTTCGCCTCATCGAGGCATATGGACACCAGGTGGTGGCGACCGCAGCCACCGGACCCGAGACGCTGCACGCGCTGTTGACGTGGCGGCCGGATGTTGCCGTCGTCGACGTCCGCATGCCTCCGACCCAGTCGGACGAGGGCCTGCGGGCGGCTCTTGTCGCCCGCAGCGAACTGCCCGGACTGCCGGTCCTCATCCTTTCCCAGTACGTCGAGCAGTTGTACGCCCGCGAACTCCTGGCCGACGGCGCCGGTGGCATCGGCTACTTCCTCAAAGAGAGCGTCTTCGACGCCGATCAGTTCATTGACGCCCTGGAACGCGTCGCCGCCGGCGGGACCGCCATGGACCCGGCCGTCATCGCCAAACTACTGTCCAGCGGATCCTCGTATCGACGGCTCGAACGGCTCACCGAACGCGAACACTCCGTGCTCGGCCTCATGGCCGAAGGACTGTCCAACCAGGCCATCGGCCAACGGCTCTTCCTCAGCGAAAGCGCCATCAGCAAGTACACCACCTCCCTGTTCGGCAAACTCGGCATCACCGATGACGACAACAACAACCGCCGCGTCCTCGCCGTTCTCACCTACCTGAACAACCCCTGACGCGCCTCGGCCCCACCGCAAGTCGGTGTTTCATAGGTGGTCCCCGTTTCAACACCGGGCGCCAGCAACATCGCCGCAGGTCGATTTGTTTCACAGGCCGTTTCCTTCCTCTTGATCGGTGAAACGTACTCCTGAAACGATCCGAGCGTGATCACCAACCCGTACCGGCTCGTCGAGTCGCACGCTTGCTCGATGTCCACCTGCCAGGCCCCGGCGGGCTCGCCCTGCCGCACCACCTCCGGCAAGGTCGCGCTCAAGTACCACACCGCGCGCTTCCAGCTCGTCCCCGCGCTCCGCTCCGAGCTGCACGTCGCCACCCCGGCCGTACGCCATCCCGGCTCCGCCTGGCAGGCCCTGCCGGTGCAGAAGCTCGCGGCGCCTGCCGTGCCGAGGGAGGTCCGGCTCGCGTACGCCCGCGTCTCCAGCCGGACGCAGGAGATCCAGTCCCAGGTCGACGCCCTCGAATCCTCCGGCGTACACCGGCTTTTCCAGGAACAGATCAGCACCCGGGTCCGCGAACGCCCCGAAATGAAGGCGGCCCTGGCGGCGGCCCGCGAGTACCGCTCGCTGGGGGCGAGAGTGACCCTCGTGGTGCACGAGATGAAGCGGCTCGGCCGCGGCGCCCTGGAACTCCTCAAGGTCGCCGAGGAACTGCGCGACGCCGAGATCGAGCTGGAGTTCCTCACCGGCCCCCTGGCCGGGAAGCACGACCCGTCCGGCCACGGGGCCGCCCTGTTCGCCTTCTTCGCCGCCATGGCGGAGTCCGAGCGCGACTACATCCGCGACAAGACCCTCGAAGGCCAGGAGACCGCCCGTACAAAGGGCAAGGCGATCGGCGGGGTCAAGGTCTCCGACGAGGACATGCTCGCCACCGCCCTGCGCCTGCGCGACGACGAACGCCTCTCGCTGCGCGAGATCGCCTCCCGCCTCGTTATCCGCACCGGTAAGAAGCGAGGCCGGCACCCAGCCCCGGCCACCGTCATGCGCATGCTGCGCGAACACGACGAGCAGACAGCCACAGCCACTCTGGAGCCCACGGCCTGACCTGAGGGCTCAGTCCTTGGCGTTGTTTTTTCGGCGAGAACTACTGGGACCCCTAGAGTCCCGTGAGTTCAGGGGAACTGAAGGTTTCTCGGCGGGAACCCGAGGGGTGGGTGTCCTGTTCCCGGGTG
>NZ_JBVJMV010000096.1:0-10596 GCF_055584025.1 Streptomyces sp. NPDC104309 | reverse complement strand
TCCGCCTCGAATGCCTGGGCGACGGCGAGGCTGTCCTCGTAGACATGGTGCCGGGTGACAAGGCTGTCTTCGACGGTGAGATGCAGAGCGAACCGAGCGCGATACGCACGCCCGGTGGGCCGGGCGGTCCGGCGGATCTCGCCGAGCACGACCGCGTCGTTTCCGTCGATGAGGATGCGCTCGACCTCAGTCGCCACGTGCTCCGGCATGTGGTGCTTGGCAAGCTCGCGATAGTGGGCGGCCGCGTCGGCCCGGGTGGACCGGTGACGGATCCACGGCGTGGCAGTACCGCCGTGCTCGGTCTCCGGCCAGTAGAGCCTCCAATCGCCCGGCTCGGCATACAGCTCGGCGATGCGCTCGGGGTCGCCCTCGCCGATTCTGCGCAGCAACTCCTCAACTACGGTGCGCGTGTTCGTAGATGCGGCTATGGACGTGGCTGACCTCTCCGTCCTGGTCCGCGTCCTCCGACGCGGAGAGATCGCCAATCCCTAGGCCGTGTATTGAAAGTCGATCAAGGTGCTGTCTGGCTCATCGCTTCTCATGTGGTGAGGTGAGCCAGCGATCGTCCTGAAACTCGGCCGGAACCTCGTCTTCCCATGGATCGATCCCGCAGCTTTCCAGTTCTTCGAACCACCGGTCCCGTTGCGACTCGGGGAGACGCTGCCCGCACCACGGGCAGAAGACGATCCCGATCCTTGAAGTGCCGCCGTCGTGGATGAACAGCCCGTACTCCTGGAACTTGGCGGTGAACCCAACCAGGGCGTCCGGACAGCTGGAGGGGTCATCGTGCTGGTCACAGTGCCAGCTCACCTGGCTCGTCATCTCTTCGCAGCAGTGGTGGGTCATGGCCCCAGTCTTTCGCGATCAGCACCCCGATCGGAAGCTGATCACGGTCTGGGTTGATCACCAAGTGGGACGTGGAGATCTGACGGACGCCGCAATGGGCCTGCCTGAAACCGTTGTTGCCGGTGGGTAGGAAGCTGGGCCGGCCGCCAATATGGACGAGGCGGCAGCTGATCGACGGCATACGGTGGCGTACCCGGACCGGGACGCCGTGGCGGGATGTGCCGGAACGGTACGGACCGTGGGGCCGCGTGTACGACCTGTTCCGCCGCTGGCAGCGGGACGGCACCTGGAAGCGGATCTTCGCCGAGCTGCAGGCCCAGGCCGACGCGAAGCAACTGATCACCTGGGACATCAACGTCGACTCCACCGTGTGCCGGGCCCACCAGCACGCCGCCGGGGCACGGAAAAAGGGGACCTGCAGGTCGAACCGCCCGGCGGCGTCGACACCGAGCCGGAGGACCACGGACTCGGGCGCTCGCGCGGCGGTCTGACCACCAAGCTTCACATGGCAGTCGAGCAGGGCCAGAAACCCATGTCGATCGTGATCACGGCAGGGCAGCGAGGGTACTCCCCGCAGTTCGAGCCCGTGCTGAAGAAGATCCGGGTGCACCGGCTGGGGCCCGGCAGACCGCGTACCCGACCCGACCGGGTACGGGCCGACAAGGCGTATGCCTCCCGCAGGAACCGCGCTTACCTGCGGCGTCGCGGGATCCGCTGCACGATTCCGGACAAGGCCGACCACGTCCGCAACCGAAAAAAGCTCGGCACTCGCGGTGGCCGGCCGCCGAAGTTCGACAAGGTCGACTATCGGGAGCGGCACGCGGTGGAGTGCGGCATCAATCGCCTCAAAAGGCATAGGGCGGTGGCCACACGCTACGAGAAGCTCGCCGTCCGCTACGAAGCAACCGTCCTTGTCGCGGCCATCAACGAGTGGCTGTGACCAGCACATTCGATACACGCCCTAGCAGGATGCTATCCGGCACAGCCGCATGGCTTTGTTCATGACTCGCGGCAGCAGTTGTTCACCGCTGCGGGAGGCGCCCGCAAGGCAGTGATGCAAATGTTCACGACCCCGAGCAGCATTACGGACCACGGACGCGGCACCCGGCGACGGTGCGGCCACTACGGACAACCTGTCCCCGTAGCCAGCGCTTTTGTCCCGCCCCTCCGGGAGCAGCAGACGGCCGATCTCGCCTGCGGCCCCGGAGCTGCTGCTCAAAGTCGTGAACATTCGACGTGGGCCGGCTGCCGCAGCGCCTCCCGAACTGCTGTCAAAACGCTGCTCACTGTCGCGTACAGAGCCACCCCTGGATGTTCACGAGAAGTGACGTCAGGGTGCCCACATTGCCGGATGCCGGAAAGCAGTCGTGCAGGCCGTCTGCCGTGCCCGGCAGGTGAGGGGCCGCGCCCGGGCGGTCATGATGATGAGCCGGGGGGGCTGGCGTTCTGGGGTCCGCCGGAGGTGAGAGAGGAAGAGGGTACCCGGGACCGTGATAGAGGTGTTCGACAGGGCCGTGGACGTGCTCACCGTGGCTTTGAGGCTGGGCTGCGTGTGGTTGGGATGGCGGACCGTGCTCCGGCCGCGCCGGCCACCGGAGTCGATCCAGGGACCTGTGTGGGTGGTCCGCGCCTGGGGGCTCGGCTATGTGCTGCTGGGGATCTCCCTCACCGTCGAGCCGGTGGCCCTGATTGCTGGCGGAGAGCCGGGCTGGCCAGTGGCCGTGATCCGCTGGGTTGCCGGACCGCTCGTGGTCGGCTCGATCCTGGCGGCGTTCCTGTCCCGGTGGTGGGAGCGCCGTCGGGCCCGGGCCATGAATGAGGGGCGGCACAGGCGTGAACCGGGCCGTCCCCTCGAGTGAAGCGGCGCTCGTGGCCGTTGCCTGCTGGGCGGTCAGCATTCAGCACCGCGTGTGAGGGCTGCCCAGGCAAGGACCCCAGCGACTTCAAAACTCGGGTTCTGGCTCAACTTCTGTGGTGCCGGCTCCGGAGGTGAGCCGACCAGGATGGTCGGCTCAGGAAATCTGCATGTCAGGGGCTGGAGCCGCCGTCGCGGCAAGGACCAATCCAGCGAGCTCCACAGAAGTTGAGCCAGAACCAAAACTCGTGAACATCACCCGACCGTGGATCCGGGCGCCTCCCAAACCCGTGAACAACTGACGGCACTACCCGTGAATAAAGCCAGGGGGCCCACTCCTGCCGGCTCGTGGATCCGGTGCGGATGGTGAACGTCCGCTGCAGGCGGGTCCGGTGGTGGCGTGGGCCCAGTCCACGAAGGTCACCCCGCGATCGTGGTCGCGGACCATGTTGTCGGCGCGAAGGTCGCCGTGGACGATCCGGTCGCCGTGAGCGAGTCCGGGCCAGGCTGCCTCGAGTTCGGCGAGCTCGTGCAACCGATGTCGTACGTCGGGTTCCAGGTCACCCGGCGGGTTCGCGCGCAGGACGTCCCAGGCGTGGAGGCCGACCGCGCCGGAGGGCGTGGTGGCGACCGCTGCGGTGCAGGGCGGCGGGGCGGGGCTGGAGGTGACCTTGGGGCCCAGATCTGCCCGGGGTCGGATGAGGCCGGGGACAGGTCGGGGTGCGGGCCGTCGAGGTGGGCGATAACGACGGCGGTCCAGTCGGCCGCGTGGTGGACGCCCACGAGGTCAGGGGCCGGGGCGCCGGAAGGCAGGGAGCCGAGGACTGCGTCTTCGTGGAGGTTGGCGGCCGTGAGGGGGTCGTCGGTGGGGGGCGGCTTTGACGAAGAAGCGGCGCCCGTCGGCGAGGGTCAGGGTGGCGGCCAGTTGGTGGCCGGGACGGAGGCTGGGGAGCGGTGGCCGGGGGCCGGCGGCCTACCGGTCCGGGCCGCCGTCGGCGGCGCGCCAACCGGAGGAGAGCAGCTCCGCCCAGCGGTCCGGTACGGCCAGCAGGGAGCTGCGGTCGGCGTCGGCCGCCACGCTGCAGCGGACCAGGTCTGTGGTGCGGGTGAACGAGACGTAGGCCGGGAAGCCCTCGAAGACGTTGAGGAGCAGCGCCGCCGAGCACAGCGGCGCGCCGAAGGCGGTGAGCCCTCCAGGCACGGTCACGCTGCTGACGACGAGTGGTGTGACGCGGGCGCGCAGCGCGGACCGGTACGTCCGGGCAGCGGTCTGTGGGGTGGCCCGGTTCTCCAACAGGGCGCGCAACGCGTCGCGTTGGCGGCTGCTCCGGACGGCGCCGGTCTGCCGGGCCACCGCAGCGACGGATTCGTCCAGGGTGCCGGCCCGGTGCGGGAGGACCAGTCGGTGGACGCCCAGACGGTTGCCGGGGCGGTGGCGTTCCTGCGGCGTCCGGGTCGACACGGCGGCGGTCGCCACCACGTCGCGCCCCATGCCCGTCGTGTGGTGTTCGCGCCGCAGCCGTGCAAGGACCATGCCGAGGGCGGCGAGGGCGACCTCGTTGACGGTGACGCCGTGGGTGTCGGCGAGGTGGCGCAGCGCCGGAAGCGGGACGTCGCGGCCGGTGGTGCGGCGGGAAGGGGCGGGGCCGGGCGCGGGCGGGGGAGTCCAGGGGCGGGGTCCGGCCAGGGTGCGGGCGAGGTCGTGCAGGGAACGCGCCAGGGCTCGGGCGGTGGGCGCGGTCGGCGGGTGCAGGCGGGCGCCTTCGGCGGACGTGTCGGACAGCAGCGCGGCGGCGGCGTGGGTCGCGCCGACACCGTCCAGGAAACCGTGATGGGCGCGCAGGCAGACCCGGAAGGAGCCGGGGCCGGTGATCAGCCGCACGTCCCAGGGCGGGACGCTCCCGGTGAGGTCGAACGGCAGTTGGGAGATCCGGTCCGTTTCCCGGTCGAGCGCGGCGCTGTCGGCGGCGTCGGTGTGCCGCACCCGCAGGTTCGACGCGGGGGTGCCGCGGAATGTGGGCAGGGCGGGCGCGCGCTCTGCGATCCGTTGCTGGAGCGCGGACGGGGCGGGCGGAGGGCCGGCGAAGTCCAGCGCGAGGGTGACCACCGGCTGCTGCTGCCCGTCGAAGGACAGCAGCGCCCGGTCGAGCGGGTTCGGGACCGGAGCGGGGACGGGCAATGGGCCCGGGGCTGCGGGAGGTTCGGCGTGCGCCGGGTGCGGATCCGTGGTGGCGGGGTCGGTCACAGCAGGACGTCCAGACAGGCGGGGCTGCGCTCGGCGAAGCCCGTACGGGTGGGATCGAAGGAGGAGTTGGGCCGCAGGCCGGGGACGGTTCCGGGCAACGGGCGCAGTCCGGCGGTGAGTTCGAAGCGGAACGGGTGCGCGTCGAGGCAGAGGCGCCGACTGGGGCCGAACCCCAGGTGCGAGGAGGCGGCCCCGCACCCGCGGCCGACCGTGCCACCGTTCAACACGCCGGGGTCCTGCCGCAACCGTCCCCCGTCGGTCTGTGGCCGCGGCACCTCGAACGGCAACCGGATGTGCGGAATCACGAACGAGTCCGACGGCGACGACAACGAAAAGGGCGAACGGGGCGAACAGGGGGAACAGGGAGAGCAAGGCGCGGACAGTGACACCCGAGAGCCTCCTCACCCGACCACGACGGACACCCCCGGCGCCCGAATCCGACCGTCACCGATAACCCGCCTGCGAACGGCCAGGTCACGGGCCCGCTCCCGTATTTCACCCGATTACCTGACCTGCCTGTGCCGCTCCGTGGAGGAAGCCAGAGACTGCCCGGGCGATCGCGTTCGAACTGGTTGCGGACGCAGGGGCAGTCGTGGCTGTGACGTGCGGAGCCGGATGGCCGGAGCGGTGCCGACTGTTGACCTCAACCCCGCTTGAGCTTTTAGGGTCCCGGCATGACGATCACGGAGTACTCACGGGACCGGCTGGCCGCCCAGCCCATCGGCTACTGGAGCGGGGTCGCGAACGAGATCATCGTCGGCAGCATCCGTGCCGCACTCGCCGAGGAGGGGCTCACGCAACCGCATTGGTGGATCCTCAACCACGTCGCCGGTGCCCCCGAGCAGTGGACCCGCGCCTCCCTCACCGCCAGGCTCTCCCCCTTCGACCGCCAGGACACCGACTTCGAGGCCGTCCACGCCGACCTCGCCTCCCGCGGCTGGATCGCGGAGCCAGGCGGCCGCCTCATCCTCACCGAAGCCGGGGAAGAGGGACGACAGCGCGCAAAGGCCCGCACCCTCAAGGCCCACGAGCAGATGCACGACGGCGTGGAGACCGGCGACTACGTCACCACCCTGAACGTGCTCCGCCGGATGATCGCCAACCTCGGAGGCAATAGCGACCTCCCCTGAGGGGGTGTCCCGTCGGTCATCGGTCGGGCGGGGGCCGGGGGCCGTCCGGCCGGACGAGTCCTGGCCGCCGCCGTCCCGGGCCCGGTCCGCGCCGGGAACAACACAGTGGCCGTGAAGCCGGACAGCAGATGTCCACCACTTCGGAGGCTGCGTCCCGAGGGCCGCGGCCGTTCGAGTCGTTCACGGGCTGCGGCAGCGCCGTCGCCGGTGTTCAGTGGCGGTACGCGGCTGTGGCGATCTCGATGAAGGATCGGATCAACAGGCTGGTGTCACCTTCGTTCCACACCGCCACCACTCGGCTCGGCGCCATGTCGATCAGCGGCACCATGACCAGCTCCGAGGGCAGGTCGTGCCCGAACGGGGCCAGGCTGATCGTGCCGTTCCACAGCACGGCATGCAGGCATTCCTGGACGGTGCGCACCACCGGGCCCTCGCGCGGGCTGCCCCCCTTCCAGTACGCCTGCCGGACGACGTCGGTTCCCCGCGGGAACTGGAACCAGCGGCGGTCGCCCAGGTCGGCCGGCCGCAATTGTTCGCGGCGGGCCAGCGGATCGTCGGCGCGCAGGACCACGCCGACCGGATCGGTCCGCAGCGTACGGACCGTCAGGACGGTCTCGTCGAAAGGCGCGCGGGTGAGGGCGACGTCGACCAGCCCGGCGCGCAGCCCGCACGTCGGGTCGGTCAGGTCGGTATCGCGGATGCGGATGTCGATGCCGGGGTGGCTCCGGCGGTAGGCGGCCGCCAGCCTGGACACTCCCGGGTCGGTGCCGTCGCCCAGGATGCCGACGGTGATGGTCGCGACACCGGCCGCCGCGCTCACGCGTACCCGGGCGCGGTCGGCGTGGTCGAGCAGGGCCCGTGCCTCGTCGAGCAGCACCGTGCCCACCGGGGTGAGCGTGACCCCGACAGGCGAGCGGGCAAACAACAGGGCGCCGATGTCGGCCTCCAGCCGCTTGATCGCCCGGCTCAGGGGAGGCTGGCTCATGTGCAGTCGGGCGGCGGCCCGGCCGAAGTGGCGTTCCTCGGCAATTGCCACGAAGTAGCGCAAGGTCCGTAGCTCCACGCTGCAACGATACCCACGAGGTATCGGCGCGGCAGAACAGGTCTTGGACACTTTCAGGTCCCTGGCGGCGCACTCGTGAGCATGACCGAAGAAGCAAGGACCAGCGAGCCGCAGACCGCCCCCGCCGTATCGGTGGTGGGCCCCGGCGACGGCGAAACGATCGTCCTGGGGACCACGCACATGCGCGTTCTGGAGGACGGCAGCCACACCGGGCACCGCCTCGCGACCGCCGAGTCCGTCCTCGCCCCGCACACCCAGGGACCGCCGCAGCACCGCCACGCCCGACACGACGAGGGCTTCTACATCCTCTCCGGCACCGTCCGGTTCACCGTCGGGGACGAGGACCACGACGCCGGCACGGGCACGCTCGTGATGGTTCCGCCCGGTACCCCTCACACCTTCGCCAATCCGGCCGACCAGCCCGCCGTCATGCTCAGCACATTCACCCCCGACCTGTACGTGCAGTACTTCCGAGGCCTCCAGGAGGTGCTCGCCAACGGTCGGCCGCTGACGCCACGGGCCAACATCGACGCGATGAGCCGCTACGCGACCGAGCCCGCCACCGACCTCGCCTGAGCCGACGGATCGGGCCTCCTCCCGGGCTCTTCCGGCAATCGACGCAATCGATGCACCGGCCACCGGACCGTGATCGGGCACAGCCCTCGACCGGCGTCGGCGGGAACTGGAGGAGACCGCCGTCCGACTCCTGTCATGTCGTCACTCCAGGAACAGGAGCACCACATGGATCGCAGGCAGTTACTCCGCGCCACCACCGCCCTCGGCGCCACGGGCGCGCTCGCGGCCACCGCCACCACCGCCCGGGCCACCGGATCGGGGCCGGCCGGCCCCGATCCGGCCCGACCGCTGCGCGTACAGGTCGTGATGTTCGACGGGGTCGAGGAGCTGGACTTCGCCGCCCCGTACGAGGTCTTCTCCGCCGCCGGGTTCTTCACCCCGCGCCCGGTGGAGGTCCGGTACGTCTCCGCCACCGGCGCCCGCCGGATCACCTGCGCGTACGGCACGGTCGTCCGGGACATCCGCCCCTGGGCTCCCGGTGAGGCGGATGTGCTCGTTGTCCCGGGCGGTGGTTACGCGCGGCGCGACAGCCCCGGCGTGTGGGCCGAGATCGACCGCGGCACGCTGCCCCGCGCCCTGGCGGACGTGCCCCGCCCGGGGCTGACCGTCTCGGCTCTCTGCACCGGCGTCATGCTCCTCTCGGCTGTGGGCCTTACGAAGGGCCGCCCCTGCACCACCCACCACAAGGTCAAACTGGACCTGGAGGAACAGGGCGGCCTGCTGAGGAACGCCCGCGTCGTCGACGACGGTGACCTCGTCACCGCGGGCGGCGTCACCTCCGGTCTCGACCTCGCCCTCTGGCTCGTGCGCCGCGAACTCGGTCCGGACGCGGCGACGAACCTGGAGGGGATGCTGGAGTACGAGGCCCGGGGCACCGTCTGGACTTCCCGCCCGACCCGCTGAGGACGAGCCGGAGTTCCCCGCGGCCCGGGGTGGTGGACGGAGTCCCACGCCGAAGCAGACGCCGTCGGGATGGACGCCGTCGAGAACGTACGGGCGCAGACGGGATCGCCCCCGTCGCTTACGAGGGCACGGGCAACGTCGGGCCGCGGTCGGGGCTGGAACGCCGGCCGGAGCGCGTCGGGCTCGACCGCCGTCGGCCGGAGCACCAGCCCACGACCTCCCGGGACGGGACGGCCCTCAGGCGGTCCGCGCCAGGGTTGCCGCCTCGCCGCGCTCCGACTGCGCGGTCAGGGCGGTACGCGCGGGCCACCCGTGGCCGTGCTGCCCGTGGCCGTGCCGTCCGGGCCCGCGCCGCCCGAAGCCGCGCCGTTCGTCGCGCGGGGTGCGAGGCGGCCCGTGTCGAAGCCCTTCGCGAGCCACCACAGCGCGAGTGCCAGCAGGACGAGGGCGAGCAGCGCCGCGCTCCAGCGGTCGGCGGTGCCGTCGAGCGTCATCGTCGCTTCCGGCCGCGGGTGCTGATCGCGGACATCGCGTTTACGGAGAACCGGTTCCCGGTGCGGCGGACGACCGGCGTCCGCCCCTGCGCACCCCAGGTACGGCCGGTGACCTGGTCCGAGGGGATGCCGACCTGGTCGGCGAAGAGGACTTCACCTTTCTCTGCCTTCGCCCTGGCCCGGATGGCCGGCCAGGTCTCCTCGTGCCAGAGGCGGACCGCTTCCGGATCCTGCTCGACGGCCCGTTTGTCGGGACGTTGGAAGGTCAGGCCCCAGCGTTTGAGGTACTTGCCCACGCCGGGCTCGGTGAAGCGGACCCGGTACAGCTTGAAGATCAGCTCGCCTATCTGCCCGCGTGTCCACAGCTGACCGGAAAGCCCCAGGTCGCAGGGGTTGTGGTCGAGCACGGCCTGCCGGATGGCGGCCTGCTCGGCCTCGGACAGGACCTGATGCTCCCCCACGCGACGACCTCGGGTGCGGGACAGCAGTGCGTCCCGTCCACCGGCCTGCCACTTGGCCCACCAGTTGTCCACTGCCCTGGCCGACACCTTGAACAGAGCGGCGACCTCCACACGGTCCCGGCCCTCCACCAGCCCGGACACCGCAAGCAACCGCACAGCCTCCTGCGCGTCCGGCGACCAGGCCCGCGCATCCCCCACCAAATCACTCACACACCGTCAACGAGTCTGAACCCAAAGCGTTTCGGATCAATAGTGGTCTGCGTCGTAAGTCCTTCGGGGGTTGATCATGCAGTCAGGGCGGCGGAGGATTCTTCTGGGTGATCGGCGGTGTGCCGGTCGAGCCTGACCAGCAGATCGTCCAGGTCGGAGGTGGTGAACTTCCACTGGAACGGCTGTGCCGTGGCGTTGTAGCGGTCTTCGAAGGCTCGGAGCCGGTCCCCGACCTGGGCAAGGTCGGTGAAGTCATTGGGCGTCACGACCTTGCGCCGCACGACGGAGATGAAGATCTCCACCCTGTTCAACCAGGAGGCGTGCAGTGCACTGGGGTGTGCACGAGCACCGCGTTCGGGAACGCCGCGGCCAGCCGGTCGGCGGCCTTCTTGCCGCAGTGGGAGGAGCCGTTGTCCACGACCCCCCGCTTCGCGCTCGTGTACGGCTCCTGGCTCATGACCTGGGCGACCAGGGCCATGAACGGGTCGATGCCGGTGGTCGCATCGCGGCGGCCGAACACCTTCGCAACGTGGTTGCGGCGTGGGTTGAGGGGAGTGCGTGCTACCTGATCGAGGGAGAGCCGGACCAGCTCGTACGCCGGGATCGATCCTTCGGTCTGAGCCTTCGCGGGCGGCGACCGCTTCGGCAACGTCGTTGGGCCTCCTTGGAACCTACGACAGGCCATATGTCAAGCAGCGACTTGCCGACACTTCCCAGTGCCCCACCGCCACAGCGGGTGAGTAGGCGTCAGAAGATCACCTGCAAGGGCTAATTGTCTTTCAATTTCCCAAGCACAATGCAATTTTGACGGTT
>NZ_JBVJMV010000095.1:0-10618 GCF_055584025.1 Streptomyces sp. NPDC104309 | reverse complement strand
AGATCACCACGCGTCACACGACCGGTCTACCGCAGAGGACGCCCTCGCGAGGCGGAAATGACCGAACCAGTGATCTGAACTCCGAACAGACCCTAATAAACGAAAGACGGTCCTGATTGCTGTAAAGTTTTATCTGTCGACTCTCTACGAGGATGAGGCACACATGCGAAAGGTCGCTTTGTTCGGAGCGCCGGCCACGGGAAAGTCCACCCTGGCCCGGTGGCTTTCGACAGAACTGGACCAGCCCCACACCGACCTCGACGACCTTCTGTTCACCCCGGATGGGCCGCTGCCGCTGGAGGAATTCCGCCGGCAGGCAGGAGAGATCACCCGCACCGACGGATGGATCGTCGAGGGCAACTTCTCCAAGCTCGCCGACGTCGTCTGGCACCAGGCCGACGCGTTGGTCTGGCTCGACTTCCCGCTGCCCCTGATCCTGTACCGAATCGTCCGCCGCAGTCTGCGCCAGCTCGCAGGTCGAGACGACAGCGCACAAGCCAGGCGCCTGACGTGGTCCGCGGCGTTTTTCGCCCGTCGATCGCTGCTGCGCACCGCCATCCGTAAGTACCGGACGAACCGACCCCGCTACGCCCGGCAGGTATCCGAGACAGCCGCCATGGGCGTCGAGATCGTCAGGCTCCGCAGCCCGCGCGACGTCCAACGCTGGAAGAGGGAGACAGCGAAAGGGCCGATGGAGAGCCGCTTGCAAGAAGCGGCCCGGCACACCACCGGCCCCTAACCAACATCCACGCCGACGTCACCGCCGGCGGAGGAAGCACCACCAGCCTACAAGGCCCGCCCGCGACCGACAGCCGCCAAGGAAGCCTCTCGTGATTCCCCACAGCCGCCTCGTGATCAACGAATCCGACATCGCCCGGCAGGCCGGCGTCCCCATCGCTACCTGGCGCCGGCGCGATGCCCCGGCCTTCCGCCGGCACGTGGCAAGCCTCTTCCCCAGCAGCCGCATCCTGATCTACGACCTCGCCCAGGCCCACGCCCACCTCAACGGCCTGCCCATCCCTGCGCTGCCCGCCGGAGAACATCCCGACGACCTCCTCAACGACGAAGAGGCAGCCGCCCTGCTCGGCGTTGCGGCCAGCACCGTCCGCGCCTACGCGACCCAGGGCTACCTCTCAGCAGGCACGACCGTCTACAGCATCCGCGTCTGGCCCCGCCGTGACATCGAAGAGCGCCGGAACAACCCGCCCGGGCAGGGAAAGGGAGGCGGACGCCCCCCAGGCAAGGGGAAAGGCCCCCGCAAAGCGCACGCCTACGAGGGCGATCCCCGCCTGTACACCGCTGCCGCAGCCCTCAGCACCGCCGAAGACACCCCCCGCCATCACCTCGCAGCAGCCCTCGCCCACCAGCACGGCGGGTCCACACGCACCTGGGAACGCCTCCTCGCCCAGGCAGGCCAAGCGACCGGACCGGCTCCGGCCCCGTGATCGAGAGAGCCGACCGGTGCACCCCGGCCGCTTGTACGAGGCCGGGGTTTCGGTCCCGGCGCGACCACCGCCACACTGGGCCTGCTGGCCCTGGTCTACGGGCTGACCCAGGCCGGGGAACGCTCCTGGACCAGCCCACACTGCTGGGCGTTCCTCGGCGCAGCCCTCGTGTTCGCCGCCGCCTTCCTGGCCGCCGAGAGGCGCGCGCCCGAGCCTCTCGTGCCCCTGCCGATCCTGCGCCGGCCCACCGTCGTCTGGGGAAACGCCGCTGGTGTGCTTGCTTTCGCCACCATCACTTCCGTCGTCTACCTGCTCACCTTGTACAGCCAAGAGGTCCTCGGCCACTCCGCGCTGTGGACCGGGCTTTCCTTCACCGC
Source organism: Streptomyces sp. NPDC104309 (assembly GCF_055584025.1). Classification (NCBI taxonomy): domain Bacteria; kingdom Bacillati; phylum Actinomycetota; class Actinomycetes; order Kitasatosporales; family Streptomycetaceae; genus Streptomyces; species Streptomyces sp. NPDC104309. The sequence goes on along the minus strand of NZ_JBVJMV010000095.1, from coordinate 8,796 downwards.
CATGGGCGTGGGCAGCGTCATCGGCGGGGCAGCCGGTCCGCGTGTGATCGCCGCGATAGGCAGCCGAAACGCCATGATTGCCGGCTTCGCCGTCCAGGGCGCGACCACGTTGCCGTTGGCGTTCCTCGGCCGGCCGGCGGGATGGACGACCGTCCTGCTGGCGGCCACCTTCGTGGCCGGCGCCGCGAACCTGGTGGCGATCGTGGCCTTCATGGTCACCGCCACAAGCGCGCTGCCAGACGCCCAGCAGGGCACCGCCACCGGTCTGGCCACCATGAGCCAGCAGATCGGTTTCACCCTCGGCATCCCCGCCATGTCGGCCGTCACCACCGCCCGCCTCCATGCTGCGGGCGACGCCGGCCCCGACGCCCTGTTGTCTGCCCTGGACACCGCACTCGCCGTGAACGCCGCGGTCTGCCTGATCACGGCCGCGCTGCTGCGCATGGTCCTGCCCACCACAGTCCGCACCTCTGCGGCTCCCACGTTCTAGCTGTGCGTCGGCGCTGCGGCCGCGGGCCGACGTCGTGCCCGTGGACGGTGACGCCCTCCTCCAGGGCCACCAGCTCACCGCTCAGGCCGAGGACCTCCTGCACCGCCGCGTTCCGTGGCTGGGCGCCAGCCGCCATGACATCTGTCATCACTACTGGTGACGGTCGGCACGGCCTGGGGCGGCCCAGGGGCCGGAGGCTGGGTGCATGGAGATCGCGGAGAATGTGATCGAGGCTGCCGGGGTGCGGCGCCGGTACGGGGGCGGCTTCGAGGCCGTACGGGGAGTGTCGTTCGAGGTGGCGCGCGGCGAGCTGTTCGCGCTGCTGGGGACCAACGGGGCATCGGCCTCGTCCTGCTCTACGTTGTTTTCTGCAACCTGGTCACCACCTATGTCGCGCAGTGCGTGGCGCTGACCGTGGCCGGCTCCGTGCTGCTGGGCATGGACCTCCCGCGCCGGTCGGAGTTACTGTTCGGGGGCCGGCGCTGGGCATCATGCTGCTCGCCGCGCTCGCCGCGGCGACCACGATCTTCACACGCAGCATGGAAGTCGCCCAGCTCACGACGACACCGGTGCTGCTCGTCTCGGTGGTGGGCTCGGGAATCCTGGTCCCGTTGCGGTCGATGCTGCACCTTGTGGGCGAGGTGTGCCGGTGGCTCCCGCTGACCCCTGTGGTCGAGCTCGTACGGGCCGGCTGGATGGGGGCCCTGGCCGCGCCCCTGGAGGTGTTGCGGGCGCAGGACACTGTTGGCCTTGTTTGCCGTACACCGTTGGTTCCGCTGGGAACCGCGCCGCTGACAACCCGGAGTGACTACTGATGGTGAGCCTGACGGGCTGGTGGCAGCGGCGGAGCGGTCCCGCACGGATCGAGCTGTACACGCGGTCCACGTTTCACTTCTTCCCCCTGACCGAGATGGGCATCCTCGGCGCTTCACTGACCGGCGGGGTCGCCCCGGCCGGACCGTGGCTCGGGTTGCTCGCACTGGTGGCCGTGCACGCCGCGCTGTGCGCGGTGCTCCAGGCCAGAGGCCTTGACTGGCTGCTGGGCCGCGGGGAGCGTCCGGTCGGGCTGCTGACCGCCGTCGCCACGCTGTCCGTGGGCGGAGCCGCGACCGCGCTGGCGCTGCACTCGGAGAGCTCCCTCCTGCCCGGCGTGGACGTCTCGGTGCTCGTCGTCGGCCTGTTCACGTTCGGCCTGGGCGCGATGACCCTGGCCATCCGCGGGACCCGTCCGAGGCTGTACAGCGTGCTGGGCGCGGCCGTCGGGATGGCTGCGGTCTGCGCGCTGCTGGGGCTGCCCGGCCCGACAGTTGCCGGGTTCGCCGCCGCCGTGCTCGTCACCAGTGGCGTGATGGTGCTCACCAGCGGCTGCGCGGTGTGGCTGCTGAACGTGGTGCGGGAGCTGGACGCCGCCCGCGAGCTGCAGTCGCAGCTCGCGGTCGCGGAGGAGCGGTTGCGGTTCGGGCGGGATCTGCACGATGTGATGGGGCGGAACCTGGCGGTGATCGCGCTGAAGAGCGAACTGGCGGTGCAACTGGTGCGCCGGGGGAGACCGGAGGCGGTGGAGCAGATGATCGAGGTGCAGCGGATCGCCCGGGAGTCGCAGCACGAGGTGCGCGCGGTCGTCCGCGGGTACCGCAAGGCCGATCTCGCGGTCGAGCTGGCCGGGGCGCTGTCCGTGCTGCACGCGGCGGGCATCGACGGCACGGCCGAGGGCGACGACGGAATCGCCCTGCCGCCCGAGGTCCAGAGCGCCCTCGGCTGGGTCGTGCGCGAGGCAACCACCAACGTGCTTCGGCACAGCGATGCGCGGAGCTGCACCATCCGGCTGAGCACAGGAGCTTCGGCGGTGCTGTCGGTCGACAACGACGGCGTGCCGGAGGCCGCAGCGGGCGGTACCTCCGGGTCGGGTCTGAACGGGCTGCGCGAACGGCTGGCGACGCTGGGAGGAGCCCTGGACGCCGAGTCGCGGGCGGGAGCCTTCCGCCTGACGGCCACGGTGCCGCTGCCCCAGCCGGAAGTCTCCGCCCCTATCGCACAGCAGTCGGGCCTGGTCGTATGAGCGGACGCATCCGGGTGCTGTTGGCGGACGACGAGCACCTGATCCGAGGCGCGGTCGCCGCGCTGCTGTCGTACGAGGACGACCTGCTGGTCGTGGCCGAGGCGGCCTCCGGGCCCGAGGCACTGGCGATGGCCAGGGCCCACCGGCCGGACGTCGCCGTGCTGGATCTGCAGATGCCGGGCGGGACGGACGGGGTGGCGGCGGCCGCCGCGCTGCGGACCGAGCTGCCCGCTTGCCGGACGATGATCGTCACCAGTCACGGGCGGCCCGGCCATCTCAAGCGGGCCCTGGCGGCAGGAGTGCGCGGGTTCGTCCCGAAGACGGTCTCGGCGCAGCGGCTGGCCGAGATCATCCGCAGCGTGCACGCCGGTGACAGATATGTGGACCCGGAGCTGGCCGCCGACGCCATCAGTGCCGGGGACTCGCCGCTGACCGCGCGCGAGGCGGAGGTGCTGGAGCTGGCGGCGGACGGCGCGCCGATCGCCGAGGTCGCCCGCCGCGCTTCGCTCTCGCCGGGAACCGTGCGCAACTACCTGTCCTCCGCCACGGCGAAGCTCTCTGCGGACAACCGCCACACGGCGGTGCGTATCGCCCGTGAACGGGGCTGGGTCTAGCGCGCCATTTCCGGACCCCGCTGTGGTGCCGGACCAGAGACCATGCCTGTGGATGAGCTGCAACGCGGGCAGTTTCGGCCACCCGCGTTGCATTCGTCGGAACGCTTGGTCAGCGCTGGTTGGCTCTGTTCATCAGAAAACGGGTGAACAGAGCCACTTGAGAGATGCCCATGTCGGCTGCCACGTGTGCGATGGGTCGCTTTCAGCACCGTTCGACGAGCCGGCGACGGCCTTCGACAGACTGCGGCGCATTCTTGTGCGTCAACGGGCGGACATCGTCGCTCGAAGGGGAACTGCCGGGCCGTACCTGGTGGCTTCCCACGCGGTGCCTGATCACTGCTGGGTCAGCGAGTCCAGGAGTTCACGGCCGTGCTGCCACGAACCCAGTCTGCTGGCGGAGTTGATGTGTCCGCACGCGCCGGCCAGGTGCCAGCGCGCCTCCCACCGCGCTGCGAGGTCGGCGGCCGCGTCGGAGGTGCAGTACGGGTCGTTGGCGCTGCCCACCACCAGGGCCGGGCACGGCAACGGTTGTGCCGACACCTCGGTGAACGTCGCGGCCGCCTGGCGCGGGAACGCCGGCCCGTGCGGGTCGGGCGGCGCGACCAGGAACGCGCCGCCTGTCGGACTTGAGGGGTTCTTGTCCAGCCAGGTGGACGCCGCCCAGCAGCCCAGGCTGTGGGCTACCAGCACAACCCGGCTGTCCTGCCGGGAAGCTTCGTCGTAGGCCTCCTGGACAGCGTCGACCCAGTCGTCCAGGTCGGGGGCGGACCACGAGGCAGGGGAGATCCTCACCGCTGAGGCACCCCACTGCCGCTCCCACAAGGTCTGCCAGTGCTGCCCGTCCGAGCCGTCGATGCCCGGGATGATGACGTACACGGTCACTGCCTACCACCATTTCACTTGCCACTCCCTGCGATCCTGGGAGCGCCTGGTACAGATTGTGTTGGATACATCAGGACAGCGGCAGCGGTGCAAGTGATCTCAAGGAAAGTGGTGCGGACGGCAATGGAATCACTCGACCGGATAGACCGAGACATCCTCGCCTTGCTCCAGACCGACGGCCGGCTGACCGGCGCGGAGGTAGGACGCCGCGTCGGGCTCTCGCAGCCCGCGGCCAGCGCGCGCATCCAGCGGCTGGAGAAGAACGGGGTCGTCACCGGCTACCGAGCCGTGGTCGACCCGGCAGCCCTCGGTCTGAACATTCACGCGGTCATCCGGCTGCGCACCACGCACGCCCAGCTCTCACGCGCTCTGGACTTCGCCTCCCGGACTTCCGAGATCGCCTCCACCCTCAGAGTCACTGGGGAAGACTGCCTCATCTTCGACGTCTACTGCCTGCAGGCAGGACGACTCGAAGAAGTTGTCGACGCACTTGCCCGTTACGGCCCTGTCACCACATCTCTCGTGCTCCGCTCCTACCTCCAGAAGCCGCTGACCGACGCCATGCCGACAACGCCATGACCCGCACTGGGCCCTGTCCGGCGGGTCATGGCGGCGACAGAGTGTGGGCCGTGATCGTTCATCTGGCTCTCGTGGTGCAATGTTGGTCATGGCAATACTTCTTGATATGGCGCAGATGTTCCGTTCCCTGCATGTACCAGGCACGCCGCTGGTCCTGCCCAATGCGTGGGACGGTGTTTCCGCCCGTGTGGTGGCGGACGCGGGTGCTGCTGCGATCGCGACCACCAGTGCCGGGGCCTCCTGGTCACTCGGTCACGGCGACGGCGAGCGCATGACCCGGGACCAGGCGCTTGGCGTGATCGCCCGGATCACGGTTGCTGTTGACGTACCGGTTACCGCCGACATCGAACGCGGCTACGCGACCGACCCTGAGGGCGTGGCCGAGACCGTCCGAGGCGTCATCGCGGCCGGAGCCGTGGGGATCAACCTGGAAGACACTTTGCGTCCCGTCGCCGAGCAGGCCGAACGGATCGCAGCCGCCCGCGAGGCCGCGGACGAGACCGGCATCCCGTTGTTCATCAACGCCCGCATCGACACGCACCGCCTGCCGCCCGGCGACCGCACGACCTGGCTGGACGAAACACTCACCCGCGCCCGTGCCTATGCGACAGCCGGCGCGGACGGCATCTTCGTCCTCGGCACACCGGACGCCGAGACGGTCAGCACACTCGTGGGCTCTCAACCCCTTCCGGTGAATGTCCTGGCCGGCCCCGGTGCACTTCCCGTGTCCACGCTCGCCGAGGCGGGAGCCGCCCGCATCAGCGCGGGATCCTCCATCGCCGAGGCAGCGTACGGGCTGGTCCGCCGGGCAGCCCGCGAACTGCTGGAGAAGGGCACGACGACCACACCGGAGGGCGGATTCGACTACGCCACCCTCAACGCGCTGCTCCTGGCCGAGCCCACGCACTGAGACGCGGTCAGGGACGCAGCCACAGCCGGATCGCCGCCACGGTGACGGTGCCGTGGAAAACGTAGGCCCGCATGTCGTAACGCGTCCCCACGGCCCGCAAGCCCTTGAGGCGGTTGATCGTGCGCTCGACTTCGTTTGCGGCGCTTGTACATCTGCTGGTCGAAGCCCGTGGGCCGGCCTCCTCTGCTGCCGCGGCGCCAGCGGTTGGCCCGTTGGTCCCTCGGCTCGGGGATGGTGTGCTTGATCTGGCGTCTGCGCAGGTAGCGGCGGTTACGACGGGAGCTGTAGGCCTTATCGCCCCCGAGGTGGTCGGGTCGCGTGCGCGGATGGCCACCGCCGGTGCGCTTGACCCGGATGCGTTCCAGGACGGGGATCAGCTGCGAGCTGTCGCCCCACTGGCCCGGCGTGATCAGCAGGCCAGTGGGCGAAGGTCACCCTCCCGGCAAGGTGGATCTTGCAGGTCAAGCCGCCTCTGGAGCGTCCGAGCCCTTCGTCGGGACGGTGCTGCCGGGGCGTTGATCTCCGCTTGGGGACCCGTGGCGGCCTGCGCGGTGCTCCGGCAGTGTGCTGGTGGGCCCGACACGAGGCGGAGTCCACGCTGACCATGCGCCAGTCGATTCGCCCCTGAACGTCGGCGTCGGTCAGCACGGCCTGGCAGATGCCTTCCCACGTGCCGTCCACCGACCGACGGCGGGGGCGCTCGTAGACGGTTCTCCAGTTCCCGAACCGCGAGGGCAGGTCCCGCCACGGGATGCCCGTACGTATCCGGAACAGAATCCCGTTGATCACTTTACGGTGATCGATCCAACACCCTCCTCGGCGACCGGACTTCGGTAACCGCGGCACCAGTCGCGCCCACTCATCGTTTGTCAGATCGCCCGGCCCCACGAGCGAAAATAATCATCCAGGAACGAGGCGGTCACATGATCCGCCGGACAGGGCCCAGAGCCGATCAACGGGCCGGAACACTGAAGAACCTCACCCGCTCGGGGTCACGGACAGCACCGGCTTCGAGGGCTTCGCGTCCGCCGGGACGTCGGCCTCCGAGCTCTGGTCGGGCGCCTGCGACCCGGACGCGTAGCGCTTGGCGTGCTTCCCGTTAGAAGTGAACGCCGCCAAAGAGGCGGGTCCTATTGACAGGCCGCCGCGATGGAACAGACCGAGGTGACATTTGTCAGTCACAGTGGTGACAGGCGTCATCGGTGAAGGAGCGAATCGACTTCGACACTCGGATCATGACCACTCAGCATCGGCGCCATGAGACGCATACAACCAATGTGCCGTCACGCCTGTCCGACGGCACGGCAGCCCGGACAGCGGTAACCCGGCGACCTTGGACGCGACGGAAGCTGATGACCGTCGGCGGCACGTTGGTGGCTGCCCTCACCGCGGCCGGCACATCCCCGGCCACTGCGTCCCCCACACGGCGCTCGGCCACGCCCACCCCAGGGGAACAGGTCCCGCCTGTACGCCTCGTACTGCCCATGCCGACAGGCAGACACGCGATCGGCACGCGCTCCCTGCGGCTCGTGGACCGTTCCCGGCGAGACCCATGGGTACCGGCCAAGCCGGCGCGGGAATTCATGATCCAGATCTGGTACCCCGCCGCACGGGCGACGGGTCGGCTTCGTGCCCCCTGGATGACACCGGCGGCGGCCCGACACTTCCAGAGTTCGGGTCTCCTGCCCACCGGGTACGTCACGCTCCCCAACTCCCACGCCGGACCGGACGCGCCCGCGCAGACGGCCGGCGGGCGCAGACCGGTGATCCTCTACTCACACGGCCATGGGCAGCACCGCAGCTCCAGCCTGTCCCTCGTCGAGGATCTCGCCAGCCACGGCTATGTGGTCGTCACCATCGATCACACCTACGACGCCGGACAGGTCGAGTTTCCCGGCGGCCGCGTCGAGACGTACGGAATGCCTGAACTATCCCCGGATCTGCCGCCCGCCGAGGAGGCGCGCATCGTCGGCAAGGCAGTCCGGGTGCGGGTCGACGACGTCCGGTACACCCTGAAGGAGCTCCACCGCGCGGTCCGGCACGGAACGCCCGGCCTCCCCGCCGAGCTGCGGGACATCATGGACCTCTCACGTACGGCGATGTTCGGTCACTCGCTGGGCGGCGCCACCACGGCCGAGGCCATGTGCGCAGGACTGCCGATCACCGCCGGAGCGAACCTCGACGGGGCCCTGTTCGGCGAGGTCGTCACGCGTGGCGTGGACCGGCCTCTGCTGCTGGTGGGGGCGGATCGGCCCGACGACACGACATGGCTGGACACCTGGCCTCATCTGCGGGGCTGGCGCCGCTTCGTGCGACTGACCGGGTCCGAGCACTTCTCCTTCACCGACTACGAGGCGCTGCTCCCTCAGGCCGTGGCGCGGCTCGGCGCGACCCCGGAACAACTCGCCTCCTTCATCGGCCCGCTGCAGTGGAGCCGCTCGCTGTCCGTGCAGCGGGACGTCCTCGCGGCCTTCTTCGGCCTACATCTACGCGGCCACAGAGCACCTGCCCTCGACGGGCCTACCGCGCACTACCCGGAACTCGTCTTCCGGAAGGACCCTCGGTCAGGCCCGGAACCGCAGTGAAGCCCACACATCACCCAATATGATTTAGGGATCTGAACTACTTTCATGGCAACGAACACCACTCCCCGGAAGAGGCCGCTCAGGTTCAAGATCGGCGTCGCTCTCCTCGTCCTCTGTGCCCTGATCTACCTGGGCGTTCTCATCGTCCTCTTCCTGCCCCTGACCACCGCCGGCAAGGCCGCCACCATCGGCGGAATGGTCGCGGCCGCCGAGACATGTGCCTTCCTAGGCATTGCGGGCGTCGGGAAGGAAACCGTCCAGGCGATCAAGGCCCGCATCGGGCTCAAGAAGCGCAAGCGCGATCGTGTCGACGAGCAGGCCCCTGCCTCGAAATGATGCGCTCGATGGCTACCGAAGTGCTCGGGAAGATCGTCGCTGAACCGAATGCCACCCCCAAGAAGCTGACCGAGAGCCTGGGTGTCTCCAAGGGCGCCGTCAGCCAGCACCTGGTACGCCTGGAGAAGGACAACTACAACTCCGACAGAGAAGCCCACGTGACGGACGGGTCCACGTGTTCCGGCTTGAGGAACGCGGGACAGCCCTTAGCCAGCACCTGTCCGGCGGATCATGCTCGGAGCCATAAGCTTGTCCTACCTTTCAAGCGGGTCGGATCTGATCATTCGTAGGATCGGGGAAGCCCAGGGGTTCCGGGTATGGCTGTGAGCTTGTCGCCGCTT
>NZ_JBVJMV010000094.1:0-11447 GCF_055584025.1 Streptomyces sp. NPDC104309 | reverse complement strand
AACTGCAGCTACTGCTCGCAGCCTGGACCGGCGCCTGCCCCACCTGCCACCGCGACATACCAGCACTCGCACCAACCTGACCAAGCCCTACTAGGCAGCCGATCAACTCATCTTCACCGGGGCGTGGGTCCAGGGCGGCACCAGCCGACAAGCTGCCGTCGCCCTGACCCACACCACCACCACGCCACGCACCAGCTGGCGCATCATGCGCACCCCGGCCACCCAGACACAGGCGCTGGCACCCGTACACCACCCGGACCGGGGTCCTCATCGCTCACCACGACAGTCTTCAGCTAACGCAGCATGAGGCGGTTTGAAGCCTCCCCCCGCAGGGCGACTCCGAAGGGCCACGAACCTTCATCTCTCGTACAGCGTCACTTCTGGGAATCGCTCCTACATGCAACTTCCTTTCATGTTCAGGACACACGTCAAGGAGAAATCCACCGAGTGGGTGGGCCCAGTGATCCCGCCCGGTGGCGTCCACTCTGGGCGGGTGGGCGCCACTCGGTGGAGCGGATGCCGGGCACGGGGGGCGCCCGCCCCCGGCCGGTGGGCTCCACAGAGTCAGGACCGGTCGGGAAGGGTGGAGAGGTAGGCGGGTGCCTTGCGGACCGGGTTGGCCCTCTCGAAAGCGTATGCGTAGCTGAGCAGCGTCGCGTCGCTGTAGCGCGTTCCGAGGAAGGAGACGCCGAGCGGCAGCGTGCCCTTGGCGTAGCCGGCGGGCACGGTGATGTGGGGGTAGCCGGCCACTGCGGAATTGCGGGTGGAGCTTTCGAAGGGGGTGGGGTCGAGCGCTTCGATGGTGGGGGTGGGGATGCTGGTGGCGGTGACGATGGCGTCGAGCCGGTGCTCGGCGAGGACGCTGTCGATGGCCTGGCGGGCCTGCCGGGTCGCGGCGTCGCGGTGCTTCCTGTGGGCCGGGGCGTTCACGTCTCCGTCAGTCTTGTCAGCCATCTCGAAGAGTTCCTGGCCGAACTTCGGCATTTCTATAGCGGAGTTCTGCTTGTTGAACTCGATGAGTTCGGTGAGGTTCTTGGGGTGGGGACCTGGGGTGGTGGCCAGGTAGGTGTTGAGGTCGTGCTTGAACTCGGTCAGTACGGCGGGAAGCATGTCCTTCTGCATCATGTCCTTCGAGTCGGCCACGTCCGCGCCTTCGACGATGGTTGCGCCGAGTGCTCGGAGCTGTTGGACGGTCGCTTCGAAGACGCGGTCCACGTCGGAGTCGATGCCGGTGTGGCCCTTGCGCCACACTCCGATGCGCTTGCCTCGCAGGGCGTTCGGGTCGAGTACGGTGCGGTAGTCGGTGGGGAGGGCGGTGTCGGCATCGGCGGTGTCGGCATCGGAGGCGTCCGAGCCGTGGATGGCCCAGAGCGTCAGGGCGGCGTCCGTCGTGTTGCGGGCGATCGGGCCAGCGGTGTCGTGGCGGTTGGTGATGGGGATCATGCCGCTTCGGCTGACCATGCCGAGGGTGGGCTTAACGCCGACGGTGGAGGTGACGCTCGCGGGGCACACGATGGAGCCGTCCGTCTCGGAGCCGATGGTCACCGCGGCCAGGGTGGCCGCGGCGGCGGCTGCGGAGCCGCTGGAGGAACCGCAGGGGCTGCGGTCGAGCACGTAGGGGTTGCGGGTCTGGCCGCCGGTGGCACTCCAGCCAGCCGTCTGCTCGGAAGACCGGAAGTTGGCCCATTCCGACATGTTCGCCTTGCCCAGGATCACGGCGCCCGCGTCGCGCAGTTTCTTGACCAGGAAGGCGTCCTGTGCCGGCTTGGAGTGCAGCAGGGCCGTGGAGCCGGCGGTGGTGGGCTGGCGGTCTGCGGTGTCGATGTTGTCCTTGATGAGGACGGGAATGCCTTCCAGTGGGCCGCGGACTTCACCGGTGCGGCGCAGGTCGTCGCTCTTGCGCGCGAGGTCCAGTGCGTCCGGGTTCACCGTGACGACGGCGTTGAGGCGGGGATTGAGGCGGTGGATGCGGTCCAGGTATGCCCGGGTCAGTTCCTCGGACGTCAGCCGCTTGCCCTTCATGTCCTCCTGGAGTTCCAGGATCGTGACGCGGTCCAGCCGCTTGTCCAGTCGTCCGTCGCGCTTCCCCCCGTTCTTCGGGGCGGCCGGGGCGGCTCCGTCGGCCGAGGCGGCCGGTCGCGGTCCGTCGTCCGGTGTGCAGGCCGCCAGGGGAACGAGCAGGCAGGCTGCCGATACCGCGATCACCGTGTGCCGTCGCGTGGTTCGAGTGAGCGAGCGCATCAGTTGCTTCTCCATAGAGGCGAGGGAAAGAAGGCCCTGTGTCCGTACAAAAGAGCCTATGAACGGCGTCTTTTCGGAACGACAGGGATGACTCCCCGTTCGGGAGTGGTGCGGACTACACCTCCTGAGGGGGTGTCCGATTTCCGCGTCACGCGTGAGGAGGGGGTGTCCGGCTCACTGCCGGACACCCCCTCCTCAGGTGCTCTCGCCGCTACGGGTCACTTCTTGCCGCTGGTCAGCCACACTCCCAGCGCCGATCCGACGAAGACGACGCCGGTGCCGACCCCGGCCAGGACCCTCGTGGTGCCGGTGTAGTGGGCGAAGGTGCTGACGTAGACCGCCGCCACCGTGGAGACGAAGAGCAGCAGCCAGAGCACGGGCTTCATCAGGGGTTCCTCCTGTTATGCGCCCCGGCGGCCCGATGGGCGGCAGGGGTGGGATCTCTTACGCCGTTCACCTTCTCCCCGCGCCCCGGTCGGCACATCGGACCGTCCCCCCGAACCTGAGGTGTAGCCCGCTACACCCATGCGGTGACGGACACGTCGCCGCACGGGACGGCCGTCCGGGACGCGGGTCAGGCGTTCAGGTAGGCAAGCACCGCGAGGACCCGGCGGTGACCGCTGTCGCTCGGCGGCAGGTTCAGCTTGGCGAGGATGCTGCCGATGTGCTTGCTGACGGAACGTTCGGTGATGAACAGGGTCGTGGCGATCGTGGGATTGTCCAGGCCCTGCGCCATCAGCCCGAGGACCTCCCGTTCCCGGGGGGACAGCGCGTCGAGCGGGTCCCGGCGGCTCATCAGCTGGGAGACGACCTCGGGGTCCAGCGCCGTTCCGCCCGCAGCGACGCGCTCCAGCGCGTCCTGGAATTCCTCGATGTGCCCCACACGGTCCTTGAGCAGGTAGCCGATCCCCGATGCGCCCTGTCCGAGCAGTTCAGCGGCGTAGCTCTCCTCGACGTACTGGGAGAGCACCAGGAGCGGCAGGTCGGGAACGAGTTTCCGGGCCTCGATGGCGGCACGCAGCCCCTCGTCGCGGAATCCGGGCGGCAGCCGGACGTCCAGGACGGCGACGTCCGGCCGGTGTTCCAGCAGGGCGGGGACAATCTCAGGCCCGCTTCCCACGACGGCCACGATCTCGTGCCCGACGTCCTCCAGGAGCAGAATCAGGCCCTCGCGGAGAAGGACGTTGTCCTCCGCGATCACGATCCGCACGGCAGCACCACCTCAATCGTCGTTCCGGAACCGACAGGGCTGTCGATCCTCGTCGTACCGTCCAGGGCGGCGACCCGTCGGCGTACCCCGGCAAGTCCGCTGCCCGAGGCGGAGCCGGGTGCGGCCCCGCCGCACCCGTCGTCCCGCACAACGACGCGCAGCGTGGGGCCGTCGTACCGGAGCGACACCTGAGCACGGCTCGCGTCGCTGTGCCGGGCGATGTTGGTCAGCGCCTCGGCGACGACGAAGTAGGCGGCCGCCTCGACGGCGGCGGGGGGACGGCGGTCGGTCTCGGGCAGGTCCAGGGTGGTGGGGATCGGCCGGCCCGCGGACAGGGAGCGGATGGCTCCGTTCAGTCCCCGGTCGGAGAGGATCGGCGGGTGGATACCGCGGATGACGGTGCGCAGTTGGACAAGTGCTTCGTCCACGGTGGTCCTGGCCTCGAGCACCATTCTCCGGGAACTCTGAGGGTCCTTGTCGAACCGACGGTCAGCCAGGGCCAGTCGCATGGCCACCGCCACGAGCTGCGCCTGGGTGCCGTCGTGGAGGTCGCGTTCGATCCGTCGGAGTTCCGCCTCGTGGGCCTGGAGGGCTCCCGCGCGCGAGGCGGTCAGTTCCTCGATCCGCCGGCCGGCGCCGGTCCACGTACCGAGCATGATCTCTGCGATCCGTGTCTCCAGCTTCACCGTGGCGGGGGCCAGCCAGAAGAAGAGGGCGGCGAAGAGCCAGACACACACCGCGGACAGGACGATCGCCTGCATCCAGGTGGTGAGGGGGGCCGCGAGGAGGGTGAGGGTTCCGCCGGGCAGGGTCCACCACCACAGCGGGATGGAGATCGTCAGCAGCAGACTGAGCAGCACTCCCAGGACGAGGACGGGAAGGACGAGCCCTACGATGCCGTGAACCAGCATCCATGCCACGTCCTTGCGGGTACTTGGGAACCGCAGCAGTTGGAGCGTCCGCTGGTAGGCATTGCCTTCGGGCGTCGGGTAGGGCCGGCGTACGGGGCGGCCGAGAACGCGTTCGGCGCGTCGGCGTTCGACATCGGCCAAGGCGCGCAACGGCTGCACCGCCCACGGAAGGATCGGCGCGAAGATCAGCGAGAAGCAGACGAGCGGCAACAGAACGTAACCAACCAGCGAAGGTAGAGCGGTGGCGAGTCCACCCAGCAGATACCTCGTGGATCGTAGGCTGTGGAGCACTCTTGCCTTCAGGTCCATGGAGCAAGACCGTACTTCACAGGGGTTCCCTTGTCATAAGTGCGCGCTCCACCTGGCAGGTGGAGCGCGCTACACCTCCGGTTCGGGGGAGAGACCGCTGCCGTCTGCTCGGCTTGCGCGATTACGTTCGGTACCCGTTCTGACCGATCGAGGGAACCGAAGGACCCATCATGCAACCGATGACGACGACCCGGGCCACGCCGTTCGCCGTGTCCCTGGAGGAGGTCTCCCAGTCCTATGGCGAGGTGACCGCGCTGGACCGGGTCAGCTGGGGGTTCCGCAAGGGCAGTCTCACCGCGATCATGGGCCCGTCCGGATCGGGCAAGAGCACCTTCCTGCACTGCGCCTCCGGCCTCGACCGGCCCAGCAGCGGAACGGTACGGCTTGGGGATCTGGACATGGGCGGGCTCCGCGAGACGGAGTTGACCCGGCTGCGCCGTGAACGGATCGGGTTCGTCTTCCAGGGCTACAACCTCATGCCCTCGATGGATGTCGAGCGCAACATCACCCTCCCGCTGTCCCTCGGGAACCGCCAGGTGGACAGGCGTTGGCTGGACAAAGTGGTCCACCGGGTGGGGATGGCCGACCACCTGGACCGGCTTCCAGCACGTTTGTCCGGCGGCCAGCAGCAGCGTGTGGCGGTCGCCCGAGCGCTTGTCACCCGCCCGGAGATCGTCTTCGCCGACGAGCCGACAGCCGCGCTCGATCCGAAGTCGGCCGAGCACGTCCTGAAACTGCTGCGTGACGCGGTCGACGAGATGGGGCAGACGGTCGTGCTGGTCACCCACGACCCGGTGGCGGCGGCCTGGGCCGACAGCGTCGTCTTCCTGAGCGGGGGCAGCATCGTCGACGAGCTCACGGCTCCCTCCGCCGCAGCCGTCCTGGCCCATTGGGGCACGCTGTGAGGCGCGGGATCGCCGCCGGAGTGGCGGCGGCACTGTTGTGCGCGGCTGCGTTGACGGGCGCGTTCGGGGTCCTGCTGGAGTCCGCACTACGGGCGCACGGATCGGCCGACCGCTATGAGCGCGCCGTGGCCGTCGTCGCCGCGAGCCAGCGCGTGGAGACCGTCCGGGACGACCAGACCGATGCCAGGCCGCTGGTGGAGCGGGCCCGGGTACCGGTATCGGTGGCGGACCGGGTACGCGCGGTACCGGGAGTCACCGAGGTGGTCGCGGACGTCTCTCTGCCGGTGGTCACCGCCGACGGGGCCGTGCGGACCGGCCGCGGCTGGGCTGCGACCGCGCTCACCGCTGTCGAATTGCGCGCCGGCCGGGCTCCGCAGGCAGAACACGAAGTTGCGATGGACTCCGGCGGCAGGGCCGTCGGTGACACCGTCCGTCTCCAGGTCGGCGGCAGGGCGCCGGAGCCCTACCGGGTCACCGGTCTGGTGGCCGACCGGTCCGCCGCAGGCCACAACGTCTGGTTCAGTCAGCGCACGGCACAGGTCCTCAGCGGCCGCCCCGAGCACGCGGACGCGCTGGTCGTGCTCGGCACGGAGAAGACGTCCGCCCAGTCGCTGCGGGCAGCCGCCCCCGGTCTCGTCGTCGCGACCGGCGCGGGCCGCGGCGACGTCGAGAACCCGGAGGTGGCGGCGGCACGACTCGACCTGATCGGCGTATGTGCGTCGATCGGCGGCGTCGCCCTCCTGGTGGTGCTGCTGATCGTGACGGGTCTCCTGGACATGTCCGTACGGGACCGGACCCGCGAGCTCGCGGTCCTGCGCGCCATCGGTGCCACCCCCCGGCAGGTCCGCCGGGTGATTGTCCGCGAGACACTCAAGGTCGCCGTACCGGCCTCGCTCCTGGGCGGTCTGCTGTCGCTGGGGCTCGGCACTCTGCTGCACCGCTTCATGGCCGAGCAGGGCGTCCTGCCCCAGGGGCTGGGGCTCGCTCTGGGACCGTTGCCCGTCGTCGGTGCCCTGGCTCTCACGGTCCTCACCGCAGTCGGTTCCGCCTGGCTCGCGGCACGACGCATCTCCGGGATCCGGCCGGCCAAGGCCGTGAGCGAGACCTCCACCGAACCGACCCGGCTACCGCGCTGGCGCATGGTCACCGGCCTGGTGTTCCTGGCCGTCGGTCTCGGTTCGGCCACCACCGCGTTCGCGTTCGGCGGACAGGTGGCGACCGCGGCCATGAGCGGACTCGTGATCTCCCTCATCTGGGCCGCAGCTCTGCTGGGCCCCTGGATCGCCCGCGCGGGAATCGTCGGCCTCAGCCCCATCATGCGTCTGCTGTTCCCGGTCCCGGGGCGGCTTGCCACCGACACGGCCACCGCCGCGGCCGTGCGACTCGCATCGGTCATCACCCCGATCGCGCTCGCCCTCTCCTTCGGCGCCAGCCAGCTGTTCGTGCAGACCACCGCGGTCAACGCCACCCGGACGCAGGCAGCCGCGGGTTTGCGCGCGGACCACGTCCTCGTCTCGAACGGGCCAGGCGTGCCCCGGGCCATGTACCAGGCAGTGAAAAAGACAGCCGGGCCGGGCACCGTGACCACGGTGAAACGCACCACCGTGGTGATGTCGGTCGCGGACCAGCTCCAGTCCCTACCCGCCCAAGGGGTGAAGGGCGCACTGTCGAACCTGGACCCAGGCGTGAAGGCGGGCTCGCTGAAGGGCCTGCGCGGCAAGAACACGGTCGCGCTCAGTTCGAACGTCGGCAGCACGGCCGACGTCGGTTCGACCGTGTCCCTCTGGCTCGGCGACGGCACCGTGATCCACCCCAAGGTGGTAGCCGTCTACGACCGGGGCCAGGGCTTCGGGGATGTCCTGCTGCCTCACGATGTGGTCGCCGCCCACGTCACCGACGCGGGCCACGACGACTACCTCCTGGTGAAGGGAGAAGCCGACCTGCGACCGGCGCTTGACCGTTTCCCCGGGACCCATGCCACGTCCGCCGGACAGTACAGTGCGGCTCTCACCGAGAAAGCCCGCCAGGAGGGCCTGCCCGGGCTGTTCGCAGTCGCGGCGATCTCCCTGTTCACCTTGATCGGCGTGGTGACCACACTGGCCGTCGCCACCGCGTCCCGCCGTCGTGAACTGGCTCTGCTCCGGCTCATCGGCGCGACCCGCGGCCAGGTTCTGGCGATGCTGCGGCTGGAGACCTGCCTCGTACTCGGTACGGGGGCCGCCGTCGGCTCTCTGGTCGCGGCGGTGACCCTGCTGACCTTCGGCGGCGCGGTGACCGGTCTGTCCGCGCTGTCGGTGTCCCCCTCGGTCTGCGCGGCCGTACTCGGCACGGTGTTCCTGTCGGGCACGGCAGCTGTCATGCTGCCCGCCCGCCAGCTGCTGCGCCGCCGAAGGTCTCCTCGAATCACGTAGCGGAACCAGATCCCGCCTCTCTCATGCTCCCCGTCCTCGGGCGGGGAGCACGAGAGGAGGGCCGTTCCTTCATGCGCCGCGACCGGAAGCCGGAGATCCTCGCGGCCTCTGGCAGGGCTCCGGTGGAAGCATTTGTGCCACAGACCCACAGCCCCGCCATGGAGGCCGAGGTCGACTTCGGTGACGTGACGGTGCGTCTGGCCGGCGAACTGGTGACCTGCTATCTCTTCTCACTTCGCCTGTCCTACTCAGGCAAGGCCGTCCACAGGGTCTTCGCTTCCTGCGGCCAGGAAGCTTCCGGCGGTCTCGGTGTTCGTCGCGCCGCGCATCGCCGATCCGGCTGAGCGGCTGTCGTACTGCGAGAACGCGATCCTGGACGCAGACTGCCAGACTGAGCTGGCCACTGAGCGGATCACCCAGCAGTACCTGCCGTGGGTCGGTGAGCCCTACCGGATCGTGCGGGACGAGGAGCTGTTCCGGCTGGCGGGCTACGGCACGTTCGACGCCTGGGGCCGTGCGCTCAACGGCCACAGCGGCGACTACATGAACAAGGTGATCCGCGTCGGCCCGGTCGTGCGGGCTCTGGCGTCGGTCACCCGGCGGCAGCTCAAGGAACAGCCGCTGCGCCCGCTGGTCTCGGTCCAGCGTGACCACGGCGACGACGCCGCCCGCGAATGCTGGAAGACCGCCGAAGCCGCTGGTGACCTCACCGAGCGCGGGCTGCGCGACGCCGCCGTCAAGTGCGGCTACAAAGTGAACTTGCAGCCCACCGGGCGCACCGTCCCGGCGCCACGTCCGCTCGAACCGGCCGGTGTCCTGAACCTCGGCAAGCTCAAGCGCCTCGCAGCCACCGAACCGGCCCACGCGCTCGCCCTGTGCCGGACACTGCGCGACGAACTCGACCTCCTGGAGCAGAAGCTGACCCAGGAGCAGCCGGACAGCGCCTCCCCGTAGAGACGCGGGCGGGGCCGGTGGCCGGTCCCGCCGTCCACGTCCCCCTCGACAACCCGGGCGCCGTGGGCCGGCTACTGGAGGCACTGCGGGAGGCGGGGGCGGTGGAGCAGGTGGCCGCATTGGCCGAACGAGCCATCGCGCAGCTCTCTCTCGATGAGCCCGGCGCCGTGGCCTGGCTGCTGGACAGGATGTGGGCAGTGGGGGCGGAGGAGCAGGTGGCCGCGTTGCTGGCCCGCGATCCCGCCGCCCACGTCTCCCCCGACGACCCAGGCGCCGTGGCCTGTCTGCTGGGGGCACTGCGGGAGGCGGGGGCGGAGGAGCAGGTCACTGTCCTGGCCAAGCGAGCCGCCGCCCAGTTGTCCGCCGACGACCCGGGCGTCGTGGCCTGGGCTCTGAATGAGCTGCGGGAAGCGGGGGCGAAGGAGCAGATGACCGCCCTGGCCGAGCAAGCCGCCACGCAGATCTCCGTCGACAACGCAGGCGCCGTGGGCTCGCTGTTGTGCAGGCTGCGGGAGGCGGGGGCGAAGGAGCAGGTCACCGTCCTGGCCGAACGGCTTCCTGCCGCAGGACTTCTCTATGTTCATCGAGATCGGGGACCACCGGAAGCGGTTCAAGTTCGGACGCGAACCTGATGGGCGCTCCGCTACCTCCTGGACATGGACAGACCTGGAGTGATCCGGGCACCGGTGTTCGATGGAGCGCACGGGACGGCCATCTGTTGGGCTACGGATCTACGAGGTAGGCCTTCTCGCCGTCAGCGGGGGCCGGGGCCTTGCCTGCGCACCCCATTTCGGCACAGGCCGGGGCAACCTGAGGCGTTTCTTCTGGATCAACCTGCTGCCCAGATGAGGATGACGGCGACGTGGAAGGCGGCGAGGTATTTGGTGACGGCCCTGTCGTAGGCGGTGGATACCCTGCGGGAATGAGCAACGCGATATGGGATGCCCTGGCAGCGACTCCCCTCCCGGAAGTACGGCGCCGCGCGGCCATCATGGACGAACTCGCCGAGGTCGAAACGGTGACGGTGACCGACGCACGCCGTCTGGCCTGGAACGACGGCGGCGGCCAGTCCGCGGTCTGGTACTTCGCGGAAGACGGCCGCGTGCTGCTGCTGACGTTCGACCACGAGTCGGACCTGAATCTGTACGCCGAGGAGGATTTCGCCCTCCAGGAGTCCTTCTACGACGGCGTCCCCGAATCCCTCGTCGCCCTCGTCCGCGACCGTCCCGAGAACTACGAGTCGCTGAACCTCACAGACTCCGCGACAGGCCGGACGATTCACTACGCAGGCGGTGTCTTCTGGTACGACGGCACGCGCTGGCACGTGTCCGACGGCCTGGCGGAGTACTGCCGCCGCGAGGACGCGGACCTCTTCGGCGAGTCCGGCTTCGACTACTGCCTGGACGCCTACCGCTTCGGCCAGGACTTCACCCCGGAGACCGTCGTGGCGATCCGCGACGAGGACGGTTATTACGAGGACGAGAAGGAGAAAGAAGCGGACCTGCCCGGCATCCGCGAAATCTTCACCCGGCACGGCTAGGACCGCCTTCCGAATCACTGGGCAGCCCAGATGAAGACGCCTGTGATGTGGACTTGAGCAGGCGGCGGCTAGACCTCGATGGAGGCGACGACGACCACGGTGCGCAGGGCGCTGACCCAGTACAGCAACCGGACGCGTGCGACGTCGTCGACGTACTGGCGCAGCTGCAGGCCGATGCTGTCGCCGGGGAGCGGTTCGCCGGCGGCGGGGTAGAACGCGGCGGTCGCGCTGTCGGTGGTCACCTCGGGGATTCTTCCGCACCCGCAGGCCCGCCCGGGAGCGATCCGGTGGTTGCTGACCTGTGCCAGTGAATGTTGATCGATTGCCACTGAAGAATGATCAACGTTGGTTTCTGACACCGAGGGTTGATCAGTCGGCGTACAGCAGGCGGGGGACGTGGTGGGGGCACCTGGCGGTGTTACATGCACTGCAGTCCCAAGTAGACACTGGGTGCTGCCGCCAGCGTCACACGGACCTCATCCGTCCCGGGAGCAGCAAAGCCAGCACGTCACTGGTTCACCGCGCCGAAGCGCTCGTTGTGGAAACGCCAGCTGGCGGTGCCGTCGTCGTAGATGGCCAGCATGAACTCAGCGACCGGGCTGCCGTCGGGAAACGACATGGCGAGCGCATTGCGGATTTGCGTGTAACAGGCCTCGGCCTGCTCCCAGTCCTCCTCGTCGTGAGCCCGCTCTTGCTCGGCGAAGAGGGGACGGAACGCCTCGAAGCCGGGAAGCGCCTCGACTTCGGCGTAAATCCAGGGCATATCGGTGCCGATCACGGTCAGGCGGGCGATCTCCTGGTCGCCGTGGTGGAGCCGCCAGATACTGTCGGTGGTCAGGTTCGGGTTGGTCACATCCCCATGATGGCGATCAGAAGCCGTTGCCATATCGATCATGGAGTCTGTCGATCGAACGGGAGTCTCGATCGGGTGATCGCGGGCCCTGCCCGGCATGAGAGCAGAGCCTG
>NZ_JBVJMV010000093.1:0-11453 GCF_055584025.1 Streptomyces sp. NPDC104309 | reverse complement strand
GCCTCTACCAAGTCGTCCGCGAACTGCAGCTACTGCTCGCAGCCTGGACCGGCGCCTGCCCCACCTGCCACCGCGACATACCAGCACTCGCACCACCCTGACCAAGCCCTACTAGGGCATACAGGGCAATACGCCTAGATCAAATGCCCTCTAAGCAGCAACCTCCCACCGCGGGGACGCTGCCCGGGACAGGAACTTGCAGAGCCCCGGCCGACCACAGGCCGTGAGAACCTGGCGCCATGAAAGCGAATCGCGGCCCCCTCGGCGATGAGCGGCGCGACCGCGGCCCCGAGCTGCCGCCTACCCGCGACGTCCTGAGCACCGGCAGCCTGGTGCGCGTGTCGGGCGCGGCCGCCGCGGGCTGCGGGGCGCTGTTCGGTCTGCTTCCCGTCCTCGCACTCATCGGCAGATTCGGCTTCCCCGACGACCCACCGGACTTCGTGCCGGTGTTCGGCGGCCCCCTCATCGCTGCGAGCCTTGGTATCGCCGTCTTCCTGATCGTGCTCGGCTACTCCCTGACCTTCCAGCAACTGGCGCTCGCGGACATGTACGCAGCGGCCGAGGACTCCCCCTCGCTGGGGAACGCGGTCGAGGTGCGTGGCCCCGTCAGCCGCACGCCATTCTTCCCGGCGGTCGTAACCAGCATCGTCATCGGTTCCCTTCTCCTTGCAACGGCCGGCGTCTTGCTCGCCGCGTCCGCCTGGCCGGCGATCGCGATGACTCTGCCCGTCCTGGGCGTGCTCTGTGTCCCGGCCGTACTCGCTCTGATCGCCGCCGACCGACGGTGGCGCCGCACGGCGGGCGAGCGCCTTCCCGCACAGGCCCTGGGCGAACAGGGCCACGCGCGGCTCCTCCTCGGCGACGCGGACACGAAGCTGCGGCAGCAGGTCAAGGCCCGAGACCGCGCCGAGGCCACCGACCTCGACCGCGCGAGCATCCCTGTGCTCGCGACCCTCGTCATCGCCATGCTCGCCATGATGAGCCCCTCGCTCTCGCCCACGACTCCCATCTGGAAACAGGTGCAGCTGGCCGGCGCCGGACTCGGCGTCCTGTGCCTGCTCCTCGTCCCCTGCATCGCGGTGCTCCGGGTCCGGCGACTGCGACGCACCCTCGTGCGGGTACGCCGCGGCGGAGCGGATGTGACCGCCATCGACCGCGCGCACGCGATCACCGCGACGGCGACTCAGGCGTCCGAGGTGCACGCGGCGACGACGGTCTGGGCGCTGCTGGGCGCAGGAGCGCTCGGCACCCTGATCCCCCGGACCACTGATATCGCGCCTGTACTGATCGTCGCGGGCATCTGGGCGCTCGGCTTCACCGCGCTCGTCGCGCTGTCGATGCGCTCGGACGCGGCCGCCCCGAAGCTCCGGGAGGAATTCGGCTACCGACTCCCGACCCAGACCTCCGGAAACGACAACACCTGGCACTGAGATTCAGGTCCGGTAGTTCGCTGGGAGCACGACTCCGGAACAGCTATGAGGATGGCGCTGTGCCACTCCGGTCCCGTCGAGGCGCGTCGGCCCCGGGTGACGAGGCCGCCCGCCGCGGTAGCGGGCGGGGTTCTGCCGTGGTGAACGAGAAGTTCACTGCCACCAGTTCGGGTCGCTTTGGAGGCGCTGACGCCTGGCGTGCGATGCCCCGCCCGGTGGCGCCGTGGTGCTGTCGATCGACGAGAAGACGCAGGTGCAGGCCCTGGACCGAACCCAGCCAGTGCTGCTGGTGGCTTTCGCAGCCACCGAAAAGCGCACCCACGACTACGTGCGGCACGGCACCACGAACCTGTTCGCCGCACTGAACGTCACGACCGGTGAAGTCCTCGGCGAGTGCAGGCCGAACCGGAACGGCGCGAACTTCCTGGCGTTTCTGAAGAAGGCCGTCAAGCCGCATGCGGGGAAGGAGATCCACGTCGTCCTGGACAACCTCTCCACGCACACCACCCCGGACGTGAAGGCATGGCTGGCGAAAAACGCGCACGTCCACTTCCATTTCACCCCCGTTGGGTCCTCATGGTTGAACCAGATCGAGATCTGGTTCGGGATCACCACTCGGCAGTCCATCCGCCGCGGCACGTTCGCAAGCGTCAACGTCCTGATTCACACAGATCCGCGACTACATCAACTCCTGGAACGAGAACCCGAGCCCCTTCACCTGGACCGCCACCGCCGACGAGATTCTCGCCAAGGTCCGACTCGTCCAGACCAGCGTGAAGAAACTCGTCAATAACAATTCGAAGTAACGCAATCAGGATCACGAGACACTAGTTGCGACCCCAGGGTGCGTCGCAATATGGGCGAGAATGACGACGCCGCGACGGTAGCTTCGCTGCAGCAGGCCCTCACCGAATAGGCCGGCCGCACAGAAGCACACACAGAGTCCGGTGGAGGTTGCTCTGTAGTTACCCGACATTTGTCCGGACCAGGCGTTCAGTCCCCCGAGGACGAAAAGGATCGAGGCTGTGAAGCGAGCAGATCGGATAGCATAATCAGACAGACAGACCCCCTAAGCAGAAATAGCGCCAGAACGAGAGTCTCGCATGGCTGGCATTTCGATCCTTCCTAGCCTTACCCGTCGATCAACCCTCCTCTGACCTGGTGTCTTCCGGGATGTTGTACGTTGACATAGCTCCGCCCGAGGTTCCAGTCTTTTGCAATTGAATGTCGTCTGCCGTGAGCGAATGCCCGCTGTCTCCCAGCTGGGAGCCGACCGCTTTGGGCACGATAAGGGCTTCCCCGTAAACGGGCACCGGAGGGGTCACCGCCGTGCATTCTCCGGTCGCTGTCCGCAAGTGCTGTGGTGTGGGAAGCGGTTGGTCGTGTCTGCCGCCCGGAAAATATCTGCGCCTCGGCCTGACACTGAGGTACGATCCGCCGGTGATCGATGAAGACGGGCACTTCGGAGAACATGTAGCAGAGCGGTACGACCATTCCACCGGTACAGAGTTCCAGCAGGACGTCATCGAGCAGACTGCGGACCTGTTGGCAGAACTCGCCGGCGGCGGACGGGCCCTGGAGCTTGGGATCGGCACAGGGCGCATCGCACTGCCGCTCGCGCGCCGGGGCGTTCCGGTCCACGGCATCGACATGTCTCGAGCGATGGTGGCCCGGATGCGGGCCAAGCCCGGCGGCGAGGAAATCGGCGTGTCGATCGGCGACTTCGCCACCACGACGGTGGACACGAAAGAAGATGGGCCCTTCTCCCTCGCCTACCTGGTGTTCAACACCATCATGAATCTGACCACGCAGGAAGCCCAGGTCGCCTGCTTCCGCAACGTTGCCGAGCACCTCGCGCCCGGAGGCTGCTTCGTCATCGAGACCACGGTCCCGGAACTTCGCAAGATCCCGCTCGGACAGAACATCGTGCCCTTCCATACCAGTTCGACGGGGTGGTCCTACACCGTCTACGACACCGTCACCCAGGACGCAACCTGCCACTACATCACGATCGGGGAAGACGGCCGTGGTGAGGCCCGCACAACCCCCTTCCGCTATGTCTGGCCCGCCGAGCTGGACCTCATGGCCCAGCTCGCCGGCCTGCGCCTGCGTGACCGCTGGGACAGTTGGACGCGCAAACCTTTCACCGAGAACAGCCGTCAGCACGTCTCGGTCTGGGAGAAGCCGATCAGCTGACGCCGCACGGTTCCGAGCACCTCTGAGCGCCAAATCCGGCCTGGTCGTCGCTGAGGCTCCGCGCATCTGCTGGCTGCGAGCCCTACGCTCTCAACCATGGCATCGACGGTCGAGAGCGCTTTCCCTCTCTTGTCCCTAGCCTGAACGTGATCACTACGGGCTGCGCGCAGACGCCCACCCGCCACCGGAAAG
The DNA here is from genome assembly GCF_055584025.1 of Streptomyces sp. NPDC104309. Classification (NCBI taxonomy): domain Bacteria; kingdom Bacillati; phylum Actinomycetota; class Actinomycetes; order Kitasatosporales; family Streptomycetaceae; genus Streptomyces; species Streptomyces sp. NPDC104309. Next base: position 7,635 of record NZ_JBVJMV010000093.1, on the reverse strand, counting down.
ACGCCCCACCCGCCTCGGAATTTCGGTTACGGAGGCCCGAAGGTACGCCATGATGGGCGTGACCACACCGCCGACCCTCGGGAGACCCCAAATGTGCCGACTCCTCGGAACGACCCAGCTCCCCCACTGGCTCACGATTCTCGAGGACTCGACCACGCATGCACACCCTGAACATCGGCATTCTGGCCCACGTCGACGCCGGTAAGACCAGCCTCACCGAGCGGCTCCTCTTCGAAGGCGGCGCGATCGACCGGCTCGGCAGCGTCGACGCTGGCGACACCCGCACCGACGACGGGGAGATCGAGCGCCGGCGCGGCATCACGATCCGCTCGGCCGTCGCCGCCTTCACCTCCGGCGACGTCCAGATCAACCTCATCGACACCCCCGGTCACTCCGACTTCGTCGCCGAGGTCGAGCGTGCCCTGGAGGTCCTCGACGGCGCGGTGCTGCTGCTGTCTGCCGTGGAGGGCGTCCAGGCCAGGACGCGGGTCCTGCTGAAGACCCTGCGGCGGCTCGGCCTGCCCACGCTCGTCTTCGTCAACAAGATCGACCGGGCGGGCGCCCGCGAGACGGGCCTGCTCGACGACGTCCAGCGCCTACTCACTCCGTGCGTCGTCCCGCTCACGGGAGTCGAGGACATCGCCACGCCGCATGCCCGGGTCGTACCGCGTCCGCTCACCACACCGGGGGTGGCCACCACGCTCGCCGAGGTCGACACCGGCATCCTCGCCGCGCTCGTGGACGGCCCCGCCCCGACCGAGGACGACCTGCGGGCCGCGCTCGCCGCGCGCACCGCCGACGGCTCCACGCATCCGCTTTTCTTCGGGTGCGCGCTGGGTGGTCAGGGCGTCGCCGAACTCGTCGAGGGCATCCTCCGGTTCGTGCCGGCGCCCACGCCCGAGCGGCGCGGCACCACGGAGGCTCCCCGGGGCACCGTGTTCGCCGTACGGCCCGGCGCCGGCGGTGAACGGAGGGCCTGCGTCCGGTTGTACGAGGGTGAAGTGACGCCCCGGCAGCGGCTGACCTTCCTGCGGCGCGAGGCCGACGGGCGCACGACAAAGGTGACGGGCCGGGCGCTCGATCTCAACGTGGTCGGACGGCCCGGGACGTCGTCCCTCACCGCGGGGAACATCGCCGAGCTGCGCGGTGTCCCCGGCATCCGCGTCGGCGACCGGCTCGGGGAGGTCACCGGCAGGGCGCCCCAGTTCGCCGCCCCGACCCTGGAAACCCTGGCGAGGGCTCGGCACCCCGCCAAGGCGGCGCTCCTGCGGTCGGCGCTGCTCACCCTGGCCGACCAGGACCCGCTGCTGCACGCCCGGCCCGCGGGCTCCGGCGCCACCGCGCTGCTCCTGTACGGCGAGGTGCAGAAGGAGGTCATCGCGGCGACGCTCGCCGAGGACTTTGGTATCGAGGCGGACTTCGAGCCGAGCCGTGTGCGGTTCCTGGAGCGCCCGGTGGGCACCAGGGAGGCGTACGAGGAGATGCCGTGGCTCGACCAGACGCACTACATGGCCACCATCGGCCTGCGCGTCGAGCCGGGTGCCCGCGGTTCGGGCACGGTCTTCGCGTACGAGACCGAACTCGGCGCCCTGCCCCGCGCCTACCATCAGGCCATCGAGGACACGGTCCACGCGACGCTGCGCTCCGGCCTGCACGGCTGGGCAGTGACCGACTGCCGGGTCACGCTCGTCCGGTCCGGCTTCTCCTCACAGCACAGCACGGCGGCCGACTTCCGCGCGCTCACCCCATACGTCCTGCGCCGCGCCCTGAAGCGGGCGGGCACACGGGTGTACGAGCCGTACCACGCCTTCGAGGCCGAACTCCCGCTGGACGCACTGGCGCCGGTGACGGCTCGGCTCGCCGCGTACGGAACGGAGTTCGGGGAGACGACGGGCGGCCGTACCGCATGGCTGATCACCGGCGAACTCCCCGCGCGGCACGTGCGGGACGTGGAACTGTGCCTGCCGGGGCTGACGCGCGGCGAGGGCGTGTGGTGGTCACGGCCGTCGGGGGACCGGCCGCTGCGGGCGGAGCGTTAGTCTGAGGACTGTCGGTGGCAGATGCGGCGAAGTAGTCGCCAAGGGCACCCCGTAGGCGGTGTTGTTGGTGCGCATCACGACATGCTGCCAACAGTCCCCCACCTGAACAGTCTTCCGACGGCCGCTCAGCCATGCCGCGAACACCGCAGTACACGCGCCAACGAGCGATCGGGTCCGTACCCTGGGCGGCGTCACCTCGCCGCGCAGCCTGGTCCCAAGTCCCGACGAGACCTCCTACCCGGCCCAGCGCGGTGAGAGTCTGACGGGGCAACAGACGGAACTGATCGAGCAGTTCGCCACGCGCGGCGTGTACGACCGGGAGAACGGCAAGTGGATTCTGCCCGGCTCAGAGGCGTCGTCCCAGCCGCGTTCCGCCCCGGCGCCCTCGTCCTCGGCCGCACCGTCGGGCAATCGCGTGCCGTTGCCCTTGCCGAAAACGTCATCCATTGAGGTCATGCGGCATGTCGGTACTCGTGGACAATGCCGCCGAGGCGATCGCGGCGGCGGATGTCGAGGCCGGCGATCTCGTCCGGATCGGTGATCGGCGTGGGCAATGGATGCAGCGGGCGGGCATTCGCGATGCCCTGATGCGGCCGATGGGAGTTGTAGAACTGTTCGAACGCGCGCAAGGCGTGGAGCAGATGCCGTTGATTCCAGATCAACGTGCGGTCAAGCAGCTCGCGTCGGCAGGTCTGCACCCACCTCTCCATAATCGAGTTCATTCTCGGCATCCGGACGCCGCTGAGCACAACCTCGATGCCCGCATCGGCGAGGATCGCGTCGAACAAGGCGGGGAACTTCCCGTCCCGGTCCCGGATCAAGAACCGCGCCCGGCAGCGTGCGTCCTCCAGGTCCATGACGAGATTCTTCGCGGCCTGCGCCACCCAGGCGGTGGTCGGGTGTGCCGTGGCGCCCAGAATCCGGATCCGCCGACTGCCGTGCTCGATCACTGCGAGCACGTACGTCCGTGCCCCGGACAAGGTGACCGTCTCGAAGAAATCGCACGCCAGCAGGGCGACGGCCTGCGAGCGCAGGAAGTCCGCCCATGTACTTGAGCTCCGTTGGGGTGACGGATCAATCCCGGCCTCCCGCAAGATTTCCCAGACCGTGGAGGGGGCCACCGTCACGCCCAGCACCAGCAGCTCGCCGTGGAGGCGCCGGTAGCCCCACGTGGGATTTCCCCGTGCCAGGCGCAGCACCAGGGCACGGATGGAGCGCACGGTGCGGGGCCGACCCGGGCGCTTCGGTTTGGACTCGGCGGTGTGACGGCGGGCGACCAGGTCGCGGTGCCAACGTAGCACCGTGTCCGGCCGGACCAGCAGCCGCAGCCTGCGCAGCACGTCCCGCGGCAGCCGGTGCAGCAGCGCCGCCAGGAACGCCCGGTCGCTCGGGCTGAACCGCACCTTCTCCTTACCGAGTTGGCGCTCCAGCACCGACAGTTGGTGGCGCAGGGCGAGGATCTCCACGTCCTTGTCCCGATCGCTCATCGGTAGCAGGCGCAGCATGGCGAACGCGTTCGCCATGCCCAAGTAGGCCAGTCGCAGCAGCACGATTGGTCATCATGCCGCGTTGATCGACAGCCGCGCGACGGCGCAGACTCGACCGACCGCGCTCGACATCCCGTACACCCTGCACACCAGCTCCGACCAGGGCGGATGAGGTTATCGGCAAGCGCAACATCGGCGGGAAAGCCCTTGGCGGAGATGCCCTCGGCGGCGAGCTGGTCGGCGAAGCTGTCCAGGCGTTCCCTGTTGCGGGCGATCAGGGCGACATCGAATCCCTTGGCATCGAAGGTGCGGGCGATCGCGAGGCCCATTCCGGGGCCGGCGCCGACGACGGCGATGGTGGGCATGCAGGACTCACCAAACGATCAAGAGATCACCTTCAGAGCACGTCGGTGGATCGAGGCTAAGCAGCTCCGCCTGCGGCTGTATTCCACCGCTGGCCAGCTGGTCACCACCGGCCGGCACCGTCGGCTCAGGCTCGCCCGCACCTGGCCATGGAACGATGTGATCATCGACGCCCTCGACTGGCTTCAGATCCTGCCGAACCCCGGCTGACCAGCAGACTCAACCGTCCCGACGAGCCTGGACGCCCCCACCAGAACCGTGAAAGCCGGAGCCTACCCGACGCTACAACCGGGCCGTCTGCCTGCCCTGATCGCCAAAACCACCACCAGTCACACCACAAAGGGTCCGTCAGCAAGCTGACGGACCCCTCATGAGCGATCGAGGTTAAGCCCAATACCGGTAACTTAGAAGTCATCTCATTTGGTGGTCTCGGTAGACTGTCGCTCATGGTGGGGATCGTTGAGCGGCTGGTGCCGGATGAGCTCTGGGAGTTGTTCCAGCGGGTGGTGCCGGAGGCGCCCTCGCGGCCTCAGGGTGGCGGTCGGCGTCGGCACGGTGATCGTGAAGTGCTGGCCGCGATCGTGTTCGTGGCCACGTCAGGATGCACCTGGCAGCAGTTGCCCACTGCTTCGTTCGGGCCGTCAGGGGCCACAGCCCATCGACGGTTCTCCGAGTGGTCGAAGGCCAGGGTGTGGGCCAAGCTCCACCGCGTAGTGCTTGACGAGCTCGGCTCCCGAGGTGAGTTGGACTGGTCCCGCTGCGCGATCGACTCGGTGAACATGCGGGCCCTGAAAAGGGGGACCTGACGGGTCCGAATCCTGTCGACCGGGGCAAGTATGGGTCGAAGATCCATTTGATCACCGAGCGAACCGGTCTGCCCCTCTCCGTCGGAATCTCGGGGGCGAACATGCACGACAGTCAGGCCCTGATCCCGCTCGTGCAGGGAATTCCGCCAATCCGATCCCACCGTGGACCGCGGCGCCGCAAACCGGGGAAGCTTCACGCAGATAAGGGCTACGACTACAACCACCTGCGGCGCTGGTTATCCCACCGGGGTATCCGGCACCGTATCGCCCGCAAGGGGGTCGAGACCTCGCATCGACTCGGTCGGCACCGGTGGACGATCGAACGGACGATGGCCTGGCTCGCCGGCTGCCGTCGACTCCACCGCCGCTACGAACGGAAAGCCGATCACTTCCTGGCCTTCACCAGCATCGCCTGCACTCTCATCTGCTACCGCCGACTCACCAGATGAGGCAGACCAAACAACTTCAGAGCCTGCGCAAGCCCGCGCCCCACAGAGCAGAATCCTGCATGGCCTCGGCCCGACTATCTGCGCTCAACACCCTGCACAGGAACTGCGTCATGCCGCAGTCAAAGCGCGTCCAAGTGTCGTCGCCGTGACTGAAGAGCACCACCGGCCAGTCCTCGGGCTCGCCGTGGGCGAGCCAGCAGTACAGGTCAGCACTACCATCCGCTCCCCAGACCACCAGATCCCCGCCTGCTGCATCGATGCCGTTGGGTTCGGTGTCCATCCACGTAGCTCGCGCGTCCGCGGTGATGAACCCCATGCCGCCTTTCGGGGCTCCCGGCTCGTCACAGGTCTCAGGAGGCACGGTCGAAGGAACCAACACACTCAGATCCAGATCCGACAAACCATCACCGTAGTGCGCGAGGAACCCCTTGAAGTCTGAGGGGAACACGAGCCCCCAGGCCGTTTGCACAGCCTCCCAGTGCACCATCGCCCCCGCTCCGACCGGCGGCGGCATCAAGCGGATCAGACCGGCGAGGCCATCACGGTCAATCATGTCCTTGCTCCGTCCATCCACCGGGGCGACTCGCATCGATACCCGTGTGAGTCAACCGCGACCGACACCCTATCTCGGCCAAATGAGATGACTTCTTAGCAGCCCTGCCCCTTTCAGGCGGGCGAGTGCCAGGTCGAGGAGGCGGTCCGCCCTGCCGTCTTCGGTGAGGCGCTCGCGGAAGTCGGCGAGCACGCTGTGGTGGAAGCCGGGATCGTCCAGCTCCAAGGCCATGGCGTACTTGAAATCGATGCGGCAGCGGACTGCCTCCGCTGCCTGCCGGTCCGACATGCCCATCAGGAACTGCAGAACGCAGACGGTGGCCAGTTGGGCCGGCGAAAGCCCGGGGCGTCCGTCACGCGGGTACCAGCCCGCGAAGTCCTCGTCGCACCACAGCCCGTCCAGCCGGTCTCTCACCCACATCGCCGTCGTACCGCCTGGGTTGCTTGCCCGGGCGATTCGCGCGGTCAGAGAAGGGACTTGCTCACCGGAACGGGGGCGGAGCGACAACGGACACCTCGGTTGCTGCATCGGTCTTCGGAACAGCCCCGAGCATGCCCACTGATCACGCAGGCGCACTGGAAAACTCCAAGATCCCCGACAGAGTCAAGCTAAGTTCCTGGCATTGGGTGAGAATCCCCTCGGCTACTCGGCGATCAAGCCCAGTGGCCGGGGCCGCCTCGGTCACCGTCATGGCCTGCACCACTCCAGCACCGCCATTGCGCTGTGCATCTTGTTCTCGGCCTGTTCGAAGGCGATGCTGGCGGGCCCGTCCAGGACCTCCGCAGTGACCTCCTCGCCGCGGTGCGCGGGCAGGTCGTGCATGAAGACGGCCTTGGGGCTGTCCTCCCACAGCGCCGCCGTCACCTGGAACGGCGCGAACACGGCCCGCCAGTCGGGGTCGGGCTTGCTGGTGCCGGTGGTCTGCCAGCGGGTGGTGTAGATGACGTCGAGGTCGCCCGGCAGGTCCGCCACGTCGTGCCGCTCCCGGAAGAGTGACCCGTGGCGGGCGGCCTGAGCGGCGGCCCGCTCGCGGTAGGCGGGCGCGAGGCCGTACCCGGGCGGGGTGCGCAACTCCAACTCGGTGCCGGGGAACCGGGTCAGGGCGAGGGCGAGCGCGGAGGCGGTGTTGTTGCCCTCGCCGACGTACAGCACCCGCAGGCCGTCGATCCCGCCGAACCGGCGGCGCATGGTGGTCAGATCGGTGAGCGCCTGGGTGGGGTGCTCGTCGGCGCTCATCGCGTTGACGACCGCCATCCGGTCCTGGGCCGCCCAGACGCGCATCTCCGCGGGGGCGCCCGCGGTCCGCGCGACCAGCACGTCGAGCATGCGGGACATTACCCGGCCGGTGTCCTCATTGGTCTCGCCCGTGTTGAGCTGGAGGTCGCCCGGCCCGTACGCGACGATCCGGCCGCCCAGGCGCAGCGCGCCGCTGGAGAACGCGGTGCGGGTGCGGGTGGAGGTCTTGCTGAAGTAGATGCCGACGATATCCCCGTCGAGCGGGGCCACCGGGCCAGCGGTGCCGGCCGAGAACTCGGCGCCGCGTGCGACGAGGGCGTGCAGGTCGGCGTCGGTAAGGTCGTCGATCGAGATCAGATGCCGTACGTGTGCCACGGGTTCCTCCTGGCGGGACGGGGGTGGGCGGGGTGGCGGTCGGCGTCGAGCGCGGTGCGCGCTCAACAGGCGCGGGCAGGCTCAGCCGACGTGGTCGCCGTCGAGCTGCTCCACGGGGGCGACGTCCTCGGCCCGTGCGGCCTCGCTCGTGGCCGCGGGCCGCCGGTCGAGCCCGAGCACGAGCGGTACGGCCAGCACGCTGATCGCGGTGAGGAACACCCAGGGCAGCGCTGCACCGCCCTCCAACAGCGCGGTGAGCAGCGCCGGGGCGAGGGCACCGCCGACCGACCAGGACAGCTGGTAGACGCCCAGATAGCGGCCCCGCAG
>NZ_JBVJMV010000092.1:0-12219 GCF_055584025.1 Streptomyces sp. NPDC104309 | reverse complement strand
GTGGAGCCTCAAGAACTCCCATCATTGCAGGTCACAAGGCACTTCCTCGTTTTCCTAGCCGCTATCCACAAGGCGCTGGCCGGTGGATCAAGGCTTAGTGGTCAACGTCGGGAGTCCTTCGGGGGTTGATCATGTAGCTGGCTGCGCGGAGGATGCTTCCTGATGATCGGCGGTGTGTCGGTCGAGTCTGGCCAGCAGATCGTCCAGGTCGGAGGTGGTGAACTTCCACTGGAATGGCTGTGCTGTGGCGTTGTAGCGGTCTTCGAATGCTCGGAGCCGGTCCCTGACCTGGGCCAGGTCGGTGAAGTCGTCGGGCGAGACGACCTTGCGCTGCACGACGGAGAAGTAGATCTCCACCTGGTTGAGCCAGGAGGCGTGGACGGGGGTGTGGACCATGAGCGCATTCGGGAATGCACTGGTCAAGCGGTCGGCGGCCTTCTGCCCGCGGTGGGAAGAGCCGTTGTCGACGATCCAGAACACCCTTTTGGCGCTGGCGTAGGGCTCTTGGCTCATGACCTGGGTGACCAGGTTCATGAACGGGTCGATGCCGGTTCTGGGCTCAGTGCGGCTGAGCACCCTCGCGTGGTGGACGTCGTAGGCGGCCAGGTAGGCCAGGGCACCGCCGCGGCCGTAGGTGTGGTTGACCCGCATCGCCCGGGCCTGTCCGGGGGCCAGGGTGGGGTGGCAGCGGCAGCGGGCCTGGATGGAGGTCTTCTCGTCCGCGCTGATGACGTACTCGTCCGGTCCGAGCGGTTCGCCCTGCCAGGTGCGCGCGTACAGATCCAGCACACGGGCGGCCTTGGGTCCGAAATCGGGGTCGTGGATGAAAATCCAGGAGCGGTGCTGCCAGGGCTTGAGCGCGTCCTGGGCCAGCCAGCGGCGCACGGTGGAGTCCGACAGGGCCGGGGCGATGCCTCGTGCCGTGGCCTCGCGGGCCAGTTCCGGGCACGACCAGCGGGCCAGCGGCGTGCCGGTCTCGGCGGGTAGTTGGCAGGCCAGGGCCTTGACCTGGGCGGTCTGCAGGGCGGTGAACGAGGGTGGCCGGCCGGGGCGCTGGCGGTCGGCCAGCCCGGTAATGCCCTCGTCGGCGAAGCGGCCTCGCCAGGTACGCACGGTGTCCACATGCAGGCCCGTCTCGCGGGCGATGCACGCGTTGGAACGGCCCCGTGCCGCGTGGAGCACGACGTGCGCTCGGATCCGGGCCTGGTGGGGAGTCCTGTGCCCGTAGGCCATCTTCTTCAGCCGGTGCCTCTGCGAGGCGGTCAGCGATATCGGGCGGGCGGTGGCAACGGGCAAGGCAGGCAGGCCGATCAGCAGAAGTGGTTCTTACGACTCGGGGAGCGATTGAGGTCGGGGCGTCGCGGCCCGGCGTTTCGGCCCTGGCGTGATCAGCAGGCCGTCGGGCGGGCCAGCACCAGTTCGGTGCTGGTCTCGCGGCGGGTGGCTCGGCGGGCCGAGCGGTCGGAGACCAGACCGGCGATCGCGGCCTGGGTCCCGGCAAAGTTCTCGCGGCTGCCGGTGTAGCGCTGCATCGGCCGCCGCTGCTTGTACTCGGCATTGGCGTGTTCCACGCAGATCCGCACCGAGGACTGCCTGCGTCGGGCTTCCCGCCAGGCGTACTGCTCGCCCAGCGGCGCAGTCTCCCGCTCCTGCTGGGTCATCGCCTTGGGCGGTGCACTGACCTGGCCGGGGAATTCGTTCGCCAGTCGCCTGTAGCCCTCGTCGACTTCGGCTTGGACGTCGGGGAATTGCCGGAAGCACTCGGCGATGCCCTCGGTGCGCACCGCGGTCTGATCGTGCATCCGGCCCGGCCGGGCCACCCCGGAGAACAGGGTGCGGCCCTGGCCGTCGGTGAACGTCGTGGTCTTGATTGTGTTCTGTTTCCGTTTGCCAGACACGAACGCCTTGCGGCCCGGCCGCAGGGCGGCGGACCTGCACGTCGGTGCCGTCGATCCGCAGCTCCACACCCTCGGCGGCGGCGTAGGCGAACACGTCTTCCAGGGTGCGCAGCCTGATCCCGGGCCGGTCCGGCACCGCGAACCCGCGCGCGGCCAGCAGTGGCCTGATCTGCCGGACCGCCCCGGAGATCGTGGAGCGGTCCACCCCGAACAACTCGGCCAGCGCGGCGTCCGGCAGGTCATGGCGTAGCTTCACCAGCGTCACCAGCAGCCGATCCAGGAACACCAACTGGTGTTTCGGGCCGGCTCCTTCGGCGCGCCGCCGATCGCCCCCGCGTCGCTGGGCCAGAGCCGATTCCTGCTGCGCCCCCCCACTTCGGGGCCAGTTCAGCGACAAGCTCGCCAAGATGCTCCCGGCTGATACCGGACAGGGGAGGATGGGCGAAGGCCGCGCGGGCCCACGATTTCGTCACACAAATCCAACCCGCGCGGCCATATTCACGTTACAGCCGTAGACCGTCAGCAGTAGCGTTCCGCCATGGCCTCCTACTCTGCACAGGACTTCTACGATCAGCTTGCCGAGGACTACCACCTGATCTACGCGGACTGGTCGCTGTCGGTATCACGGCAGGGAAATGCTCTGGACGCGCTGGTCCGGCGGTATCTGGATGGTGCCGAGCCACTGGCAGTCCTGGACTGCTCATGCGGGATCGGGACGCAGGCGATCGGTCTGGCCGAGCACGGGCACCGCATCGTGGGCAGCGATCTGAGTTCGGCTGCCGCGGTTCGAGCGGCTGCGGACGCGCAGCGGCGGGGGTTGGCGGTAGCGACGTTGGCTGCGGACATGCGCTCGCTGCCGTTCGCTGACGCCTCGTTCGACGTCGTGCTGAGTGCGGACAACTCGCTGGCGCACCTGCTGACCGAGGACGATGTCCGCCGTGCGGTGGGTGATATGCGGCGAGTCGTGCGAGACGGCGGGCTGCTGGTGCTCTCGGTAAGGGACTACGGCGACGCCCGACAGGCTCGGCGGCAGTCCACGGTTCCTCAGGTGACGGACAGCGACGCCGGGCAGGTGGTCACGTTCCAGCTATGGCACTGGCACGACGACGGCGTCTACGACTTCGATCACGTGCAACTGCTGCCGGATGGCGAAACCTGGCAGGTCCGGGTCCGGCGGGCGACGTCGCGGGCCTGGGCACTGGAGGAACTGGCGGAACTCGTGCGAGAGTGCGGGTTTGGCAACGTCACGTGGCACGGTGTCGAGGAGGCGCACTTCTTCCAGCCGGTGTTGACTGCGCGGCCTGTGGCCTGACCCGCACACCCAACAAACACATCCTCACGTCAGGGCCACAAGCCGCCGAGCTATCGCTCCCCGAGTCGTTAACGGCTGGAGCCTGCCGCACCGCCTGACGCGGGCGGCCAGACAGGATGACCCCTCGCCCACCGTGCCGGAGTCGGCCAAGACCTCCCCTGCTCAAAAGCTGCCCGCGCGGCCTGAGCCGCCTGGCGGCAGCTCGCCGGCCTGGACGTCCGCTGTCATTCCGAGGAATACGACAGCCACCGACCCCGTCTCGACGGCCAGTCGCGGAAGGCATGGGTGCCACCGGCGGAGTCGGGACGGATGAGCGCCTACCGTCCTCGCCAGAGCTTGAGCAGTTGAGCCGGAGCGAGTTGGGTGGTGGCGACATAGTCGGCCGCAGTGCTGGAGCCCCCGTTTCCGGGCTGTAGCACTGCGGCCACTGGTCCCCCGGACCCGGCCCGGTGATGGTCGACGAACGCGACGAGCGGATGATGACCGAAGGTCTTCTTCCATGTCGCGGCGGCGTCCTGCTTTTCCGACCACGCGATCACCAGCACGCCGCCAATTCCCACGATCACCTGGATATCGGCTACCGGACTGCTCGTACCCACCAACGCTCATACTCACTGGCGAGCTCGGGACCGTGTCGAGCGGATTGCCGCGAAGGCTTTCGGTCCGGAGCGGCGAAGGCGTAGACCAGGCGGGGGAGATCGTCGGATCGGCGGCCACCGGGCCGAACACGACCGGATCGGCCCGCAGCAGGCCGACACCGGCCAGGCAGTCCCCGCCCAGAGCTGTCGCGAGTGCGACGTCCAGAAGGATCCATCCGAAATCGTGTGCAGCCTGCGGCTTTCGCCACGGTCCCAATTCCTCCAATATCGCGTTCGCCAGGCCGGACTTGAGAGCCGCCTCGACCAGCAGCAACGACCTGGCCTGCGAGACCACCGAGCGGCCACCACCCTCGACCCGGACACGCGGGTATGACCCGCCGCTCTCCTTCCCCTGGAAAGTGCCTCTTCCACTACCACCTGCAGGACCCTCAGTAAGCCCTATCGCCGTAGGTCAGGGGCGCTTTCTGCTTCTCCGGCCGCCTGCCGGACACCAAGCCTCATGAAAGCCTGAGGCTGATAGCCGACAGCGCGGGTTCGGCTACCACGATCCGCGCGCCGCGACGAGTGCGCCCGATGGGCAGAAGGACATTGAAGGGCTGTCATACCCGTGTCCTATCGTCGCCCACATGGCCAACAACCCCGCACCCGAACGCCTCTCCTTCGCAGAGGCCGACACTCGCCTCGTGCAGGCTCTCTCCGCCTCCTTCGAGGGCAACTATGACAACGTCTCGCTCTTCGACGGCGATCTGGTACTGGAGGGGGACTTCCTCGACGCCGTCGCCGGGATCGGGAGTCTGGACGACGTGGACCTGGTGGTGATCACCGGCGATCTGACCGTGTCCGGCCCGATCGCGCTCTACGAGTTTCTGCCGGGGCTCTACGTCGGCGGTACCACCCGGGCCGAGACCCTGGAGGGCGGCGACTGCGAAATCTACATCCAGGACGGCACCTTCACCCATCTGGTCTACGGCGACTACAACAACGGCATCCTGGAGACCTGCACCGTAGAGACCCCATGGGTCATCAACTACAACCACGATCTCAGCGTTTCCGCCCCCGACGCTCGCCTGGTGGACAACTACGGCAACGATGACAACGCGGACTTCGGCAGCGAGAACATCGTGGAGTCGTTCGTCACCGAGGTCGTCGACCCGGAATACAAGAGCATCAAGGTCCCGGAGTTCCTGGAACGGCTACGGGCCGGACTGCCGGTCCTGCGCCCGGGTGCGCGGACCGCGAAGGATGCGGCGCTGGCGGACGTCGCGCGTGCCCGGGCCGACCGGGTGCTCCATCTCGATCTGTCGGAACGCAAGCTCAAAGAGTTCCCTGCCGAGGTTCTGCGGATGCCATGGCTGCGCACACTCGTCCTGGACGGCAACCCCATCGGGCGACTCCCCGACGAGATCGGCACTCTGACCGACCTGGAACTTCTGTCGGTACGAGACTGCGACCTGGCCGAACTGCCCGCCTCCATCGGCCGGCTGTCCAGGCTGCGCGTACTGCGGATCGCCGGCAACACCACCTACGACTTCTCCACCGAGCCCGCCCACCGGCCGATCAGGCTGCCGGACACCATCGGCCGGCTCACCACGCTGGAGGAACTCGATGTCTCAGAGCTGTCCAGCAAGCCCTCCGGCACCGGCGAGGCACTGCCCGACATCACACCCTTCGCGCTCCCGGAGACGGCTGGCAACCTGATACACCTGCGTCGGCTGGTGGCGGACCAGACCAACCTGGTGTTCCCGGCATCGATGCAGGGCCTGGCCAGCCTGGAAGAAATCTCCATGGTGGGAAGGAGCTGGAGGTACCTCAAGCGGTTCCCCGAAGCCCTCACCGGCTTCCCAAACCTGCGCAAGCTCCAGCTCAGGGGCAACTTCTTTCAGGAGGTCCCCGCCACACTGCTGCGCCTGACCAACCTCGAGGAACTCGACCTCGACAATGCCCTCGGACTGGTGAAGACCCCGCTGCCCGACCTGTCCCGGCTGCTCAGGCTGCGGGTGCTGAAGCTGAGCGGACTCACCGACCACACAGGTGTACCGGTTCCGCCGCACGAGCTGCTGCGGCCCGTGCTCGCGAATCCCCTGCCCGCGCTGGAGGAGCTGGAGATCGACCGCTGGGGAGCGGAGGACAGGGGCGGGCGTGGTCCGATGACCGCCGACGTCATCGCCGGAATCGGCGCCTTCCAGAGCCTGAAGAGGATCGACCTGTCCTTCAACGGGCTGGCCGAGCTGCCCGACGGCTTCTTCACCCTGCCCGCCGTCGAGCAGATCGACCTTCGCTACAACGCCCTCTCCAGAGAGGTCCGCCGACGGGTCGCCGACGCCTACCCTGGGGCGCGCATCGACTTCCGCGACCAGGGCGGCGTCGACGGCGACTCCGAGCGCGAGCAGGCAACGGCGGCCGACAGCCTAATCACACAGGCCAACGCGCTTCGCGGCCGAGGGGAATGGTCGGCGGCACTCGCCGAGTACGACAAGGCCATCGCCCAGTACACCGAGGGCGACGCCGACTCCGCCTACGGCCTGCTCTACGCCTACTACGGCAAGATGTGGATCCACGGCAAGGTCGGCCACGGCGACGAGGGCACCGAGCAGTACCGGGCCCAGCACCGCCGCGACGGCTTCGCCGTCGCCGAGACCTGTATGCGGCTGGTGCCGCCGGTCTGGCAGATCTTCCACTTCACCGACGAGGGACAGTTCCAGCGCGAGGTCGTCCGCTACGCGACCAACTTCCTCGCCTGGGAAATCATCCATGCCGAAGACCCCGCCCCCACCCCGAAGGACCTCGCCGACGCCCTCCGGCTGATCGAAAAGGGCGTGGCGTGCGCCGACGGCGGCGACCACCTGTATCTGCATGACACCTACGCCCGGGTTCTGCTCGCACTCGGCCGAGAGTCCGACGCATGGCAGGAAGTCCAACGGGCGCTGGCCATCGACCCCGCCTTCGCACCGCTCCGGGACCTCAGAGTGGACCACCGGTACCAGGCGTGGGCCGACAGGAGCGCCGGAACCGGGGACTGACCTGGGCATGCGACACCTGGACGTTGGCCAGGTGCGCCGGGCGTCGTGGCAGAGGTCCCAGCCTGCCTCCGGCCTCAGAACGCGTTCGCGGACGGGGCTGGAGGAGGGGCATCGGGGCCGGACACCCCGCCCGTCGCCGCCTTCAAGCGGTTCCTGCTGGCCCAGCCCGTCCGTGGGCGTGCAGATGTGTGAGGTTCCCCCGAGATGCGGAGTGTGTTGACAGAGGGGCAGATGGTTCTCATGAGAGGAACATCGACTATGGCCGCCCCCAGAAAGTACTCGCTGGAGTTGCGTGAGCGTGCGGTACGGATGTACCGGACCTCCGACCCGAAGCCGCAGATCAAGAAGCTCGCCGTCGACCTCGGCGTGCATCCGGAGGCCCTGCGCGGCTGGATCCGGCAGGCCGAGGCCGATGCCGGCGAGCGCGACGACCGGCTCACCACGGACGAACACGCCGAGCTGGTCGCGCTGCGCAAGGAGAACACCCAGCTCAAGCGGGCGAACGACGTGCTGCGGACGGCCTCGGCGTTTTTCGCGGCGCAACTCGACCCGGCCCGGCCCAGGTGACCGCGCTCCTCGACGAGCATCCCCGCCTGGGAGTCGAGTGCGTGCTTCGGGAACTCCACATCGCCTCCTCCACCTACTACCGCTGGCGCCGCGCCGAGCGCGAGCCGTGCGAGCGCAAGCGCCGCGACGCCGGACTGACCGAGCGGATCAAGGAGATCCACGCGGAGTCCGGCGGCAATTACGGCTCGCCGCGCGTGCACGCCGGCCTCAAGCGCGAAGGCACGCGCGTGGGCCGCAAGCGGGTCGAGCGGCTGATGCGCGAGGCCGCCATCGCGGGCGTCAGCCCACGGCGGAAGGGCTTCACGCGCCGCGATCCCAAGGCCACGCTCGCCCCGGACCTGGTCAACCGAGACTTCACCGCACCGACGCCGAACCGGTTGTGGGTCACCGACCTGACAATGATCTCCACCGGCGAGGGACCGTTGCGGCTCTCGGCGATCCGGGACGCCTTCTCCCGCCGGGTGGTCGCGTGGGAGACCTCTGCCCGCGCGGACGCCGACCTGGTCCTGACCACGCTGGAGTACGCGCTCGCATCCCGTGAGGTCGAGCCCGGCAAGCTCATCCATCACGCCGACCACGGCTGTCAGTACACATCCATCAAGCTCACAACTCGGCTGATGCGAGCGGGAGTCGAGGCGTCCATGGGTTCCGTCGGGGACTCGTACGACAACGCCCTCGCGGAGAACCTCTGGATGCTCATCAAAACCGAATGCATCCGCGGCCGCACCTTCACCACGAGGGCCGAGGCCAACCTCGCGCTCTTCGAATACATCGACGGTTTCTATAACCCCCGCCGCATCCAGGAACGGCTCGGCTTCCTCAGCCCGATCGAGTTCGAGGAGAAGCACTCCGCCGAGCAGGCGACGGCCGAACCAACGAATCTGAACACCCATCAATCCCTGCTGACCAGCTGATCAGCACCTCCCGCATGACGGGGGAACCTCAATGCCGAGGACGGCCCGTTTGATGGAGGGGTTCATCCCGCAGGTGATCGAGAAGTGGGCTCCGGCCCGGCGGCAGGCGGAGATCACTCCGGCGTTGTAGAACTGCGAGTCCGCTCGCAGGATCCGGGTGCTGGTGCAGCCCGCCTCGACGGCGGTGGCCAGCGCCTCACTGACGAACTTCGGGGCTCCACGGGAATCGGCTGCCTTGCCGCGGCGCATCCGTACTGTGGCGATCACCGGCCAGGAATGCGGAGTGCAGATCGTGGCGAGCAAGGGGTGCAGGGTGCGGATGCCCTTGAACCGGCCGTACTCGGCGCCCTGCTTGGCCCGGCCGTAGACCCGCTTGTGAGTGGAGTCGACATCGATGAACGCCTTCTCGTCGGAGCCGGGAAGCAGCGGGGCATGCACGGCCAGTCGACCGAGGAATCTGCGGTGGACGGCGTGGAGTTGGAGTGCGTGACCGTGGGTGAACGCGCGAAGGAACGTGCCCAGCGTGGACGGCGCACGGATACCCGTGAACACGGCCGGCATCGCGCCGTGCCGCAGCACGTGGAGGTCGTCGATACTGTCCGCGCCCGCCGCCAAGCCGGCCACGATGCTGCTGACCTCGGCGTCCGCCGCAGCCCCCGCACCGTTCGTCGTCCCGCTCACCTTCACCTTCTGCGTCACCAGGGCCGACAGACCACACCGTTCGGCCAGCCGCATCACCGGAACCAGCCCGGCATGCGCGACCAGATTCGGGTCATCGAACGCAGCGGAGACCGCCGCTGGAGTATGGGAAACTTGCATCTCGGAAGTGCCTTGTCGATCGTGCGTGCTGGAAGCCTCAAGAACTCCCATCATCGCAGGTCACAAGGCACTTCCTTGTTTCCCGAAGGGCCATCCACAGCCATCAGATCGGTGGATCAAGGCTTAGCGTCTGGAGCGCTGCTCTGGACGGGGACGCGCAGGCTGGGGGTGTGGAGTTCCCGGTCAAAGTCGCACTGGCCCAGGCCGTCCCGGCTCTGCCTGGGGGGCCGGGCTGGTGGTACGAGCCCAAAGCGGAGACGTGCCTACTTTGCGCCTGGTGTCAGAGATAGGAGTCGGGGGCCGACACGCGAGGTTTCTCATTGCTTCGCTACCTCGAAGTGATCGGATCAATGTTATCTAATTGCTGTTTGTCATGATTTTCCATCAGGTGTCCTGTCATGCCTGCGTCTTGTCGCGTGAGGGGTGCAGGGCGCTTTGCTGTGAGGAGAGGTGAACCCGCGGATGAGTGCTCGCACTTGTGGACAGAGCGATCTGCCGTGGTACCGGGTCAGCCGCCAGCGGCCCAAGGCCGCGTTCAGGGTCGTGGCCTGTGGGACGATCCCGGTTGGTGCCGTCGGTGCGTCCGATCCGGTTGGCTCGGGTGGACGGCGTGGGGGGCGTGGTGTGGGGGTGGTACCGGTGGGGTGCGCGCTGCTGTCCGGTATGGCGCTGCTGGCGGCCACGGCTCCACCGGTGGCCGCCACGCCGGCGGGGCCCGTGCCAGTGCGGGCGCAGAGGGCTGATCCGTCGCAAACCTTCACCTTCACCGGCGCTCCGCAGACCTTGACGGTTCCGGCGGGGGCGGTGGTGACGATCACCGCGGACGGCGCGGGTGGCGCCGACAACACCGGCACCGCCTGTTCCGTCACGGGGACCGGTGGGACGGGGGCGCGGGTGGCCACCACCCTCCCGCAAACCGCCGCACCGACGACCTTCACCGTCAACGTCGGCGGTACCGGCGGCAAAGGCTGCAACGGCACCGGGACGGGGGGTGCCGGTGGGTTCAACGGCGGCGCCCCAGGTGGGAGCTTCCCGGCTAGTGGTTTTCGGGACGAAGGTCCGGGTGGGGGCGGGGCGTCCAGCATCAGCACGGGCGGCTCCTTGCTGGTGGTCGCCGGGGGTGGCGGTGCCGCCGGTGGCACCGGAGCGGGTTCTACGGGAGGGAACGGAGGCAACGGCGGGACAACGCCGGATGCCGTCGGCGGTACCGCGGGAAGTGCCACTGGCCCTGGGGCTTCGCCGGGGCAGGGTGGGGGCGGTGGCAGCACGAGTATCGGGGGTGCCGGCGGGGCCGCCGGCACCGCTGTGCCCTGTACGGCCACGAACGGGGGGCCGGGGACCGGGTTCTCCGGTGCCGCGGTCGGTACCGGTGGCGCCGGGGGCAGCATCGGCGGCGGTTGCGCCCTCACTTTGACCGGTGCCGGTGGGGGCGGTGGGGGCGGGTACTTCGCCGGCGGGGGCGGCGGCAGCGCCACCGTCAACAACAGGGGCACCTCGGCGGGTGGAGGTGGGGGTGGTGGGGGCAGCAGCTTCGCCACCCCGTCCGGTACCGGCACGAGCTACAGCGCCTCCACCATCGGGCCAGCGAACCACAATGGCCAGGTGATCATCTCCTACACGGTCCCGTCCTTGACCATCACCAAGAACCACACCAGGCACTTCACCCAAGGGCGGGATGGCACCTACACCATCACCGTGGGCAACGCCGCCGGGGCCGCCCCGACCAACGGCACCACGGTCACCGTGCACGACACCCTCCCCGCCCGGCTCAGCGCTGACAGCATCAGTGGCACGGGATGGAACTGCACCCTGAACACCCTCACCTGCACCCGTAGCGATGTCCTCCCCGCCGGGAGCAGCTACCCTCCCATCACCCTGAAGGTCGACGTCTCCTGCAGGGCCCGCACCCAGATGACGAACACCGCCACCGCCACCGGGGGCGGCGACACCACTACCCACACCGCCACCGACCCCACCAGGATCAAGCGCCACAAGCACGGCGAGCGCTGCGAGCACCACGACCACTGGTAGACCAACCGACCCGGGACCAACGGCGGGGCACGTCCAAGGAGACGTGTCCCGCCGTCAACTATGCGGTGAGCAAGACAAATCGGGCAGCAGCGGGGCGCTGGACGGCTTCTCCGCCCGCTTCGAGCCCCCGGCTCCCGGTTCCCGACGAGGACACCGTCGTCTTCACCCACTCGAGTGTTGTACACGTCGATGATGCGGGTGGGCCCGGCCGCGAACGGTGCAATCGCGGCCAGGGTCGGCATCGTCTCGGAGATATCGCGCATTGCAACGACCAGCGGTTCTGGCGGGCGGAGATGCCCGGAGTGGAGACCGGCGAGTACGGGCCGCTGGAGGACCTGGCTCGCAACAAGGTGAACCTGACCAAGGTCACCACGCACTGGCCGGACATGCTGCGGGTCGCCGGCTCGCTGGTGACCGGGCAGGTCCGCGCGTACGACCTGCTGCGGATGTTCGGCCGCGAGGGGCGGCCCGCGCCCTTGGGGCAGGCGTTCGCCGAGTACGGACGGATCGCCAAGACCCTGCACCTGCTCCGGGTCGTCGACCCGGTTGACGACACCTACCGCCGACAGATGAACCGGCAGCTCACCGTCCAGGAGTCCCGTCACAAGCTCGCCCGCGACCTCTGCCACGGCAAGCGCGGACAGATCACGCAGGCATACAGGACGGGGCAGGAGGACCAACTCGGGGCGCTCGGCCTGGTCCTCAATGCCGCCGTGCTCTGGACAAGCCGCTACATCGACGCCGCCGTTGACCACCTGCGGGCCCTGCCGCCCGAGGAGCGGGAGCATGACGTCCTGGACGAGGACGTGGCCCGGGTCTCCCCGCTGAAGCACGCCAACCTCAACTGCCTGGGCCGCTACAGCTTCGCCGCCCGCCCGGCACGCGAGGGCCTGCGCCCACTGCGTGACCCGGCGACAGTCCACCTCGACGAGGACGACGAGGGCACCGGCGAATGACGCGGCGTTAGTACTGCAACGGTGTTTGCTGTGACGGGTGGTCAGTCGGTGGGGCGTGGCCTCGTTGTTTGTAGTGGCTGGTTCGGGCTTGGTGTTGTCGTTT
>NZ_JBVJMV010000091.1:0-12234 GCF_055584025.1 Streptomyces sp. NPDC104309 | reverse complement strand
CACGAACGGCCTGTTGCGCCAGTACTTCCCGAAGGGCACTGACCTTTCCCGATGGGCGGCGGAGGATATCGAGGCAGTCGCTGCCACCCTCAACACGCCCTCGCAAGAGCCTCGGTTGGAAGACACCCGCTGAAGCCCTCAACGACCATCTACTATCGATCACATAAGCCGGTGTTGCATCCACTGATTGAACCTGGTCTGGGCGCCCCTGTCGGTCTGGAAGACGACGCGGTGAACACGGCCGCCGCGGACGGCCACGGCCATCTCAACCGCGTCGGTGACCAGCGAGGTGCGCATGTGGTCCGCGATCGACCAACCCACCACCCTTCGTGAGTAGATGTCGACCACCCTGGCAAGGTAGAGCCACATCGAGCCGACGGCTATGTAAGTGATGTCGCCGCACCACCTGATGTTCCGCGTGCCTGGGCGACGACGTCCCGCGCTTCGAGGCGGTAGCGATGGGCTGAGCATCTCTGTTTCTGCGGCGCGACTGATCTGTCAGCCACTCAGACTCCACCCGATGACTCGGATAGCAAGTTCGAGTCATCGGGTGGCGTCATTCATTCTCCTATCATCCTCGATTCGAATAGCCTATCTACGATAGGATGCCATCTGCACACCTCGCGTATGAGGGCTTTTCAAATAGACCGGGCAGTGACCAGTGGGGTGCAGGGAGAGATTCATGGCGAAGATGACATACAAGGTGCCGAGTTCGTTGAACCGCAGCTTCCTCGACCACGAGATCACGCTGAGCAAGGGCGGCTGGGCGGCCAAGCCTTCGCCGATCAAGCAGCTGCTCTTCTTCGGCGGCGGCGCCCTCGCCCTGCTGTGGGTCAGTACGTCGACGTTCGTCGCGGGCTCGGGCCCGGTCGCCATCACTTTCTTCGTCATCTGGGGACTGGCGGCGATCATCTACTTCGGCGGGCTGCTGAAGACGAAGGAGCTGCGCCTCATGCGCGTGCCATCTTTGCTGGCCTACCTGCCCCCGAAGGCTCGTCACGTCTTCACGCGCCGCAGCTCGAACCCCACGGCCTTCTATTCGATCGTCGGCATCGACGACATCGAGGAGGACGGGCTGATCCACTTCTCCGACGGCGGCAAGGGCCAGGTCTACCTGGTCGTTGGCTCCGCGAGCTACCTGCTCTTCGACGAGGACCGAGTCGGGATCCTTGACCGGGTCGACTCCTTCTGGCGCAAGGTCGAGACGACCTGCGAGCACAACTTCATCACCACGAAGGAGCCGCAGCGGATCTACCACCAGGTGGCGAACCTGGAGCGGCGCAACCAGGCCCTGCAGGTCCGCGATCCAGATCTGGTCGAGTTGCAGAACGAGCAGTTCGACATCCTCACGCAGCACGTGGGCGGGAAGTTCACCTCGATCCACCAGTACCTGCTGCTCAAGGGCAAGAACATCGACGCGCTGCGCAAGGGCCACCAGGTCCTTCAGGCCGAGGTCGGCGGCTCGACTCTGATGATCAAGGAAGCCACGATGCTCGACCGCGAGGAGGCCCAGCCGATGCTGCGGGTCTTCTACCAGGGCATCGACGACGAACTGGTCAATCTCAGGCTGCCGTTGAATCCATGACCAGCGCCAGGGCGACCACCACGACGACGAATGAACGAAGGACACCATGGCGCTGATGACGAAAGTCCGAGCACAGCTCGGCATCCCGGGAAAGAAGTCTAGCCAGACGCATGAGACCGCGGAGCTTGTGGTCGATGATCCGCGCGCGAATAGCGCTGCTCAGGCTGAGGGTGTACAGGACGCTGCGCCGTCCGCCGGCGCAGCCGACGAGGCCAGCGAGCCGAAGAAGAACTGGTGGCAGCGCCGCCAGGAGGTGAAGCACCTCCAGGGCACGTTCGACGCCTACCCTCACCTGCTTGTGCTGAAGCCGCGGGAGAAGTACGTGTTCCGCTCCGACTACTTCGAGGTCGACGGCTCGGTTGCCTGCGTCCTGGCGTTCTTCCACGACGACGCCGCGCACGACAACTTCGCAGCCTTCTGGGGCATCGACCGGATCCCGGACGGCCTGGACGAGCGGGTCACGGCGGTGGTCCTGGAGCAGGTCAAGCGAATGGACGAGAAGTGGATCGACTCGTACACCAAGCAGTCGGAGAAGCTGGAACGGCTCGATAGGGATGAACAGGCGGAGACGGGAACGACCTCCTCCAAGCGCAAGGCCGCGAAGATCTCCGGTGACCTCGGTGTCATCATCGGCGAGATCCAGGACGGCGCGAGCTACCTCTCGATGCACAACCGGCTCTTTCTCAAGGCCCCCAACCTGGCGATCCTGGACGACTCGATCGACCGGGTCACGCGCCTGTACATCGACCGCTTCGGCACGCTGAAGGCTGCACCCTACGCTGGCGAGCAGCGCCAGGAGCTCTCGGGCCTGTGGAAGAACAACGAGAAGAAGAAGGGCAAGGGCTTCTACTTCACCTCGACCGAGCTGGCCGGCTCGTACTCGCTGGTGACCAACGGTCTCAACGACAAGAACGGCGAGTATTGCGGCTACATGGTTGGCGACGTCAACAACAGCGCTGTGCTCATGGACGTCAACGGCTATGACCACCACGCGATCGTCGCCGACGCCACGCTCAGCGAATACCTCGACCGTCAGCGGGTGGCCAACATGTGGTGCTCGAAGATCTCGCAGGCAGCGCTGCTGAACAACGGCCAGGTCGTCCATCTCATTCTCGACGGGGCGAACCTCGACAAGCTCGGTCCGGCATTTGAACGGCTCACCTCGCGCGTGGATCTGAACCAGGGCGACGTGAACATGTTCGAGATGTTCGGCGAGGAGGAGGACGAACTGACGGTCTTCTCCGCCCAGATGGAGAAGCTCAAGCTCATGTTCGAGCAGCTCTACGAGACCAGCGACGGAGCGATCGGCTCGATCATCCGCAGCGCCCTCGAAGACACCGCGACCGACTTCTACGTCGAGCAGGGCATGTGGCGGCGCAACGCCAAGGAGAACCGGCACCGTCTGCGCGTGGTGAACATCCCGCACACCCAGGTGCCCCGGCTGCAGATGTTCGTCTCCTACCTGGCGACGGCACACAAGGCGCTGCTGAACTCCAACAAGAGCGACCCTGACCAGCTGCGCGCCTACAACGTGCTCAGGGGCATCGCCAACGCCATGCTGAGCACGAACGGCGACTTGTTCAACAACCACACGGTCAGCGCGGTCGACGGCGTCCGGGACTCCCGGCGCGTGGTCTACGACTTCTCGCGGCTCATGCGCCGCGGCAAGGGCGTGGCCATGGCCCAGCTGGTGAACATCGTGGGCTTCGCCGTCGGCAAGCTGGGGCTCGGCGACACGGTGATCATTCACGGTACCGAGCACATCGACGGCCGGGTAAAGACGTACATCAAGGACCAGTTCGATCACATGCACGAGCGTGGCGGCCGGGTGGTCTACAGCTACAACGACGTCGACAAGATGCTGGCCGATTCGGACTTCAACCGGTTCGATGCCGCGGACTACACGCTCTTCGGCCCGATGCGCGACGGCACCGTGGCGGAGTACCAGAAGCAGCTGCACCAGCGGATTCCGCCGGATCTCGCCCAGCTCATCACGACCAAGGACGAGAATCTCACGTATCTGCGCCGGGGCGTCTCCAACGTGGTCTTCCATCTGGACCTGGCACTGGGGATCAACCCCTACCGCGAGGCCCAGCGTAGGCAGGTCCGCCTGGAGGCGGCCAGGGCCGAAGAGGCAGCGCGGATGGACGCGATCATGCACGACAAGCCGGCACCGGGTGCGAACCTCACCAGCATCCGCAAGCACAGCGAGGGCGACGACGGCGAGGCGGGTTCCGAGGAGAACCAGAACAGCGACGGCAAGAAGAGCCTGCGGCGGCCCGAGGACGGCGCACGGCGGTCAGCGAGGAAGCCCAAGCCGAAGAAGCTGGTCAAGGCATGAGTGAAGTCAGTACTGATACGAGGGCGAGGAGCAGAGGAGAGACGATGAACGGGACGATGACGGCGGTGGCGCGGCTGCGTGCCTGGGCCGGCCACGGCGGCCGCGGAACCCGCCGGGGCAGGCTCGCGCGCGGGCTCGCCCTCGTGCTCCTGGCGGCTCTGCTTGTGCCGGTCTTCATGATGGCGACTTCTTCGCCGGCATCCGCGGACGACAAGAAGGAGCGCGACAACTACAGCCTCTACCAGCTGGCCTCGAACGCGAGCTCGTACTTCAGCGAGAAGAACTCGCCGGGCAGCGACAAGGGCATGCACGAGAACTGGAAGCCGGTCGTGGGCAGTCCTGCCTCGGGTGGCTCCATGCTCGGCTACGCCGACCCGGAGTTCAGCCTGGGCAACATCGTGGGCTGGTTCTTCGCCGAGGTCTCGGGGTCCTCGCAGACGGTCACCTACGAGACTCTGGCTGCCAAGGACGACAAGGGCAACGCGAAGTACTCGGGCATGCTCGACTACGCGCACTTCGGGGCCGCGAACAACGATCTGGGCCTGGACACGATGTCCTCGGGCGTCGGCGGCCAGATCGTGGACGCGATCGGAGGCTCCATCATCTGGGTCCTCTACGCTCTGGCCCTCGCGGTCGGCACGCTGTTCTACGTCATCCTGCAGTTCCTGAAGCTCATCAACCCCTTCATGTGGTTCTACCAGGCGGTCAGGGCAGTCAACCCGACCTTCGCCGACGGGATGACGGGGGGTGACACCGGAGGCGGCGCGCTCTCGGGCTTGCAGCACTGGATCAGTGGCTGGTACGGCCTGCTCGTCGACATTTCGTGGCAGGCACTCGTCCCGATCTTCATCGGTTTCCTGCTCATCGGCCTGGTCATGTTCAGGAAGATGGACCGTGGCTCGGCGATCAAGAAGCTCCTCGTGCGCATCGTCTTCATCGGTGTCGGCCTGCCGCTCATCGGCTCGATGTACACCAGCGTGCTCGACAAGTTCGACAACTCGGTTCTCGGTGAGCACGCCGGCCCGACGCGCGTCGTGCTGAGCACCTACGTCGACTTCGAGGCGTGGATGATGAACGACCGCCTCGGGATCCCGGACCATGCCCTGGTCTCCTGGAACGGCGACCAGGCCAACTCGGACGCGATGATGTCGGTGCGCACGAGCGCACTGGCGATCAACAAGCAGTCCCACGGTGCGACGTTCAACGGCATCAGCATCGGCACGAAGACCAACGACGCTGAGTCGGCCTGGAAGGAAGGCACCGTCTCTGTCGGCACCGGCGCGTCGGACGACTTCAAGGCCGTGTTCTCGACCTTCGGGATCATCAGCAAGTACATCGGCAGCAGCGAGATCGCGGCCTCCGATTTCGAGTCCGGGATCAAGAGCTCGATCACGCAGCTGGACGAGAGCTCGGATGTGAAGAAGAGCTGGTTCGTCGACAAGAACAGCTACGGCGACGTGGAGCAGTTCGGTGAGGAGAAGGGTCCCAAGCCCGTCGATCACCCGGTGATCTCGACCGACGGCACGGGCCTGCGCTCGTCCAGCCCTGCTAAGGACTCGACGGTCTTCACGACGTCCGGGACGAAGAGCGGCTGCGGCTTCACGGTGGGCAAGACGCCTTCTTCGTGCAACCTGTCTCCCCTGGCGGCGTACAACTATCTCAACAGCGGGTTTTCCCCCAGTTCGTTGACCATGTTTTCGTCGAACAACGCGACCAGCGGCTTCACCCGCGAGAACCACATGGCGGTGTCGCAGGTGGGCACCGGCCCGGCGAAGTTCATGTACTGGAGCAATGCCGCCACGGTCCTCGGCTCTATCGTCCTGCTCGGCTTCTGGTACGCCATCGGCATGCTCGTCGGCGCGATCAAGCGGACCTTCGGTCTGGTGGCAGCAGTGCCGTTCGCGACGCTGGGCGCGATGGCCGCGATCGCCAAGGTGATCGTCTACTCCATGGCGCTGATCCTGGAGGTCATCGTCACGCTGTTCATCTACCAGTTCGTCTCGGAGTTCCTGATCTCGGTCCCGGACATCATGGCCGGTCCCGTGTCGAGCTTCATGAGCCCGGGCGGCCTGTGGGGCAACGCTGCGCTCGGCGGGATCATCGTGGTGATCCTGACGCTCATCTCGTCGCTGGTGATCATCGGCATCACCTTCGCTCTGCTGCGGGTCCGCAAGACGGTGCTGCAGGCGATGGATGAGGTGGTCACGAAGCTGGTGGACAAGTTCCTGGAGACGAACACCGCGCCGAAGCCGGACAAGGGTGGGCTGATGCCTGCTCTGGCCGCGGGTGCAGGAGCCGGCGCGGGCATGGCTATGGGCAACAAGATGGCCAACGGGTTCAACAGCAAGACCAATGGCCCGGCGTCTCCGAGCACGGGCAAGCCTGGCGACAAGACGGCGTCGACGAACGCCGGCGGCACGAACGGCGACGCCACGGCGCTGACTTCTGGCAAGCAGGCGCTGGCCCTGGAGGGCGGCGGCGAGGGTGGCCCCGGCGATCCGAACAGTCCGGCGCTGGACGGTGGTCCCGGTGGCGGCGGCCCTGGTGGCTCTGGTGGCAGCGACGACGCCAAGGCTCTGCCGGGCGGCAGCGGTCCTGCTGGCGCTCTGGGCGCGGGTGGCCAGGGAGACAGTCCCGACGACAAGGGCGGCCCGCTGCAGCTGAGCAGTGGCGGAGCGGGCAGCTCGCACTCGGACAAGCAGACGGCGCAGGGCCTGAGCAACCAGGGCGGCCTGTCCAATCTCGGGTACACCTCGGGCGACGGCAACAAGGTCATCCCCGGTGAGGTTCTGGCCTCGTCCACGGAGCCGTCGGGCTCCCGCGGTGGTGCTCAGAACCAGAGCAGCGCAGGCAGCACTGGTTCTGTTCCGACCAGCGGAGGCCGCAAGGCGATTGCGGGTCAGACAGGCCCGACGCAGTTCGGCACGGGTGCCCAGGCCGCGCAGAGCCAGCAGGGCGGCAACCAGCAGGCCACACCGCAGCGCTTCAGCGGCGGTGCTGTCCCGGCTCCTGTTTCCGGGCAGCCGGCCGCGCCGAGCACGCGTCCGACGCGCGCTGCTCAGGGTGGTACTCCGGCCCCGAGGCAGCTGGGAGCTGGCGCTCCGGCTCCTCGTCCCGTGGCCGCTCCGGCTCCGGGTCAGACTCCGGCTGCGCCTGGTGCGCGGACTCCGGCTCGGACGCAGGCAGCGCGTCAGCCGGGTTCGATCCAGGCGTCGACGCCGACGCCGCCGAGGCAGCAGCCCGCCCCGCGGGCTCAGGCGCAGCGGCCGTCGGCTTCCGCACCGGCTCCTTCGCCGCGGCAGGCTCCGGCTCCGCGTCCTCGTCCCCGTCCGAACCGGGTTGTCGGTCCGGCCCCGCAGAGCGTGGAGACTCCGGAGCCGCAGCAGCGGCCGGCCGGTGGTCCCCGCCGGGGCCGGCGCGAGAAGCCGCAGGACTGATCGGGCGAGCGTGGAGGGTTGACGCACCCGGTGAAGATGATCGCCAAGGTCATCCTCACCGGGTGCTTCGTCTTTTGCGCGGCAGGAGGAGAAGAGCATGAGGCTCGGATCGAGGCTTCGCAGCGAGTTCCCGCGCGGATGGTGGCGCTCGGGGCGATGGTGGATCACCGGGCTCCGCGAGTTGGCTCTCAGCATCGTGGCCACCGTAGCCACCGTGGTGTTCGTCGGCGAGATGGTGCGCGCCGTGCGGCATCGCGACGAGCCGCGGGCTCTGGCACGCCTGTCCGGCACGTTTGAGGGGTACGTGGGCAGTCTGTTGATCAACGGCGCGGGCTTGGCTCTGGTCACCATGGCGATCGCGGATGGTCTGCCTGTGGCGCTGGCGGCGCTGCTGGCCGGATGGTGTCTGCTCAACATCGCCATCGGTGCCGTGGTGTTCGTCGTGGTGGCCCGGTCGAGGATCAGGCAGTCGGCAGCGTGGGCTGAGCTGGATTTCGTTGAGCAGCACGCGCCGAAGTACGGCCGACCGCCGGAGACGATCGAGGAGTACCGGGCGCAGCAGCTCCAGGAGTAGGCGTCAGGGAAAGACAGAACCCCGTGGACACGATGTCCACGGGGTTCTGTGCTGCCTGAGCGACGCGGTACTCAGCTGTGCTGGCCGCAGTCCTTGGCCATCAAGGCCTTGGCCTGATCGCTGTCCGCAGGGATGAGCTGCACCTGATCGATCGAGTACGCGAAGGTGTATCCGAGCGTGATGCTGCTGTCCGACATCGAGATCGAGCCGGATCCCGGCTCAGTACCCGTCTGGTCAGAGCCGTTGACGTCGTCCCAGAGCACGCTGTTCCGGCCGTCGTTGATCGTGCCGGTCGAGAGAATCTGGTACTGACCCTTGTTGGTCTGGCCATCCTTGACGATCGAGCCGTGCTTGATGTCGTCGAGGGCCTTCGTGGTCAGCTGGCACTGCTGGTCGCTGGCGGTGACGTTGATGTACGTGATCTTGCTGCCCTTGATGGCGGCAATGCCACCGCGCGCGCCGTCGGTGATGGAGATGTAGGCACCGTCGAAGCTGGAGGCCTGGCTGCTGCTGGGGCTCTGCGAGGAAGCAGCATCGCTGCTCCCGCTGCAGGCAGTGAGCATGAGAGCGCCCGCGGCCAGGGCCGCGGCGGACACGGCGATCCTGGTCCGCGTCGCACGTGCGGTCCTGGTGGAGTTCATGGTGTTCTTCCTTCGTTCGTTCCGAATAGTCGGTTGGGGTCAGTTCTGCGAAGGCTGGGCCGGCGGCATGCTCGGCATCGGCGGAATCGCAGAGGGCTGACGTGCTGGAAGCAGGACGAGGACGGCTGCAGCGAGCATCACGACCGAGAGCGGAGACAGCAGCACCACGCCGGCCCCGACGGACACGCCGTCGGTGCCGCCGACGAAGAACAGGTTCCCGAAGCCGTCGACCACGCTGACGAGGCCAGCGACGATGCCGACGACTCCGGCGGTGATGCGGGACCACTTCGCCTTGAGCAGTATCGTCATGCTGGACGCGGCGATGGTCACGAGCATGACGCAGAGCAGGAAGCCACCCTCGCCGTCGGCCTGGGCGCTGAAGAAGTTGGCTGAGAAGCCCGCGGTCGAGGCGACCGGCGTGAACAGCGAGATGATCGCGAGGAATGCCGCTGCGGCGAGGATGACGGGAGCCAGCCCCATCAGCTTGGTAAGTTCCGGACACGAGGCGCTCTGCTGCATCGAACGTGCGGCGCTCTGTGCAGCCGGGGCGACGCGGTCGCTGAAGAACTCTCGGGCGCCCGTGTTCTCAACCGCCGGCGCAACCTTGGCGTTGAAGAAGTCCCGGGCGCCGTTGGCGATCTGCTTGGCCCCATCGGCCATCTGCTGCATCGACGGATCACGAGGCCGGCGCTCGGGAGCAATCAACCCGGCCTGGACGGCCGCCTGGTACTCAGCCATCGTCGGCTCGCGGCGATGCGTCTGTTGGAACCCGGCGGACCACTGCTCGGCCGAGACAACGGGCGGAACCTGCGGCCGTGGCGGCATAGCCTGCGTCGGTTGATCGGGTATCTGTGGCTGACTTTCAGTCATGATTGCCCCCGCTGCCTCTCGTTCAGTCCTGCGTGTCCAGGTGGTGTCCTCTTCCAAGGGACCAGCGTCTCGGCTCCACAGTTCCACACTGCATCCCCGAGATCCCAGATCCCGACCACGTTTGGGAGCCGAAGCTGGCCCTCTTGAGGGCCACCTGATTCGACTTCCGGGCTTTCTTCTCGTACATCAGCACATGCGAACGCATTCACAAACGCACTATCAGTATTGCAGATTGCTGTACCGGATGTACCACCAAACAACAGAAGGCCAGTCAAAGTCGCCTATGGATAGGCGACTTTGACTGGCCCAGAACTAGCCCGGACTCAGCTGTCAAGCGTCTTCTCGGAGGTTGTCGAGTCGGTTCTCAGTCAGTGCCAGCGCGACTTCGGATTGGTTGAGCGCATGCTCGCCGTCCTGGATGCGCCACTGAAGACGCTGCACGGGCGGGGCGTCCTCTTCCTGGATTGCCAGGTCGCCGAGTTCGCGCAGCTCTGCGTACGCACCTTGCAGCTGCTCCTCGTGGTGTGCCGACCGGACCCGGAGGCGGGCGACTCGCTCTTTCCACCAGCTCAGTCGCGACTGGCGATCGAGAGTGGTCTTCCCTTCGAGCCAGGCACGGAGCTCGGTCTGGTCGACATCGCTTGGGAGCCCGGTGGCAAGGGGCCCCTCGGGTTCCGGCATGTCGATGGGGATGTGTGACAGCAGCACCGCGGGGGTCGTGTCGAGCACATAGGCGATCGCGACGAGATCATCGACGGTCACGGGGCGCGCGCATCGCTCCATCTCCGCGAGGGCGTCGGCCGGGATCGGGTGATCGAGCATCAGGAGCACGTAGGCCAGCTCATCGATGGTCAGCTCGCGCAGCTGGCGGTAGTGGGTGATGGCGTCGGACACAGCAAGGGACGTGGGAAGGGGCGACGGCATGCATCGATCATAGGCGTGCTCGGCGCGGCCCCAGGTGGGTTGTGACGTACTCCCTGGCCGTCGTCACATAGACAGTCACAGAGGCCCGGGAGCAGTGCTCTGTGCGGACGGGTTCGAGTTCGCGGTGCTCGGCGATCACGAGGTCGACGTGGACCGGCTGGCCGCGCGGGTACGCGCTGAGGCCGACACGGAGATCGGCCGCTGCTACCTGGAGCCGGAGTCGCATGGCGCGGGGTGGAAGCTGGCCACCGGGTCAGCTCCCGCCACCGCCCGGCCCTTGCCTCAAGAGCCGGGCGAACACGCCTCACGACCAATCGCGGGAGGGCGCGTTAGAACCCGCAGGTCAACGCGGCGAACAGCCGCGACTCACCGGATCCGGACCACCGTCAACGGGTCATGCCGCCAGGCCTCTCATGCAGGAGACCCAAGAGAGGCAGGATGACGCCTCGCAGAGGAGTGGTACGGGCAGCCCAGACCCGGAGTCCCGCCGTCCTCCCTTACTGGCCGGGCCGCGCCGTCGGGTCGGGCGTCTCCGGCATTCGGCAGCCGTTGCAGCTACCGGCGCGCCAGACCGGCGCAGGCGCAGAGCCGAGCTTCGAGATCCGAAACCCGGCTCCTGGGCCGCACTGTCCTGTCGTAGTGCCCGTCTGACGCTATGCGGCTCAGCGGTGCCCCGCACATGCTGCTGCGCCAGACGGGCGTGAGGGGACGTGCCGCCGTTCGGTGGCGCCAGCGCGCACCTGGGCACGCGATGCGACTGCCCAGTCCGGCATACCGGGTCACGGCGGTACCCCTATGGTTCGAGGCTTAGGCTCGCCTCGGCGACACCCCAGGGTGGGGCCGAAGGTGGATCGGGCCGGCCCTGACAGGTGTTCATTCCAGGACCCCGAGCGCGGTGTCCGGTCGACAGTGGACGCATGCCCGGATCCCTGCGACGACTGCCTGTAGTGCCTGGTCCCGGGTAACTGGGTAGGCGTTTCGAGCCATGTGGCAGCCGCCCACATGAACCTCGACCGGCGGGGCGCCCTGGCCGATACCTCGCTCCACCACCCAGTCCGGAGTGGGCGGGCGCCTCGCCTCGCCCTGTTCCTCCTCTGCTGCCCGCTGCTCGGCCACGGCGATCGCCGCATCCACTTCGCGCAGACACATGGCGTGCCAGGTCCGGAGGGTCCGGAGGCGTGGCAGGTCGGATGGCAAATCAATCACGTATTCGATAATAGGTTCGATTCTTGCTTGTCGGATTCCGGCCCGCCGTGCTTGCTACCGCACCCGGGTCACCGTGAGCGTCCCGTGCCGCCCCGTCCCAGCGACGACCTCCACCACGACACTTGAGTCGAGCCCGGTGTACCGCTCCCCGCCCCGCGCCACGGCCGGGGCGGCCGCGGCGGCGTCGGCGAGCAGCGCACCGAGCTGCACCGAGAGGCGCGCATCGAGCCGGGCCGACATGCGCGGCTGGTCGTCGTCGGCGAGCACCAGGGCCAGGTTCCGGGGCCGCGCCCGAGGGCCCGTGAACCCGACGACCACCGCGTCCTGAGTGTCCGCATGCCTCACCTTCACCCAGGAGCGCCGCCCTCCCGGATACCCCTATGCCCTGCTCGACCAGGGCCTCGTACCAGAGCAGGGCCGTGTCCCGGTCGTCGGTCGCGGGCGTGACCTGGATCGGGGGACCGATTTGCGCCAGCAGGTCCAGGAGCAGCCCTCGCCGCCCGCGGCCGCGTCTTCGCCACCAGGGCCGAAGCGAACCTCGCGCTCTTCGAGTACATCGACGGACCCTGTTGCCCAATTGGGTGAAGACGTCGCGATCGTGCCCTGTGCGGTGCTGGGGCGGGTGAGTCTGGTGTGTAGGCATCGGAGACACGAAC